>NZ_CAMPPP010000005.1:0-359998 GCF_946901175.1 Pseudomonas sp. Marseille-Q5117 | reverse complement strand
CTGTATGCGATCGCGGTGTGGCGCGACAGCAACTTCTTCAACCCCCGCGAACGCGCGGCGCTAGCCTGGGCCGAGGCGGTGACGCTGTTGGCCGAAAGCCACGTGCCGGATGACGTTTACCAACAGGCGCGCGAGCAATTTGATGAAGGCGAACTGGTAGACCTGACGGTTGCAGTCAGCACGATCAACAGCTGGAATCGTTTGGCCGTCAGCTTCCGCCAGACCCCGAGTGATTGAGTTGCGTCGTAAAAACAAAACGAGAGAAAGAAGAGGTACACGCCGATCGTTCCCACGCTCCGCGTGGGAATGCCTCAAGGGACGCTCCGCGTTCCAATGGGACGCAGAGCGTCCCGGGCTGCATTCCCACGCAGGAGCGTGGGAACGATCAGTCCTTCACTGCGGCGGCCGCTGCGGTTTCACTGAGGTGCCAAACGTATTGCCCATCCGCGTACTGGTCGCCGCCGGTGTCGCCAGCCCGACCTGATTCGGCGCGCGCTTGTGCACCGGCACATTCAACGCTTCCATGTTCTTCTGCGCCGCCGCCGCGCCGTCGGGATTGTTGCCCATCTGCTGGCTCAGGCAATCGTAATTCGGCGCCTTGTAACCGCCGACCGTGACCTCGACACAGCCCAGCGGCTCCTCCGCCTGCGCCGCACCCACCGTCATCAGCAAGACCCACATCCACCGCGTTTTCATGTCCGCCTCCTGGCCCGCCCGAATGGGCCGCTCTGGGTTTGAGTCTAGTGCAAGCGCGGCGCAAAACCCGTGATGGTTTTTTTGCACCGCCCGTCATACCAGAGTCATAAATGCCCCGCAGGATAGCGATTTTCAGGGGTGCGCCAGTCGTGCAGCGAGGCAGTTCGCGGATCAGTCTTCAGCGCTCGGCGGCGCTTGTGCGCCGCGCGGGTCTGGGCTGGCTGCTCGGTCTGCTGGCCAACGCGGCCAACGCAGATCCGGCAACGGCGGACATGCGCATGACCTTGCACATCCCGGCGCAGGAGCTGGCCCGGGCGTTGGATCAATACAGCCGCGCCACCGGCGTCGCGGTGTTGGTCGACAGTCAGTTGAGCCGGGGCCGTCGCTCCCTCGCCGTGGATGGCGAATTCACCGCCGCCGACGCCTTGCGCCATCTGCTCGGCGGCACCGGGTTGATGGCGCGTTACGCCCGCGCCGACGCGTTCACCCTGCAAGCGGCGCAGGTGGAAGACCTGCCACTGCCGACGGACAAACCCACGCCGGCCGCTGTCGCGGTCAACCGCAGCTACGCGACGGCGGTGCAAGCGGCGATCGAGCGCAAGCTGTGCCGTTCGCCGCTGACCCGGCCGGGCAGTTATCGCGCGGTGTTGCAGGTGTGGGTCGGGCGCGACGGCGTGGTGCAGCACAACCGGTTGGTCACTTCGACCGGCGATGTACGGCGCGATAACGCGCTGGTGGAAAGTTTTCGCAACCTCACAATCGATCGGCCGACGCCCAGCGCCTTGCGCCAGCCGGTCACGTTGCTGTTGTTACCGGAGTCGTCAGGGAAACGCATGGAATGCACGAGATGGGAAGGAGTTTCCGGGGGATGAAAGACGCCGGACAAAGCGTGATGGGCCAACTGTTCCTCAGCTCCTACGAGGATTTTCGCGTGCGCCTGCGCCGCCGCCTCGGCTCCGAGGACCTGGCCAACGACGTGCTGCACGAAACCTGGCTGCGGGTCGATCGCATGGAGACCCCGCCAAACCTGCTCAAGCCCAACGCCTACCTGTATCGCATGGCCCTGAACATCGCCGCCGACCGCCGCCAGGCCGATGCGCGCCTGCTCACCGGCACCGAAGTCGAGGAACTACTGCAACTGAGCGACGAGGCCCTCGACCCGGCGCGGGTGGTCGGCGGGCAAAAGGAGATGCAGGCCCTGCTCAGCGCCTTGTACGAACTGCCCGCACGGCGTCGGCGGATCTTCATCGCCGCGCGGCTGGAAGAAGCGCCACACCTGGAAATCTCCCAGCGTTTCGGCATTTCCACGCGCATGGTCGAGAAGGAAATCAAAGCCGCGTTGGGCTTCTGCGCAGCGAAACTTGAAAGAAAAGTGTTTCAGCGGTTCGGTCGCGGGGCCGGAAAACCGTCTAGCGAATACTGACCCGATTAATCCGTTGAGAATTTGCGCGTTTGAACATCTTTCGACTGAAACCCGCCGAGCCTTCGGCCACCGAGTTGCTGCACAGCGAAGCCCGCGACTGGCTGATCCTGCTGACCTCGGGCCGCGCCACCGTCGCCGACGCCCGCGCCCTGCGCGAATGGTGCGCGCAAAGTGGCGAACACGCCCGGGCGTTCGAAGAAGCCAAGCGGCTATGGCATCACCTGCAACCGGCCGCCGAAGCGTTGCAGGGCCGACGCGGTTTCGGTCGACGGGCATTTCTCGGCGGTGCGATTGCCGCATCCGCCGCATTCCTGCTGGTGCGCGGCACCATTCCCGGCGGCTTCGAAGGGCTGGGCGCCGACTACATCACCGAAGTCGGCCAACAGCGCCGAGTCGAACCGGCACAAGGTGTCAGCCTCGAGCTCAACACCCAGACCCGCATCAACCAGCGCAGCGTCGAAAACGGCGTGCAGGGCTTTGAACTGGTCAGCGGCGAAGTCGAAGTGCAAACCGCACGCTTGCCACTGGCGATGCAGGCCGGAGCAGGGTGGTTGCGCGCCAGCCAGGCCCGCTTCAACCTGCGCAACACCGACCAGCAAGTCTGCGTGACCTGCCTAGACGGCGCGGTTGACGTCGCCATCGAAGGCCGCAACCTGCGCCTCGAAGCGGGCCAGCAAGTCACCTACGACGCACAGCAAATCGGCAACGTACAAACCGTCGACACCGCCGCCGTGATGAACTGGCGCCAACAAGTGCTGGTGTTCAACGGCGCGACCCTCAGCCAGATGATCGACGAAATCAACCGCTACCGCCCCGGCATGCTCCTGCTGCTCAACCGCGAACTCGGCCAACGCCGCGTCCAGGCCCGCTTCAACCTCGACCAACTCGCCGGCGTCGCCCTGCTGATCCGCGACGCCTACGGCATCAAATGCACCGAACTGCCGGGCGGCGTGGTCGTTCTCAGCTAACCAAAGCCCAGCGCAATCCAAATGTAGGAGCTGCCGAAGGCTGCGATCTTTTGATCTTGCTTTTGCTTTCTGTGGGAGCGAGCCTGCTCGCGAAAGCGGTTGCCCAACTGACCAATATCTTCCGGCCGCACTCAAACCCTGTGGGAGCTGGCTTGCCAGCGATGACGTCTAACAGCCAACCAAGCTAAAGCTGACTGCCCCTAATTCAATTGTGGGAGCGAGCCTGCTCGCGAAAGCGGTCTCCGCTCAAACTGCCTAAACCCAGTCCCATTGTAGGAGTGAGCCTGCTCGCGATGACGGCCTAACAGCCACTCAATCCTCAACTGACCCACCACCCATCTACTGTGGGAGCGAGCCTGCTCGCGAAAGCGGTCTACCAGTAACAACAATGCTGACTGACCCACCGCAATCGCGAGCAGGCTCACTCCTACAAAAACTGCGGTGACCCCGGCTATTGCAACAACCCAATCACCTGCCGATACCGCTCAACCCCCTGCGCCGTCTGCCAACTCAAACGAATCTCCAACCCCAACGGATCCTCCCGCCGATTGCCACTCAACTGCCGCCATCCCTTATCCACCTCCCAAACCCGCACCTGCACATCACTCACCTCACTCAACACTGCAACCCCATTCTCAGGCGCCGGCAACGGATAGCGACTGCGCGCCTCAGCCACCGCCCGATACAACGTATCCCCCTTGACCCACCACCGTACCCGCTGCAACGCCCCCGGCCGATCCGCCGCGCTACGAATAATGTCCAGCCGAAACCCCTTGCTGTCGCTACTGCGCACCGTCACCGCCGGCGGCGCGGTCGGCGCCTCATCCTCAGCCCCGACCTTGCGCGGCTCGCTCAACTCCACCCCCGCGCGCAGGTCCACATCCCGCTGCAACTGATTCAACACCCGCAACAACCCATCGCTCTGCTCACTGCTCGCCTGCAAATGACTGTCCGCCCGCGTCACACTGTCCAGCCCGCGCCAGGCAATCAGACTCACCACCGCCATCAGCAGAATCGCGACCATCACCTCAATCAGAGTGAACCCTTGCTGAGTCTTCATTGAATACTGATCCGCCCACTGCCATCGCGCAGCACACTCAGCCGATTGGCCCCATCAGACAAAATCAGCCGCAACGGCGGATTGATCCACTCGGCATTCAGCACCACCGTCTGCCGGGGCTCCACACGCACCTCAACCTTTGGGCTCTGCCACGCACGCGGCCGCAACTGCGCATCCTCCTTGAACGACTCAAACCCCACGCCATCATCCCCACGCCGACCAAAGCGAAACCCCTTGGCATCCGCCACCCACAGAATCGGCCGCCCATCGGCGCGAGCTTCCGCCTGCGCCACCTGCAACAACTGCGCAACCCGCTCGGCATCCTTGCGCAACAACTGCAACGGATCGGGCCTGATACTCAAACTGATCGCCGCACTGGCAATGCCAATAATCACCAGCACCACCATCAACTCGATCAACGTAAAACCCTGCTGCCTGCTCATCACCCACGCGCTCCTTGGCGTCCCACCCCATCGTGCCCGGCGAACATGTAAGGCATGTGAAATAAAACGGAGAGAATTGCCGCGTAGGCTGGCAACAGGGACAACAAGGAGCGACAACCCATGAAATTCACCGCACGGATCACCCCGGCGCAAACCGTCCAGGCCCTGGCACTGCTCGCCGCCCTGGTGGGCGTCGCGACGTGGTCGTCGCTGCTGCTGACCTCGGCGGAATCCCACACCCCCGCAGCCGCCCCGCAAGTGCTCGCGGCGAGAAGTGATAGCCCGGCGTTGCAGTGGTTCTCCAATGAGACCGCCCCGGTGGATATCAAGGTGAGCGGGGTGATCGCGGGAGGGAGCGGGACGGTGGCGATATTGAGTTTGAACGATGGCGCGCCGAGGAGTTTTTTGGTGGGGGAGAAGGTTGGGGTTGGGCTGAAGTTGGTGGGGGTTGAGGGGGATGGGGTGGTGATTGAGCGGGGTGGGGAGAGGGTGAGGTTGGGGGTTGAGAGGTTGGGGGAGGGAGTGGAGATGCCGAGGCTGATCCGGCCTGAACTCTAGGGAAGGAAAAGAATGGAGAATGAAGCCGCCGGCGAACAATCACGCTAAGACGGCTAGCGGAATTCACGCTATGAGCTATCGTCTGTGCCAGCATATTGGAATCATGGTCTGAAGCGCAGGTCGATTTCAAGCCATTAAGGATGGGCTGCGGTGTTTCAAAAAGCTGATGGCTCGGCACAACCGCTGCTTAGTCATTGCTTGGGCAAGCAGCTACAACTGGAAGGTTCACGACATGTCTAGATGTACAGCACCGGTACATGGTCATCGTTCGGCAAGTGCAAGAGCAGCGTGTCCCGCATGTGGCAGCGGGTATAGTGGATATAGCGGATACGGATCGCGATCGTATTCATCCTCGTCCTATTCACCATCCTATTCATCTCCGTCAAATGGCGGGAGTGGTCGCAGTAGTGGCGGTGCATCTAGCAGCCCAAAGCCGCGCTGGTCTAAACCCGGATCCTCTGTCGCCTACACCTCCGCCGAGGTAAGGACGCTCACACCGGTACGCGAAAATTTCGAGAGGCGCGCGACAGCACCTGATCTACGTGACATCTTTCTTTGTCACGCTTGGGACGACCGGAAAGGATCTGCGAAGGAGCTGCATGATGTACTTGAGTCGCTCGGTGTTTCCGTTTGGTTCAGCGAGAAAGACGTTCTTCTGGGCTCTTCCCTACTGCGGGAAATTGATAAAGGCTTGGCAAAGTCTCGAGTGGGAATTGTGCTGGTGACTCCTGCCTTACTTCGTCGCCTAGCAGCCGAAGGCATCGCCGACAAAGAGCTATCCGCTCTCCTCGCAAGGGATCTGCTGGTTCCGATCATTCACGACACCACCTACGAATCGCTGCGCGAAGTCAGTCCTCTACTCGGTTCGAGAAGCGGCTTGAGCACTGTTGAGGATACATTTGCCGATATCGCGGCCAAGCTAGCCGAGTTGGTCGCCCCGTAGCCTCACTGTCCATGCGTGCGGCATCACTTACAAACACGTTATCAATCGAAGGAGTTGAACACATGAGTATTAAACCCGGCCCCAAACCGATCGCTGAATCCACCGGTAAAAAGGACCAGCGCCGTCGTGTTACTGAAGAAAACAAACCCAAACATCCCGATCTGGAAGTTCATAAACACAAAAAAGGTGAATGACCTTAAAATAATGAGAGTGGGGGGAGTAGTTGGAAGTAAGGGAGGGCTGATTTATTTTGCTCAGAAATAAATCAGTCCCCCTTTCGCTCCTTAGCACGTAGTTCGAATAATCCGATAGCGAGGCTCCGGCAGGTTTGCCGAAGTTGGCGGCACAGCTCGTTTTTCCAACGGGACTATAGTTGTAACTCCAGGGAGATGCATGATGGAAACGAGTATCCCCTCTTGCTCCCTTATCTCAATGGAAACTTCGCCTTGAGTTTTCGTGTCAAATACCTCGCTTGGATTAGTGCAAAGAACAAACCACCAGTTATCGCCTCTCCCCGGTCTTCGAGCGAAAGCACGAGCCTCCTCCACCCGACTCGAGACTGCGACGTCATAAAAGTGCTTACCTAATTGCTCAAGTCCAATCTTCAGTAGCATACGAACCACTGCGAGTGGTTCTGAGACTTCGGCTATCAGATGAAACTGGGAAACCCGCCCAGTTTCAACTAGATTTTTCAGTTCGTCGTTACGCGGTTCGAGTTGAATGATTCCGGGCGCTCCGGATGCCTCCACTTTTCCAAACATGGTATCCATCCGAACGAAGCGTCCCTTCTTCGAGGGCACTCCTTGCAGAAGGCGGTAGCCGTTAAATGGGAAGCTATGCAGCGCCTTGGACTCAACTTTTTGCCCAAAGTATTGATTGCAGCGATCACAGGTAACTCCGGGTCTTCCTATCGGGGCATTTTTCCCACCTAACGACTCAGGAACAATGTGGGCTACTGACGAGCTCTCACTGCTGTGACAAAAAATGCATGGGAGGGGGGTGGCATATTTATTTTTGATCCTAGAAATAAAATTGGGGACGGGTCTATTATTATGAATAATAGATCTGTCCCCTTTTTTGTCCAAAGTCAGACAGCAGTCGGTCACAGTAATTCCATAATTATTGTCGGCTCAAGATATGATGGTTTGATATTGGTTGTAATTAGTCCATAAAATCAACAAGTAACTCGCTGAGTTCGTTGTCATCTAAAATACACCACCGAATAAAAGCAGAATAAGGAGCAGATCCGTGTATGAGTTTTCTCATTCGCTCCAAGCTTAATGTTTTTTCATCGTCCGTTGCTACCGGGTTATAATAAGAGTTGATTTGGTCTAAGAGTAGGTTGTACTGGTCGAAAACCTTGCGGCGCAAGAAGGCTCCTGAAACTTTTTTATTTACAGTGTGGTCGCTATTGTATACCCGATCAAGGAGTCGCGTACTTAATTCAATTTTAGCTTCATCGGACATCGACACGAGCTGAACGGTTTTAGCATAAGGGGTTGTCGGCGGAATATGTTTGATCGCCCGGGATACGTCTATCGCGGTATCGCAGCAATCTATGATGTCGTCAAATTCTACAAGCTTTATATTGTTGCACCTACTGCAAGCTAAATAGAGATTGTTCCAATCAAATTTTTTGGTTTCATCTCCTTTGTGAGGGTGAAAATGCTCTACATTTATATCATGAGGCTCCTTTGTTTCGCATATATAGCACTTGTCATAAAAAATTTTGCATAGCTCAGTGTATACATCGATTCCGTCGTACTTTTGTCTTGCAGCGAGCGAAGGAGGAGCTTCAGGAGATCTTAGGGTATTAAACATTAGATTCTCCTGTCTTTTTGCTTTTACTAATGGCTAGTCGAGCTTTCTTGACAAAAAACGCTGACTCACTATCTAAATGCTGTTCATGTTCTCCAATCTCGCGGACATAGTGTTCTAGTTTGGTGATGTCCACATCTGGAGACTTCATGATTTCGCCCATTTCAATTATCATTTCTTTCATTACTTCAGATACTGGTGCTGTGTTGAACAACCCTGACAAAATTGACTCATAGGAATACATCGAGAGATCTTCGACCTGCTCCAGAGTTGATAGGTCATAAATCACAGCATCTCTGACCGATGAAACTACAAAGGGCGAATGTGTTGTGACGATAAACTGGATGTGTGGAAAGGATTTAGTCAAAAAAGATAGAATTTTACGTTGTAGAGAAACATGAAGATGTGCATCAATCTCATCGATAAGCACCACGCCGTAGATTTCGTCGATCGAACAGGAACTTAGCTGGATTTTTGTAAGCAAGGTCGCATAGATAGAGAGGATAGATGAGAATCCAGAGGAGAGTTGCTGAAGTCGAAACGGCACCTTTCCTTGCTGTCTTATGTGGAATGATTGAAGGGTGTAATCAAAGTGCAGCTCTAGACTAGAGTCTTCAAATAATTCTCTGAGATCCCTCTCAAGTTTCTCAAACCATTCCTTAATGGATTTTGCCTCCGTCGGATTATTACCTATGTTAGGCGATTCGGCAAACGCCTGGGCGGTTTTCTGACTTACTAAGTATTCCTCGAAAAGTGTCGATGCATCACCAATTGTCCGTATTTCTTGCTTGAGAGCGTCCGTACTCTTCGAGGCGTTAGGCGGTCTGATGCTCGCTTGGCGAGTAGCTTCAAATTTCAGTAACACCGCACTTTGCTTGTGGTAATCAATAGTGAATTTCTCGAAGTCCTCAACGTTTACCGGGGGGGCCTTCGCTTCTAATATTTTCTTTCGAGTGTTTTCCTTTTCTGCGGTAAAATACTGATAATTTTGGTCGGCTTCATTTATTAAGCTAAGTTGATAAGTGTATGAGTCGAAATTTTGTTCGAGCTGTTGGACTGAGGCGTTTTGCCGCTGATCAATACGCTTGAATAGATAGTCAAAAAGCCCATTAATGAACTGTGTTTTACCGCAGCCATTCACACCTGTAATAATTAAATTTCTATTGTGGAGATTTATTGTGGCTTTCTTTTTTGAGCTTGGTATTGCCGTGTTTATTAGGCAAACATTATTAGGCATACGCTTTCAATCTCCATATGAACAAATGTGCAGCTTCGTCTACTTTCGCAGTGTGCCACGCAAGCTAGGTGCTCATGATAGTAAATTTAGCGAAAAAGGTGCGATAAAAGGATGGATTTATTTTTCACTGAATCCCGCTACGAATCGGAGATGTTTGGGGTATCTGGCTCAGTTTCGAATTCGCAAGCAACAAACGGGATCCGGTTATCTACAACTTCGATGATCGCAGCAAATGACGGAAGAACCCATTCGGCCGAACTTCTGCGCTAAATAAATCCGTCCCCATTACTGTAAATATTAACGAGTCGAAAAGGGAGGGCGAAGGGACGGATCTATCTAGGTCGACGTGACGCAATGAGGCATCGATAAACACCAACGTTTAAAAAGACATCTCCAAACACTCTCCCAGGCTACACACCCTTGCGCCTTTGCCTACAGCTACGCCAGAATCCGCCGGCTTGTGCGCTTTGTACCTGGTCTTTATCGTCTACGTGTCGCTGGCAACCCAGCGACCGGGTTTAGCGACCTGACCAGGTATAAGTACAACGACGCTCCAGTTTGTCGCAGACGTTTGCGACGACGATATGGTGGCTGTGCGTGGGAGACCTTCGGGTCTGCCGGGTCTTATACCTCTCGGTTCGCTAACCCGCGTACAGCTGCCACCCTTACTTGTTTAGCGACAGGTGCTGGTGGTTCCACCAGGTATAAATTTGGAGCTTCACCATGATCAAACCAACACCCAACCCGCCCGAAACCGCCTCGGTTTCCCCCTACGAATCCATCGATTCTAAAAAACTCCACGAAGCCGCCGACCGCGCGCTCGACCATTACCTCTGTCCACCCGGTTCCACGCCGCCCCCACGTAAAAACCGTGGGATGTACGCCGTGACGGCGGACAACAAAACCGAAGAACTGCTGGTCGATGCTAGTGCAACACTCGCTTCGGCCAAAACCATCGCCCAGAACGTCTCCAGCCTGTTGCCAGCATCGCAGCGCCATGCGCTGGCGGGGATTGCGCAGTTGATCATGCTCGGGGAGTTGGCGGTGAATCGGGCGTTGGATAATTTGCAATTGCCGGAGTGATGCGGGTGTCGGGATCACCCGGTGATTGATCGGGTGTTCATTCTGGCGCTTTCGCGAGCAAGCTCGCTCCACAGGGTTTTATGCTGATGGCAGGTGTTGTGTGCGATGCTGAAACCTGTGGGAGCAGTCGATTATTACCGTGTCGTCTTTGCATGATTATTGTGGTGCTTCAGGACATTCACGGGTCCATCGTGTCACGGTCATGTTATTGAATTGCTCACCAATGGTATCGACGCGCAGGCAAGCGCCTTTCTTCGAGTAGTACAAGATGCAGCGCGAGCTATCAAACGAGCAGGTGTCCAGTTCGAAAAACTTGCGTGTAGCCAGCTCCTTCTCCACGCCACTGTATTCATAGCCGTCGGTGGTGTGCATCCGCGTCGGCTTCCAGCCTTGTTTGACTAGCTTGGATTTGGCCGCAGCCAAACGCTCTCCGACGACTATGCCTGCTGGCCCGCGCTTGTCGTTCGGCGCCTGTGAGCCATCGGCAAATGCTGCGCTGATACCCGTGCAATAAAGTGCGACAAGTACGAGGGTTGAAGCCTTCATTTGGTTGTTCCTCCAGCCGATTTGTAGCTCGACAAAAATTCTGGATACTCGACGTAATGTTGCGGGGGATAGTGATTCTTTTTGCCGGGCCCTTCGGGAAGTGCCGCCCACCTTGTTGCTGCTTTCGGCATCGCGCCTGGAATGTCGCCGGCCTTGATCTTGTCGATCACACCCAGGGTGCGCAGCATGTCGACCGCGATAAGGTCTTGCGTATGAGGCGTAAAGTCGGTCAGCCCCATCTTTCCGCCATACTCGCGCCAAGTGGCAATGGTTATTTGATATAAGCCCGATGCCGTTGTGGATCCGCCGAAGCCAGCGCCCGGATGGGTTGATTCATCAGTGAACGTCCATTTCCCGGTCTGAAAGCCCTTTGCCCAGCCATATCCATATTTCGCGTGGTAGTCACCGCCTTCGGCTTTGGCAATGGCAGCCAAAAAGGCCTTCACGTTCTTATCCTTCAAATACTCTTCATTCTCCGCCCGTCTTATCTGTTTTTTAGCGTCCAGCGCTACAGTTTTTGGGGTGGTGTCTTTGACGGCCGTCACTTCTCGCGTGGCGACGGGAGACATCTTCCTGCCACTTTTGCTAATCACTTCAGCCATGCCTTAATCCTCAAGAAACAGCTTGATGGTTTCAGGCAGGTGCGAACTCACTATGTGCGTGTATCCCATCGGATCACTTACGCCGTGTTCCATGCTGCCGTCAGCGCGTTGAATGGCGTATTCAAAATTGGCTAACGGTTTGCCAGACTCTTGGTCAACCAGTCTGAACTTGTCACTAAAGTGCACCGGCATCGGCAGCAGACCGCTGAAGGGCGCTGATACGACGGTGTCGCCGATAATGACCGTGCCGGATCCGCCAATCACCACATTGCCGTGGCCACCGGTACTGTCTAAGGTCGCAGCGTTCAGTCCATTGATGAATACCGTAGTGCTGACGGCGCCCGTGATTGGGCTACCGCATGCGGATTTATCGGTCATTCGAGCGGCGGCAAGGCCATCGAAATTCACATTGGGCGAACCGCTGACAATAGGGTTTGTGCCATGCCCAGGAAGCGGGCAACTGGTTGGATCTGTGACTCGCGCAGCGGGTTTGCCACTCATGAATAATTCCTTTTCAAAGTTTCAGTTTTCCTTGGCCTGAATGGAGTCGATATCGGGGCGATGGATATCGGCTGCCAAAATAGTGCGGTGGTGTCCAGCGTGTACGCGAGAAGAATGGGCATATCCTTGGAGGGGCGCATAAAATTTTACTGTCCATGTAAATGTGCTGCGCGCAGCATGCCCGAGGCAGGCGATGCGCTCAATATCTACTTACAAATTATTAGTTGACTGTTTGGCGTCATAACGCCCGGGCGAGCAAAGGTAATCCCTGGCAACGGGTGACGGATCGTTTTTAGAAATCGGAGCGCGATAGGATGTGTTGAACACAACGTTTAAAAAGACATCTCCAGTCACGCTCCCAGGCTACATATCCTTGCGCCTTTGCCTACAGCTACGCCAGAATCCCCCGGCTTGTGCGCCTAGGGGGCGGGTTCTATTGTGGTCGCGTCGCTGACGAATCAGCGATCGGGTTTCGCAGCCCGGATCAATCAAGGCGCACAGCGCTCCAGTTCGTTGTCATTTTTGGCAGTGATGCTTTATGGCGGCTGCGCGCGGGATACCTTCGGGTATGCCGGGTTCCTTGATTCCCGGTCTGCGAACCTGCGTACAGCTGCCACCTCTCTTCGTTTCGCAGCGAAACGTGGCGGCTCCAATAATCAAGGAGTTGCACCATGATCAAACCAACACCCAACCCACCCGAAACCGATCCCACGTCTCCCTACGAATCCCTCGATTCCAACAAGCTCCACGAAGCCGCCGACCGCGCCCTTGATCATTACCTGTCGCCAAACAATCTCCTGCCTCCGCCACGTGAGGCGCGTGGGATGTATGCGGTGACGGCGGATACCAAGAATGAAGAACTGTTGGCCGACGCCAGTGAAACGCTTGCTTCGGCGAAGACGATTGCTCATGACATTTCCAGTTTGCTGTCAGCGCCGCAGCGTCGGGCGTTGTTGGGGGTTGCTCAACTGATCATGCTGGGGGAGCTGGCGGTGAATCGGGTTATGGATAATTTGGAGGTGGCGGGGTGATGTTGTTGGCCTTGGTCCGGCGCTGCGCCTTGGGATTTTAGGTGCGCCAGAAAAGCCCCTCACCCCAGCCCTCTCCCGGAGGGAGAGGGGGCCGACCGAGGTGTCTTGCGTTTTACATCGACCTGAGCGACCGCGTTGATTATGGATTCAGAGCGATGCGTTCAGGTCGGCGTATTTCTCGAACATCCCCGAATCGGTTCCCTCTCCCTCGGGAGAGGGCTAGGGTGAGGGGCTTCCTGGCCGTGACAACAGGGTCTCCAGTCTGGCCAACGGCGGCGCATCCTGGTTGCGATCAAATACTTGAATTCCAACCTTGAGCAGCCGCCCATTCTCTGCGCTGGCGATCACCTGTTCGCAGCGCAACATAAGCCGTCCTTGATCACATTCAACAGCCTTCATCCCATTCGGCAACCGACCTTCCAGCCGTAGCTCAGCCATCCGGCTCTGCGCGGCAATCATCGCCACCGACCGATCCCTTAAAATTCCACTGCTCTGCGTCATCAACCCCGCCACACGCACGGCGGCGGACATGGCGACGGCGATGATCGCCAGTGCCACCAGCACTTCAATCAGGGTGAAACCTTCCTCTCGCGTTCGCGCGCGCATACATGGCCCAAAAGCAAAACCCAGCCCTCGACGCTAACCCCCGTCCTTGACGGCTTGACGACGGAAACACCCGAGGATTTTCAACATCCCTGACATATCTTCTTGCAACACTGCGCGTCGAATTCGGATCAAGCCAGGGAATGTCGAGATGGATATCGCACCTTTGAAAACGCTCAGTCAGTCGCCGCGCACACCGCGTGGGCAGCAGGGTTTTACCTTGATCGAGATCATGGTGGTGGTGGTGATTCTGGGGATTCTGGCGGCGATGGTGGTGCCCAAGGTGCTCGACCGGCCGGATCAGGCGCGGGCGACGGCGGCGAAGCAGGATATTGGTGGGTTGATGCAGGCGTTGAAGTTGTATCGCCTCGATCACGGCACGTATCCGAGCATGAATCAGGGGTTGAAGGTGTTGGTCGAGCGGCCGGCGGATGCGAAGAACAGCAACTGGCGTTCGTATCTGGAGCGTTTGCCGAATGACCCGTGGGGCCGGCCCTATCAGTACCTCAACCCGGGCGCGAATGGTGAGGTCGATATCTTTTCCCTCGGCGCCGATGGCCAGCCTGACGGCGATGGCGTGAATGCCGATATCGGTTCCTGGCAGTTGTAAGGCCGGCCGTGAACACAGGTTCGCTCAACGGGGCGAAGCAACAGGGCATGGCGATTATCAGCGCGTTGTTGATTGCCGCCGTGGTGGCGGTGATTGCGGCGGGGATGTTGACGCGTCAGAGCGTGGCGACCCGGGCGCTGGAGGCCGATCAGCAGCGGGTGCAGGGGCGTTGGGTCGCGCAGGGTGGTCTGGAGATCAGCCGGCAGTTGCTGTGGGATGCGCGCCTGCGTGATCCGTTGACCCGGCGCGATCAGCCTTGGGCGCAGCCGTTGCTGGCGGCGGGTTTTGCCGGGCGGCTGGAGGACGAGCAGGGCAAGTTCAACCTGCGCAATCTGGTCGTCAACGAGCGCATCGATGAGGCGCAAGTGCAGGCGTTCGAGCGCTTGTGCGAGCTGATCGGTGTGAGCGCCGTTGTCGGCCAGCGCATCCGTCAGCGGGTGATTGATGGTTATCCGCATTTGCTGAATGCGCAGATTGGTGCGACGGCCAAAGCGGGTTTCGACAGTGGCCGCGCGACTTCGCCCGATGCCGATCACAAACCGCAAGCGCCGAAGGTGCCGATGCTGCGCACGCTGGATGATTTGCGCAGCGTCGAAGGCGTGACCGATGCACTGGTCGGCCAACTGGCGCCGTACGTGACGGTGATTCCGGCGACGACGTGGATCAACGGCAACACCGCCACGGCGCAGGTGCTGGCGGCGTATGTGCCGGGGCTTTCGCTGGAGCGGGCGACGGCGTTGATTGCCGAGCGTGACGCGGGGCGCTGGTTTATCAATCGCGGCGATTTTGTGAACCGATTGCGCATGCCGCAGCTGGAAATGAGCAGCGTCAAGGTCGGCATCACCAGTGACTGGTTTCGTTTGCGTGGTGAGGCGCGGCGCGATCAGCGTCGGGTCAGTCTCGACGCTTTGCTGCATCGCAGCGAGGATCGGCTGCCGCAGGTGATCTGGTCGCGGGTGGGCGCATGAGCCAGTTGCGCGTTGCGTTGCCGCCGCTGGCGGAGCTGGAGTTGCACAGCGAAGTGAGCTGCGCCTGGCTGGATCGTCAGGGGCAGGTCATTCGTGAGGAGCGGCTTACTTTGAGTCAGTTGGGGGCACGGCCGAAGCCACCCCCGCCGCTGTGTTTTCTGCATCCGGCCGACAGCCTGCTCGCCAGCATTGATCTGCCGCCGCTGCCCGCGAACAAAACGGTGGCCGCTGTTCAGTGCGCGGCGCAGGCGTTGATGCTCGGCGACAGCAGCCAGATGCATATCGGCCACAGCCCTCGTGATGCGAGCGGGCGGGTGCGGATTGCCTGGGTCTCGCGGCTGCATTTGCAGCGTCTGGCTGCGGTGCTGAAGCAGGCGGGGTTGGCGCTGCGCGGTTTGTATTCGGCGCCGTATAGCCTGCCAGTGGCGCCCGGTGTTGTTGCTTGTGTGGCGGACGGTCATTTGCTCCGGCGCGAGAGTTTGAACAGCGCGCAGGTTGAGCCGTTGCTCGGTGACGAAGTTAATGAGGCATCGTTCGCAGCGGACGCGACACAACGCTGGATCGGTCCATTGCCCGGTTGGGGTTTGCACGGTGGTCTGCAGCAAACCGGCGGCGAGCAACGTGGCTGGGCTCGTGCGGTCGGGTGTGTGGCTTTGGCGGTGGCGGTCTGGGTGGTCGGCCTGAATCTGTACGCAGCCCGCGAAGCGCGGCAGGGCCAGCAGCTCAAGGCGCAGATGAGCCAGCGGGTGAAGCAGGCGTTCCCCGAATTGCCGGTGATTCTCAACCCGCTGCAACAGGCGCGTCAGCAACTGGAGCAGCGGCAAAAAGGCGCGGTCGATGACCCGGCGCAGAACTTCAATCGGCTGGTGTTGCAGGCCGGCACGGGCATGCCGTTCATGGCCGGCAGTGTCGAGCGTCTGACCTATCGCGACGGCGCTTTGCAACTGGCCTTGCTCAGCGATGCAAACCGTGGCGGCAACGACAAGGATTGGCAAAGCACATTGGCCCAGGCCGGCATCAGCGTCACTGCCTATGACGCAGGCTGGACCTTGCGGCCGAGCGATGAGTCCAGCGCCAACACCAACGAAGAAGACGACAGCGGAGCAGACGATGAGTAGGGCGACGCTGGCGATTTACCGTGCGCGTTGGCAGCGCTTCAGCAACCAGTTGCAGGCGCGTTGGCAGCCGCTGGCGCTGCGCGAAAAACGCATGGTCGGCGGCATGGCGCTGGTGCTTGTCGGTCTGTTGATCTGGCTGACGCTGGTCAAGCCGCCATTGGCCAGGATCACTTTCTGGCAGAGCGAAACGCCCAAGTTGCGCGCGCAAACCGAGGCGCTGGAAGTGCTGTTGCGCAGCGTCAATGTGCGGCCGCAGGGGCAGAGCGTTGGCCAGTCGCTGGAGCAAAGTCTGCAAGCGGCGGGGCTGGCCGGGCATTACCAATTACAAGCAGCGGAGGGTGGCGCGTGGCAGCTGAATGTCGACGCCGCGCCGGCTGATGCGCTGCTCGACTGGCTGCTCAGCCAGCCATCACAACTTTCTCTGCAGGTGGTCGAGGCGCAGTTGCAGCGCGCAAGTGAGGCCTCGACCGAAGTCACTGCCGGCACATTGTCAGGCACCGTTCGCATGGATCAGGCGCAGGGCGCTAAGGAAGCTTCATGAAGGAGTCACGCTGCAAACCGGCACGTCTGGCGCTGCCGTTGTTGCTGATGGCATTGAGCGCGTGCAACAGCACCACGGCGCCGCAGAATCAGCCGCCGCTATTGGTCGACAGCGAGCTCGGGCGGCCGCTGGCCAACACCCAGCGCAGCGGCGATGCGGTAGCCGATCGCGAACGGGCGCAGGCTCAGGCGCGGCCGTTGCCCAAGCAGCTGCACAACATCAGCCAGCGTGGGCGAAGTGCTGGTGCTGCGCCGAGCAACACGGTTGCGCGTAATCCGTTGGGCGAGCAACCGGTGACACTGAATTTTGTCGAGGCGGATATTCAGGCGGTGGTGCGTGCGCTGTCGCGGGCCACCGGGCAGCAGTTTCTCGTCGATCCACGGGTCAAGGGCAATCTGACCTTGGTCTCGGAAGGTCAGGTGCCGGCCCGTCAGGCCTACGACATGCTGCTCGCGGCGTTGCGCATGCAAGGCTTCAGCGTGGTCGATGTCGGCGGCGTGGCGCAGGTGGTTCCCGAGGCCGACGCGAAACTGCTCGGCGGGCCGATCTACAGCGCCGACAAACCGGCCGGCAACGGCATGCTCACGCGCACGTTTCGCCTGCAATACGAGAACGCGGTGAACCTGATCCCGGTGCTGCGCCCGATTGTCTCGCCGAACAATCCGATCAATGCCTATCCCGGCAACAACACCGTGGTCATCACCGATTACGCCGAGAACCTTACCCGCGTCGCGCAGTTGAGCGGGAGCATCGACACGCCGAGCGCGATCGACACCGATGTGGTGCAGATCCAGAACGGCATCGCTGCCGATATCGCGCCGATGGTGGCCGACTTGCTCGACGCGCCGGGCAATGATCCGACGCAGAAAATCGCCGTGATTGGCGACCCGCGCTCGAACACCATCATCATCCGCGCCGGCAGCCCCGAGCGCACCGAGCTGGCGCGCAACCTGATCTACAAACTCGACAACGCGCAGAGCAATCCGAGCAATCTGCATGTGGTTTATCTGCGCAACGCCCAAGCAGCGAAACTCGCGCAGGCGTTGCGCGGTTTGCTCACTGGCGAGAGTGACAGCGGCAGCAGCGACGCGGCGCGGTCGGT
Source organism: Pseudomonas sp. Marseille-Q5117 (assembly GCF_946901175.1). NCBI lineage: Bacteria > Pseudomonadati > Pseudomonadota > Gammaproteobacteria > Pseudomonadales > Pseudomonadaceae > Pseudomonas > Pseudomonas sp. Marseille-Q5117. Next base: position 342,147 of record NZ_CAMPPP010000005.1, on the reverse strand, counting down.
GCTCAGCGCAATGGGCAGCAGCACCGGCGGCAATGCCGGGCAGAACGGCCAGAGCAGCACGCCGAGCACTGGCACGTCGACCTCGACTGGCAGCGGCGCAAGCGGCGGCAGTTATGCGCAGGGCAGTGGCGGCGGCAGCAGCAGTGGCGGTACGCAGAGCAGCGAACAGAACGTTGCCTTCAGCGCTGGCGGGGTGACGATTCAGGCTGATGCCACCACCAACACGCTGCTGATTTCCGCACCGGAACCGCTGTATCGCAATCTGCGTGAGGTCATTGATCTGCTCGATCAGCGCCGTGCGCAAGTGGTGATCGAGAGTCTGATCGTCGAGGTAGGCGAGGACGATGCCAGTGAATTCGGTGTGCAATGGCAGACCGGTGATCTCGGCGGCAAAGGCGTGATCGGTGGCGCTAATCTGGGTGGTGCGGGTCTCAACACCGGTGCGAAGAACAGCATCGACGTGCTGCCGCAGGGTTTGAATCTTGGCTATGTCAACGGCACGGTCGACATCCCCGGCATCGGCAAGATTCTCGACCTGAAAGTGCTGGCCCGAGCGCTGAAGAGCAAGGGCGGCACCAACGTGCTGTCGACGCCGAACCTGCTGACGCTGGACAACGAAGCGGCGAGCATTTTTGTCGGCCAGACCATCCCGTTTGTCAGCGGCAGCTACGTCACCGGCGGCGGGGGCACCAGCAACAATCCGTTCCAGACCGTGACCCGCGAAGAGGTCGGCCTCAAGCTCAACGTACGCCCGCAGATTTCCGAGGGCGGCACGGTGAAGCTGGATATCTATCAGGAAGTCAGCAGCATTGATGAGCGCGCGTCCAACAGCGTGACCGCCGCCGGCATCGTCACCAACAAGCGCGCGATTGATACCAGCATTCTGCTCGACGATGGGCAGATCATGGTCCTCGGTGGTTTGCTTCAGGACGGCTACAGCCAGAGCAATGATGCGGTGCCGTGGCTGGGCAGCCTGCCGGGCATCGGCGCGCTGTTTCGCAACGAACGCCGGGCGATCACCAAGACCAACCTGATGGTGTTCCTGCGCCCGTACATCATCCGCGACAGCGAAGCGGGGCGCAGCATCACCCTCAACCGCTACGACTTCATGCGCCGCGCCCAGGGCGGCTTGCAGCCGGAACGCAGCTGGGCGATGCCCGACATGCAGGCGCCGCAATTGCCAAGCGCCGCGCAAGGCGTGCCAGCGCCGGGGCCGACATCAGGCCCACGCGCCACGATCAAAGCCGTACCAATTGAAGGGAGCACCCGGTTTTGACTGAGATGATGACTGTGGTGAAGGGATTTATGCCCGCTCGGCTGCGCAGCGGTCGTAAAACCGGTACACGGGATTTGCCTGGAGGAACCGGGTCTAAGGTTTTGGGCCTGCTGCGCAGCCCAACGGGGATAAATCCCCTCGCCACAGGGGATCTCATTGCCACAGGGGATCCCATTGCCACGGCATCGATCGAAGGGAGCACCCGGTTTTGACTGAGATGATGATTGTGGTGAGGGGATTTATCCCCGCTCGGCTGCGCAGCAGTTGTAAAACCGGTACACGCGATTTGCCTGGAGAAACCGGTTCTCAAGGTTTGGGTCTGCTGCGCAGCCCAACGGGGATAAATCCCCTCGCCACAGAGGTTCCCATTGCCACAGAGGATCTCATTGCCCCAGGGGATCTCATTGCCACGGTACCCATTGAAGGGAGCACCCGGTTTTGACTGAGATGATGACTGTGGCGAGGGGATTTATCCCCGCTCGGCTGCGAAGCAGTCGTAAAACCGGTACACGCGATTTGCCTGTAGAAACCGGTTCTCAAGGTTTGGGTCTGCTGCGCAGCCCAACGGGGATGAATCCCCTCGCCACAGGGGATCGCATTACCACAGAAGATCCCATTGCAACGGTACCGATTGAAGGGAGCACCCGGTTTTGACTGAGATGATGACTGTGGTGAGTGGATTCATCCCCGCTCGGCTGCGCAGCAGTCGCAAAGCCGGCACACGCGATTTGCCTGTAGAAACCGGTTCTCAGGTTTTGGGTCTGCTTCGCAGCCCAACGGGGATAAATCCCCTCGCCACAGGGGATCGCATTACCACAGAAGATCCCATTGCAACGGTACCGATTGAAGGGAGCACCCGGTTTTGACTGAGATGATGACTGTGGCGAGGGGATTTATCCCCGCTCGGCTGCGCAGCAGTCGTAAAACCGATACACGCGATTTGCCTGGAGAAACTGGTTCTCAAGGTTTGGGTCTGCTGCGCAGCCCAACGGGGATGAATCCCCTCGCCACAGGGGGTCTCATTGCCACAAGGGATCTCATTGCCACGGTGCCGATTAAAGGGAGCACTCGGTTTTGACTGAGATGATGACTGTGGCGAGGGGATTTATCCCCGCTCGGCTGCGCAGCAGTCGTAAAACCGGTACACGGGATTTGCCTGTAGAAACCGGTTCTCAAGGTTTGGGTCTGCTGCGCAGCCCAACGGGGATAAATCCCCTCGCCACGGGGGATCGCATTGCTACAGAAGATCCCATTGCCATAGAAGATCTCATTGCCACGGCATCGATTAAAGGGAGCACTCGGTTTTGACTGGAATGATGACTGTGGCGAGGGGATTTATCCCCGCTCGGCTGCGAAGCAGTCGTAAAACCGGCGCACGCGACTTGCCTGTAGAAACCGGTTCTCAGGTTTTGGGTCTGCTGCGCAGCCCAACGGGGATAAATCCCCTCGCCACAGAGGTTCCCATTGCCACAGAGGTTCCCATTGCCACTGAGGATCCCATTGCCACAAGGGATCTCATTGCCCCAGAGGATCGCATTGCCACATGGGATAGCATTGCTATGGCGAATTGTGAGGAGGGTGAGCGATGAGTGTATTGCCGTACGCCTGGGCCAAGGCGCAGCGCATTCTTTTGCGCGATGGCGTGCTGACGGTGTGCCCATCGACGCCCGGCTGGTCGATCAGCGAAGTGCGTCGGCAGTTCGGTGCGACGCGGATCGAGCGTGTGCGCGATGACGAGCTCGACGGTTTGCTCGCCAGCGCTTACGCCGACACCGGCAGTGCGGCGGCGGTGGTGGGGGCTGCGGAAAACGAGGTCGATCTCGATCGGCTGATGCAGGACATGCCGGAAATCACCGACCTGCTCGACACCCAGGACGGCGCGCCGGTGATTCGCATGATCAACGCTTTGCTCACCCAGGCCGCGCGCGATGAGGCCAGCGACATTCACATCGAGCCGTTCGAAACCCATTCGGTGGTGCGCTACCGCGTCGACGGCACCCTGCGCGATGTGGTCTCGCCGCGCAAGGCGTTGCACGGTGCGCTGGTGTCGCAGATCAAGATCATGGCCCAACTCGACATCGCCGAAAAACGTCTGCCCCAGGATGGTCGTATCGCCTTGCGCGTAGCGGGGCGGCCGATCGATATTCGTGTGTCGACGGTGCCGACCGGCCATGGCGAGCGCGTGGTGATGCGCCTGCTCGACAAACAGGCCGGGCGCTTGCATCTGGAAACCTTGGGCATGGATGCGCAGGTATTGGCAAAGCTTGACCACCTGATCCGCCAGCCCCACGGCATAGTGCTGGTCACCGGGCCGACCGGTAGCGGCAAAACCACCAGCCTCTACGCGGCGCTGGCGCGGCTCGATGCGAGCACCAGCAACATCCTTACCGTGGAAGATCCGGTGGAATACGATTTGCCGGGGATCAGCCAGATTCAGGTCAACGCCAAGATCGACATGACCTTTGCCCTCGCGCTGCGGGCGATTCTGCGGCAGGACCCGGACATCATCATGATCGGCGAAATCCGCGATCTCGAGACCGCGCAAATCGCCGTGCAGGCCTCGCTCACCGGGCATCTGGTGCTGGCGACGCTGCACACCAACGACGCAGTGTCGGCGGTCAATCGCCTGATCGATATGGGCGTTGAACCGTTCTTGCTCGCGTCATCCATGCTCGGCGTCCTCGCGCAACGTCTGGTGCGACGCCTGTGCAACCAATGCAAACAGGAAGACCCGGCCACGCCCGGCACCTGGCGTCCGGTCGGTTGCGTGGCGTGCAATCACACCGGTTACAGCGGCCGCACCGGCATCCACGAATTGTTCTGCATCGACGACGACATCCGCACGCTTATCCACCAAGGGGCAGGGGAGCAGGCTTTGCGCGCGGCGGCGTCGAAAGCGGGGATGTTCAGCCTGCGTGAGGACGGTGAGCGCTGGATTCGCAGCGGTGCCACCGCGCCGGAAGAAATCCTTCGTGTGACACGGGACGCCTGATGAATCGCTATCGCTTTGAAGCGGCGGATGCCACCGGGAAAATCGAGTTCGGGCACCTTGAGGCCGACAGCCAGAGCGCAGCGTTCAGTGCCTTGCGCGGACGTGGCCTGACAGCGCTGTCGGTGCACGAGGAAAGCAACGTCGCCCGACACGGCGGCGGTTTGTTCAGCGCCAGACTCTCCGACAACGACCTCGCCTGGGCCACGCGGCAACTGGCGAGCCTGCTCGGTGCCAGTCTGCCATTGGAAGCCGCACTGAGCGCCACAGTCGAGCAGGCCGAGAAAAAGCACATCGCCCAGACCCTCAGCGCCGTGCGCGCCGATGTGCGCAGCGGCATGCGTCTGGCGGAATCGCTGGCGTCGCGGCCACGGGACTTTCCCGAGATTTACCGCGCGTTGATTGCCGCTGGCGAAGAGTCCGGAGATCTGGCGCAGGTGATGGAACGGCTGGCCGATTACATCGAGGAACGCAATAACCTGCGCGGCAAGATTCTCACCGCGTTCATCTATCCGGGCGTGGTCGGGCTGGTGTCGATCGGCATTGTGATTTTCCTGCTCAGCTATGTGGTGCCGCAGGTGGTCAGCGCGTTCTCTCAAGCGCGGCAGGATTTGCCGGGGTTGACGCTGGCGATGCTCACCGCCAGTGATTTCATTCGCGCGTGGGGCTGGTTGTGTGCGGCGCTGATGGCCGGGGCGTTCTGGAGCTGGCGTCTTTATTTGCGCAATCCGGCGGCGCGGTTGAGCTGGCATCACCGGGTGCTGAAATTGCCGCTGTTCGGGCGTTTCATTCTCGGCCTGAACACCGCGCGCTTCGCCTCCACGCTGGCAATTCTCGGCGGTGCCGGCGTGCCGTTATTGCGTGCACTGGAAGCAGCGCGGCAGACGTTGTCCAACGACCGCTTGAGCCTGAGCGTCAGCGAGGCCACGGCAAAGGTGCGCGAAGGCGTCAACCTCGCCGCCGCGCTGCGCGTGGAGAATGTGTTCCCGCCGGTGCTGATTCACCTGATCGCCAGCGGCGAGAAAACCGGCTCACTGCCGCCGATGCTCGAGCGCGCGGCACAGACGCTTTCCCGGGACATTGAACGACGCGCGATGGGCATGACCGCGCTGCTTGAGCCGCTAATGATTGTGGTGATGGGCGGGGTGGTGCTGGTGATTGTGATGGCGGTGTTGTTGCCGATTATTGAGATCAACCAGTTGGTGCAGTAGCCAAATTTGATGTTGGCCGGGCCGGCCTCTTCGCGAGCAGGCTCGCTCCCACAGGGGAACGCATTTCAACCGTGGGAGCGAGCCTGCTCGCGAAAGCGCCAGTCCCGACAACACAAAACTCAAATATTTTGCACCGACCTGACCCTCACCCGAGTCCCGATCCCGCCATCCTCGGGTTCTCCATTCTGTCATCTGCAACCACCCACCAACGGCTCCAGCCCGATTCAGCCAAACCCGCGATCCAGACGCGCCGCAACCCACCGCAAACACCCGAGAATTCCCCACAAAAATCCCCCCGCAGCTCCCGAGGTTTTTTCCTTTATCTGTCACCGGAAGCTGCGAATTTCTCCCTGCGGCTCCACTGCGGTGGACCCTCCCGGTGTCATGCAAGCCTTCCGAAACCTGTGTTCCCAACCAAGTTGAAAAGGAGATTCTTCATGTTCAAGCGCACTCTGATCGCCGCCTCACTGACCGTCGCCGCTCTGGCTTCCGCCCAGGCCATGGCCGTAACCGGTGGTGGCGCCTCGCTGCCTGCCGCGCTGTACAAAGGTTCTGCCAACAGCATCCTGCCCGCCAACTTCAGCTACGCCGTGACCGGTAGCGGCGTCGGCAAAAGCGCTTTCCTGACCAACAACGCTGCCCAGTTCAGCACCACCGGCACCGTGCACTTCGCCGCTAGCGACTCGATCCTCAGCGCTTCGGAACTCAGCACCTACACCAGCAACTTCGGTGCTTCGTACGGCCCGTTGATCCAGCTGCCATCGGTGGCCACTTCGGTTGCCATTCCGTACAAAAAATCCGGTCAGACCGCGCTTAACCTGACCAGCGCTCAACTGTGCGATGCGCTGTCGGGCACCGCCACCACTTGGGGCGCTCTGCTGGGTAACGCCGACAGCACGCCGATCCGTGTGGTTTACCGCAGCGTGTCCAGTGGCACCACTGAAATCCTCAGTCGCCACCTGAACGCCGTTTGCCCAGGCAAATTCGCCGTCAACTCCACCTTCACCAACGCTCGTCTGCCGGCCGGTTCCGCGCTGCCATCGACTTGGGTCGGCGTAGCCAACACCGCTGATGTGGCCACTGCGGTGAATGCCGTGGACGGTTCGATCGGCTATGTGGGTCCGGACGGCGTGAACGCCACAAGCAACGCTGTGGTTGCCCGCGTCAATGGCGTCCAGCCAACCAACGCCAACGTGACGCTGGCGCTGAGCACTGCACCGGTGCCAAGCGCACCTGCCAACCCGGCTGGCTGGGCCCCGGTCGTGCCTAACCCGGCAAGCGGTTACCCGATTGTGGCTTACACCAACTTCATCTTCGGCCAGTGCTACAAAGATGCAGCCGTGGCCACCGCCGTGCGCAACTTCCTGACCACCCACTACAGCAACCCGGGCAACAACGTCGCCACCGTCGCCCACAGCTTCACGCCGGTTCCCAACAACTGGAAAACCGCTGTGACCGCCAACTTCATCACCAACACCTCGGGCAATAACCTGGACATCAACAACGCCAACGCCTGCAACGGCATTGGTCGTCCTTTGTAAGCCTTGTCTCAACTGCAATGAAACGGCAGCAGCCTTCGGGCTGCTGTTTTTTTTTGCCGATTTACTCCTCGAACATGAAGTTTGTGTGACATCCGTTCGGTCGTGAGGCTCGCCAACTGCCTATGTCGTAACAGCAGGGCTGATCCGACCTGCCACCCAAAAGGACCTGTAGTGATGCTTGCTCGCACCTCCCGTCACAGTACCCGTATCCGGCCGATCAAACGTGGCGCGGGCGATCCCGCACAGTGGCTCCTCAAGCCATTGGCGCAAGCCGTCGCCTTGTGTCTGGTGGCGGGCAGTGCCGAGGCGGCGACAGCGTTCAGTTCCACCTGGTTTGCCGCGAAGGGCGCAGCGCAGCAGGCTTCGGCGTCGCGTCCGGGTGGTAGCGGTCTGCCGGGGATGACCCCACCGCTGGCACAGCAGCAACGGGCCAGCCAGCAGTTGCAGCGCTCTTTGCAGACACTCAATAACACCGTGGCAGCGATTGCCGCTCAGCAGGCCGCACAAGCCGCTGGACGTGCCGCCGCGTTGGGCAGTGTGCAAGTGGTTCCGGACGGATTGGGCGAGGGCGGCCTGAAGATCGATAACAGCCTGAGCCAGGGCTGGATGAACGCCAAAGGCCCGCAACAAACCCAGGCGGACGGCAAGACCACGGTGAAGATCGAGCAGACCGCAGACAAGGCGATTCTCAATTGGGAAACGTTCAACGTCGGCCGCAATACCACAGTGGAATTTGCCCAGCAGGCCAACTGGGCGGTGCTCAATCGCGTCAACGATCCGAGCGCACGGGCCAGCCAGATTCAGGGGCAGATCAAAGCGGACGGCACGGTGATGCTGATCAACCGCAACGGCATCGTCTTCAGCGGTGGCAGCCAGGTCAATGTGCGAAATCTGGTAGCGGCAGCCGCGAACATGACCGATGCACAATTTCGCGATCGGGGTCTGTATTTCGACAGCACCGGCAGTCAGCCAACCTTTACCGACGCTGCTGGCAAAGTCCTGGTGGAGCGTGGCGCAGCCATACAAACGCATCAACCTGCGCTCTCCACCGACGCCGGCGGCTATACTTTGCTGCTTGGCCAGGACGTGCAGAACGACGGCTCGATCAGTACGGCCAAAGGTCAGACGGTGCTGGGTGCGGGGGACCGTTTCCATATCCGCAAGGGCTCGGGCACCGACGGTAATGGTTATTCAACCACTTTCGGCAGTGAGGTCATTCCCGGTTTCAAGGCTGACAGCTCGGGCAAGGTCAGCAACACCGGCCTGATCCAGGCATCCACCGGCGACATCACCCTGACCGGCCGCGACGTTGTGCAAAACGGTGTGCTGCTGGCGAGCACTTCGGTGGCGACGCGCGGCACCGTGCATCTGCTCAATCCGGCCAGCGATGCCCAAGGCCGTGTGACCCTGGGCGAAAATGGCGTCAGTGCGATTCTGCTCGACAGCAGTGATCTCACGGCCCTGGACAGCCAGCGCGAGGCGGCGCTGACCGGCGTCAATGCCAACAACCGGATCCGCAGCGATCAGTCACGCATCGACATCGGCAGCGGCGGCACCGTCGAATTCAAAAGCGGCTCGATCACCCTTGCCACCGGTGGGCAGGTGGCAGTTGCCGCCGGACAACGCAGTCTATTGCGCGAGTGGGCGGTGATCGACGTGTCCGGCGCCCTCGGCGTCAAAGTGGCGATGGCAAACAACAACATCAAGATCAACGTCCAGGGCAACGAGCAGCGTGATGCGCCGGTCAATCGCGAGAACGGCGCGCTCAACAGTAACGACATCTGGGTCGATGTCCGTGAGCTGGTATTCGTGCCGGCGGGCACCAACGGTTACGCCACCGACCGCTGGTACACCGCCGGTGGGTTGTTGGAGGTCGGCGGATACCTAGGCACTCAGGGCCATGGCGTTGGTGAATGGATGGCGCAAGGCGGTGAGGTGCGGTTTTCCGGAAAGGACGTGATCAGCGAAAAAGGTTCGCTGATCAATGTGTCCGGCGGCACGCTTGATGTGCAGGGCGGCGAGATTCGCCAGAGCTGGCTGCGCGGTGCGGACGGGCGGTTATACGAAGTGTCGCGTGCGCCGGGCGATATTCTCTACAACGGTCTTTACAAAGGTTACGAAAGTCACAGCGAGCGCTGGGGCCAGACGGATTATTTCTATAGCCCGCTGATCGCGCCGACGCGTCGCCAGGAAGCGGGGTACACCGTTGGCCGGGATGCCGGCCAGTTGGTGATCGCCACGGGCAACGCCGTGCTGGAAGGCCAGCTGTTGGGTGAGGTGTTTCAGGGCGAACGGCAAATCCAGGCACCGCGGGCAGGTCTGGACGGCTACGCCCAGACCCAGACCGCCCGGGCGCGGCGAGGGCAGTTGGTGGTTGGCAGTTACGATGCTGCTTATGTCGCTGCCAGTGCCGGCCTGCTCTATCAACTCGACCCGTTGCTCGATCAGGTGCAAGTGGGGGGCGCGCATGCCAGCGTAGCGAACGCAGGGCTGACCGACGCGGTCGCGGCAGAACGCGCAGGCAAACTGTTCCTCGATGCCGGTCTGCTCAATGGTTTCGCGCTGGGCGCGCTGAAGATCTCGGCGAAAAACACGATTGAAGTCAATGAAGGCGTGACGGTGGATCACGGTGGCAACATCACCCTGTTCAGCCCTGACGTGCAGGTCAATGCCGATCTGATTGCGCAAGGCGGCAGCCTGCAATTGGGCAACGTTTTGAACCAGCTCGCCACCGATCGGCGTGATGACACCAGTCTGCAGGTTTCAGCAGGCAAGCAAGCGCGAGTGACGGTTGCGCAGGGTGTGCAGCTGCAGACACGCGGTCTGTGGAGCAACCTGTCGAGTAACCCGGACGACGCGGGCGGCCTGGCGTACCTCAATGGCGGGACGGTGTCGATCCGCAGTTCCGGCGACATTCTGCTGGCCAGTGGCAGTCTGGTCGATGTTTCGTCGGGCGGTGCGGTATTGGCCAACGGCAAGACGCGTGGCGGCAAGGGTGGCGACGTGACGCTTGAATCCAGCGCCAACAGTGCGCCGGGCCTGTCGCGCATGGTGCTCGATGGCGAGGTGCAGGGCTATGGCGTGAACGGCGGCGGCACCTTGACCGTGCAGGCCAGCAAGGTGCGGATCGGCGTTTCCGGCGAAGTGTCCGAAGAACAGACCTTGCGCCTGACGCCGGAGCTGTTCCGCACGGGGTTCAGCGCCTACAACATCATCGGTCTGAAGGGGCTGGAGGTCGCCGCGCAAAGCGCGATCGATGTGCAGATGCCGGCCTATCGATTTGGCGAATCCGCCTCGACCATTGTGTCCGGTATGTCGCCGCGCGCTGCGCTGGAGCTATGGACGCCCGCGCTATTTCAGGAAGACCCGCTCAAGGGCGTCTTGACGCAAAGGGCCGGCGCTTCTGTCGCATTGCAAGCCGGCGCGACGCTTGCTGGCTTGATTGATCCCGCCAGCAGTCCGTTGTCGATTGGCGAAGGCTCACGGATCAGTGTCGATCCCGGCCAGCGCATCGGTTTGCGCGGGGCAGGCCAGATCACGCTTGATGGTGAACTCAACGCCTGGGGCGGTGTTGTCGATATCCGTCAACAGCAGTTCGGCGCGATTGATGTGGCGACGTCCTTGCAAGAGGCCGATCCGACCCCGCACAACCGTTCGATCTGGATCGGTGAACATGCCTTGATCGATGTCGCCGGTCGGGCAGCGACCGCTGTCGATGCGCTGGGCCGCGTCTACGGCCAGGTTGGCAAGGGTGGCTCGATCATTGTCGGTGGCGAGATTGATGTGAAGAAAGTCACGGCGACCGCTGCCGATGCTTTCGTCATCATCCGCAACGGTGCGCGACTGGAAGCGTCCGGTGCGCAAGCCGTGCTCGATAGCGGTGGGCAAGGCCCCGCTCGTGTGGCCACCGATGGCGGACGGATCACCCTGAGTTCCTACAATGGTCTGTTCATCGAGGGCAGTCTGCAGGCCAATGCTGGCGGTGCGGGTGCGGCGGGCGGGCGTCTGGAGATCGCTCTGGATACACCGGCGTACGGTTCCGCGAACTTGAGCAATGCGGTGCGCGTGCCACGTGAACTGATCATTGCCCAAGGGCCTGCGCCGGCACTGCCGCAGCCGCTGCGAGCGGGAGAGGCTTCGCCACTTTTACGCTACGGGCGTACACGCTTGAGTGCCGATCAGCTTATGAGCGGTGGCTTCGACAGCGTGAGTCTGCTGAGCAACGGTCTGATGACGTTCGACGGCGATGTCGACCTGCACGTGGGACAGGGCCTGAGCCTGTTCGCCGGTTCCCTTTCATTGGCCGAGTCGGCGAGTGACAGCGCCCGGGTCAACCTCAGCGCACCTTACCTGCGCCTGTCAGGGCTGGGCACCTATTTCAGCTCGGAAGTCAAAGTGCGTCCGCGGGTGATGAGCAATCCGACAGCGCAGTTGTCCGGCGCGCAATTCACCGCCAGCGCGAACCTGCTGGACGTGGGCAACTCGCTTTCATTCGGCACCGAAGGGACTCTCGTGCAATCGGCCGCACCGGCGCTGGCGGTCAGCCGCCGTGGCTTTGGTCTGGTCACGCTCGACAGCCAGGGCGACTTGCGCTTCCTCGCGCCAACCGATGAACAGCAGCGCAGCCGTCTGTGGACTGCGGGTGACATGCACATGCGGGCTGCGCAGATCTACCCGGCCAGTGGCGTCTCGGCTGAGGTGCGAGTGGGCTATCAAAGTATGGCCGGATCGGTGCCGGAGCATACGTTGCGTATCGGCAATCACGGGGCGGCGCCGACCGCTTTGCCTTACTCGGTGTTCGGCAGCCTGACACTCAGTGCGGGACAGATCGAGCAGGGCGGCGTCATTCGTGCGCCTTTGGGGCTGATATCCCTGGGTGATGACATCATCGTCAAAACCCGTGAACTTCACCTTCTGCCGGGCAGCGTGACTTCAGTCAGCGCCGCCGGACTGGTCATGCCCTATGGAGGAACCACCGACGGTATCGACTATCGGTACAACGGCAAGTCGGTAGTGTTGAATGGCATTGCCGGAGCGACCTCCGGGGTCATCCTTGATGCGCAATACACCAATGTGCAGGCCGGGGCGGTGATCGACCTTTCGGGCGGCGGCGATTTGCGCGGTGCCGGTTTTGTCTCCGGACGAGGTGGCTCCACCGATGCGCGTTTCAATCCGCTGGTACGCAATGCCACCGATGGCACCTTCAGTTTGCCGGGGCTGGCCAATAACCCCGTGTATGCAATCGTGGCCGGTGACCAGAGCCGCTATGCGCCGATGCTGGCCGAGGCCGGCGCGGTCGACCCGCGTATCGGCCAGCAGATCACCCTCGGGACCGGCGTTGCCGGACTGGCGCCCGGCACCTACACCTTGTTGCCATCGACCTTTGCCTTGTTACCGGGCGCCTTCCGGGTCGAAATCAATGGTCAAGCGATTGCGGGGCCGATGGACAGTGCGTTGAAGTTGCGCAATGGCTCGTGGACCACGGCCGGACAGCTGTCGATTGCCAACACCGGGATTCGCGACAGTTTGCCCAGCCAGGTCATCGTGACGTCTGCCGATGTGCTGCGGCGCTATTCACAGTACAACGAAACCGGGTTCAGCCAATTTGTGCTCAATGATGCTGCCCGCCGCGGTCTGCCGCGCGCCCGCACACCGCTGGACGGCAACACGCTGCACCTGCGCATGGTCAGTGGCGGCGAGCACGACTCAGCCCTGGATTTCAACGGGCAGGTGCTGTTCAAACCTGCCAGCGGCGGGGTCATTGGTACGGCGGTCGTTCAGGGCGGTTATACCGGCGCAGAGTTTGAAATTCTCGGTGCCGGGCATACGCGAATGCCAGGGTTCGACGGTGTATCGCTGTACGCCGACACCCTCAACCGCTTGAATGCCGGACGTTTGACCATCGGTGGCACCCCAACCGTGTATTACGGTTCGGAGGGCGGCTCGATCAAGGTGATCGGCAATACCTCGGCGATTCGTCTGCGCGAGGGCGCGATCCTCTCGGCGCCAGAGGTTGTGCTGAGCAGTAACAGCGCCAATGGCGGCATCACCATCGATGCGGGAGCGGGCGTCAATACCTTGGGGCGAGGTAACGTTCCGTATGATGCCGCAGCCGGTTTCGTCTACGAGCCGGGGCGCTCCAGCCTGCTGGTGGTGTCCAACGGCTGGACGCCGGTGCTTGCGCCCACCGATGGCGGGGGCGGAAGCATTCGTATCGGCAACTGTCCGACGGCCGATTGCACCGCTGCGGCGTTGCTGTACTCCAACGGCAGCATCATCGCCGCCACTGACAAAGACTTCGAACTGGGCGAAAGCGTGCGCTTTGGCACTCGCCAACTCGGGCTTTCGGTCGGTGTGGTCAATGCCGGCAGTCCGCAAGCACTGGCCGCAGCCAGCGGCCGCACACCCGCGGGCCTGACGCTTAACCAGAACGTGCTGGATCGCCTGTTGCAGGGCGACACGCAATCTGGCGCCCCCGCCCTGGAAACCCTGAGTCTGGTGGCCCGCGATGCGTTCAACTTTTTCGGCAGCGTGACCCTCGACACCATTGATCCGCAGACCGGCCAGAGCCGTTTGCAGAATCTGGTGTTGGGTAGCCCGGCTATCTACGGCTCGGGCGCTGCCACCGATGTCGCGACGATCCGCACCCGCAATCTGATCTGGAACGGGGCGACTCAGGCCCCGGGTACGGTGGTCAAGGACGGCGCCGGCAACGGGCACGGCACGCTGGATATTCAGGCGCAGCGGATCGAATTGGGTTATGGCCCGAACCCGCAGCCCAATGGCCTGGATCGCAATGACCGACTGGCCCTGGGGTTTGCCAACGTCAACTTCAACGCCAGCGAGCGCATCACCGCCAACCACAAGGGCAGTCTGGCGGTGTACGAATCCCAAGGAGCTTATGACGCGGTCAAGGGGTTCAGCTACAGCGGCGGCAATCTCAATCTGCGCACGCCATTGCTGACCGGCGAGGCCGCATCGGTCAGTGAACTCAAGGCGGGCAACAACCTGACGCTGAGTGGTAGCGCCACAACGGCTGCCGCGGATGCCCTCGGTGCGCAACTGAGCCTGACGGCACGCAGTGTTGTGCTCGACAGTCGCATCGTCCTCGCCAGCGGCAAGCTGCTGGTCAATGCCGAGGATGATCTGCTGCTTGGCAGCGGCGCGCAGGTGGACATGGCGGGCCGGGTTCTGCCGTTCAATGATGTGCAGAAATACAGCTGGGGCGGCGACGTGTCGTTGCAGAGCAACAACGGCAATATTCGTCAGTTGGCGGGCTCGCGAATCGATCTGTCCGCCGTCAACAATCAGGCCGGCCAATTGAGCGTTGTGGCCGTGGCCACTGACGCTGGACAGGTTGAGCTGCAAGGGCAGATTGTCGGCAGCAGCAGTGGCTATTACGACGCGGGCGGTACGTGGGTGCCGTACAAGGCCGGCGGCGTGGACATTCGCGCCCAGCGCCTGGCGGGTGATTTGAGCCAGGCCTTTGCCAGCCTTAACCTGCGCTTGAATGCCGGCGGGGGAGTGGGCAGTCGAAGCTTCCAGTTCAAGCAGGGCAATCTGCGTATCGGTAACGAACTCAAAGCGGGCGAAGTCAATGTCTCGGTGGACAACGGCAACCTGACCGTGGACGGGGTGATCGATGCCAGTGGTGAACGGGTCGGCAGCATTCGCCTTGCCGGCAAAAACGGTTTGAACCTGACGGGCAACGCGCTGCTCGATGCCCATGGCCGCGTACTGCGCGTCGACAGCTACGGCAAAATCATCGACGCACCGAACCGCGCCATGGTTGAACTCAATTCAGGTGACGGCGTGCTGACGCTGGCCGCTGGTGCACGGATTGATCTGCGTCACGGCACCGATGCAGTGCCTGGAAACCAGGCGGGACAACGCGATGACGTGTTGCGTGGGACGCTGGAACTGAATGCACCGCGCCTGGGCGGCGGTGACATTGCGGTGGATGCCAGCGGTACGTTGAGTATTCAAGGTGCGCGCTCCATCGGGCTGAATGCCGTGCGAAGTTACAGTGATGCTGCCGATGGCACCGATCCGGCGGCCAGCGGTCGCCCGTATCAAGTGATCGATCAAGCCTACCTGGATCGCATTCACTCAGACAGCAGCGGCTTTATCGATGCGGCGCTGGGTAACAGTGATCTGCTACAACGCAAACTGGCCGGCCTCAACAATGCGACCTATGCCGATGCGTTTCATCTGCGCCCGGGGGTGGAAATCGTCAGCAAAACCGCTGACGGCGATCTGGTGGTGCAGGGCGATCTCGACTTGTCCGGCTACCGTTACGCCAGCCTCAACCCGCACACTCGCCGGACCTCGGTGTATGGCAGCGGGGAAGCGGGCAGCCTGTTGATCCGTGCCGGTGGCAACCTCGATATCTACGGCAGCATCAACGACGGTTTCGCACCGCCGCCGGAAACCGTGGACGACGCTGGCTGGAAACTGTTGCCGGGGATACAGCCTTTCGGCGGTGACCTGATCGTACCGGGCAGTGGTGTCAGCCTTGCCGAAGGGACGCTCTTTCCGGTAGGCGCCACCTTGAATTACGACCTGCCGATTCAAGCCGCCACACTGGCTGCGGGCACGGTGTTGCCGGTTCAGAGCACTTTGGCCGCACCTTACGTGTTACAGGGTGGAACGGTGCTGGCCGGCGATGTGCATGACGCGACGGGTAACCTGATGTATGCCGCCGGTACGTTGCTCGACAACGCTGTGACCCTGCCGACCGGCAGTCGTTTGGGTGCAGGTATCCGCTTGAACAACGCCACCGCACTGCAGGCCCTGCTCTGGCCCAAAGGCGTGCCGCTGCCGGGTGCGGTTGACGCCGACAATAAAACGGTGGGTGTTGTGTTGAACGGAACGTTGGCGCTGTTGCGGGGTTCGCTGATCCCCTCCATGACTAACGTGAAGCTCGCCGATGGCACGGTATTCCTCGACCTGCGTCCTGCCAATGGCAACCAGCAAGGTCGTAACTGGGCGATCGCCAGCATGCTGCCGGCGGGCAGTGCGTCGTGGTCGATGCGCATGGTGGCAGGGGCCGATCTGACCGCGGCCGACAGCCGTAGCGTGAAACCTCAGGCCAGCGTCGGCAACTTGCAGATGGCCGACACTCACTATGGTGTGAACATGATCGAGGTGGCCGGCAAACTGGTCTGGGCGGTAGATAACGAGTATGGCTTTACACCGTACGAACCTGTTCCCGAGGAATACCTTGTGCTCTGTGATATCGCTCCCGGTTCTTGCGCGCCCATGGCGCGCAGTGTGTGGGCGCCTGGCAACTGGATGGGCATGCCGGATTACACACCGATGAACGATGACGAATTGTTCTGGTGCTCCATCGACCCGGCACTGTGCATTGAAAACAATCCGAGCAAGAGCGCCCAGGCCCACACGCAGATGTTCAGCGTTTTGCGTACTGGCACTGGCGACCTGGACTTGATGGCGGCCGGTAACCTGAGCATGGCCTCACCTTTCGGCGTCTACACCGCCGGCACCCAATCGGCAGACGTCGACGCGCGTTATAACCAGCCCCGCGGAAGGCTGTCGGCTGATGGCTCGGTATTGGGCAGCGCTGGCAGCGATTACGAAAAATGGGTCGATGGCGGCAGTGCCAGCCTCTATCAGGCCTGGTATCCGCAGATGGGCGGTAACCTGACGATCAATGCCGGCGGGTCTGTGTCCGGTGACGTGCTCGGCCGTCGCTCGGTCGCCACGGGCGACGGTACGCGGGAGCAGGTGCCGAGTGTGGCGGTGGGCAATTGGCTCTGGCGCCAGGGTACCGGCAACAACGATGTACCGACTGCCTGGTGGATCAATTTCGGCAGCTACGCTGCGCAGCCATTGCCAGCGCTGGGCGAGGAAACCAGACCTTATCTGGTGGGCTTTACCGGGTTCGGTACGCTGGGCGGCGGCAACATCAGTCTGAGCGCTGGCGGGGATGCCGGCATGCTCAAGGCCATGGGCGACGACAGGTATGCGTCGTACCCTCGCAGTCAGGGGTTGATCGTGGCTGTCGGCAGTACGGGCCGCGTGGACAGTGACGGGAACCTGCAACTGACCGGTGGCGGAGACCTGGATATTCGTCTGGGCGGTGTCCTTAATCCGTCTCTGCAGGCACGTGCCGGCCTGGCGGGTACCGGCACGCCGACGCACGACTTGCAGGGCGCGCTCATCAACCTGCGCGGTGCGGCGCAACTGACGGGCGCCGCGTTGGGCGGTATCAATCTGCAGTACGGCGCCTCGGCGCTGTTTCATGACCCACGGGAAACGCGCGCCTTCGACCCGTTCAACTCGACGGCCAGTAATGCCAGTGGTGGGCTGGTGCTGATTCCCGGTGACTCCGGCATGCGCCTCAACACCCGCGGCGATCTGGTCTTGGGCGCCGCCGCCGATCCCGGCCGCGTGCGATTGCAGAACTCCACACCGTTTACCACGGCGGATGGCATTTACCATGCCGGTGGCGGTTTGACTGGTTTCTCGCTGTGGACCGATCACACGGCCATCGATTTGTTCTCGGCCGGCGGCAACCTGACGCCCAGCACCCAGTTGATGGAAACCACCGGGCAGGACCCCGTCGCCGGGCTTAACGGGTCACCGACCGATGACCGCTTCGTCTTTCCTTCGATATTGCGTGCCGTGGCCGGCCAGGGTTCGATTTATGCGGGACCATCAGCGGCCTACGGCATAGGCAACCCGGCGCCGGCTCTGGCCTGGTCATTGCTGTTGGCACCTTCCAGCGCGGGGCAGCTTGAACTGATCGCTGGGGATTCGATCTATGCCGGCGGCTACGCCATCAACCAGTCAGGGGCCAGCCCGGCGGCGCTCGCCACACCGTTTGCACCCGCATTCAATGGCTACGGCAACAACCAGTCCGCTCGGCCGATCACGACCAACGCCGGCAGCGATGGTGTGCTGGCGCAAACCAATTCGCGCTATCCACTGTTTGCCTTTGGTCCCGATAGCTACTCGGGGTTGAGCAGTGTTCAGGGGCCGGCGCGCTTCTATGCACTGACCGGTGACCTGGTGGGTATTCGCACGGGCGAAACGCTGGCGTTCGCGACCACGAAGCGCACCTGGTATGAATCGGCAGGCCCGGTGTGGATGGTGGCGGGGCGTGACATCGTGGCGTCCGGTACCAATTTGGGGCAACCCACGTTTGCGCCCGTTGGGGGCATGAGTCGCAATAACGAACAGATCGCGTCTACCGGCAATCTGTTCGTGCATAACGATGCGCGCGACATTTCGCGGATTTCGGCCGGGCGAGACATTCTCTACAGCAGCTTCGACATTGCCGGCCCGGGTGTTCTGGACGTCAATGCCGGGCGCAATATCCTGATGGAAGATCGCGCCAGCATCACCAGCCTCGGCCCTGTCGTGGCAGGTGATCAGCGCCCCGGTGCGAGCATCGTGATGCAAGCGGGTGCGGGCGCGCAGGGGCCGGATTACTCACGGTTCATTGCGCGTTATCTGAACCCGCAAAACGTAGCGGATTCAGCGGTGGCCCTCAGCGCGCAGCCGGGCAAAGTGGTCAAGACCTACGGCGAAGAACTGCAGAGCTGGCTGAGCCTGGGTTATGGCTTCAAGGGTAGCGACGAACAGGCGCAAGCGTTCTTCGCCGCACTGCCGAGTACCGAACAGGCGATCTTCGCCCGCCAGGTGTACTTCGCCGAATTGCGTGCCGGTGGCCTGGAATACACCGATGCCAGTGGTCCGCGCACAGGCAGTTACCTGCGCGGTCGCAACGCCATTGCGGCGCTGTTCCCGACCACTGATGTCGCCGGCAATCCGATTCGCTACGACGGCGATATCACGATGTACGGCGGCGCCGGGGTCAAGACGCTGTTTGGCGGCGATATCCAGATGCTCACGCCGGGCGGTGGTCAGGTGTTCGGCATCGAAGGCGCAGCGCCGCCGTCGACGGCGGGGATCATCACCCAAGGCTCGGGCGACATTCAGTTGTACTCGCAAGGCAGCATTCTGCTCGGCCAGAGCCGGATCATGACTACCTTCGGCGGCTCGATTCTCGGCTGGTCGGCCGAGGGCGATATCAACGCCGGTCGCGGCTCGAAAACCACCGTGGTCTACACCCCGCCAAAACGTGTCTACGACACTTGGGGCAACGTCACGCTGTCGCCATCGGTGCCGAGTACCGGCGCCGGTATCGCCACGCTCAACCCGATCGCCGAAGTGGCGCCGGGCAACATCGACCTGATTGCGCCACTGGGCACCATCGACGCCGGCGAGGCGGGTATTCGCGTGTCAGGCAACGTCAACATCGCCGCGCTGACGGTGGTCAACGCCGCGAATATTTCGGTACAGGGCAAGGCAACCGGCGTGCCGGTGGTGTCGGCGGTGAATACCGGCGCAATCACCTCGGCCAGTTCGGCGGCATCTTCCGCTACGCAAGCGGCGGAAGACGTCGCCCGGCAGCAACAGGCAGCGGCGCGGCAGAACCAGGCCTCGGTGTTCACCGTGCAGGTGCTCAGTTTCGGCAACGAGCAACTGGCGCCGTCGCGCGATGGTGCCAGTCGCACGCCGGCGACCGGTTACAACCCGGACAGCCCGGTGCAGGTACTCGGCGCCGGGGCATTGGATGAACAGGCGAAGCAGCAGCTGACCGAGGAGGAGCGTGGGCAGCTGACGTTGTAGAGGACTCTCGTGCAGTACGTTTGGGCGGCCGGTTGGCCGCCTTTTTTTGGGTTGAAAGGTCAGGGATATTTCTTTCGGGCATGAATTACCGTCAGTATTCGGATCTGGCCATTCACCCGATAGACCAGCAGATAGTTCGGATGAATCACCATTTCGCGAGTGCCCGGTATCCGGCCGAAGCGAAAACCATGTGGAACTGAAGAAAGCGTCTGCGCAGCCGCTCCAACTTTGCGAAGCAGCGATGCTGAAGCGCGAAGGTTGAATTGCTCAATGTATCCAGTAATGTCAGCCAGATCGTCGAGAGCCTGATCGCTCCATCTAACCGGCAGCGCGTCGATTTTTGCGTCTCTCTTCTATCTTTTGGGCCAGAATCACCATTGCCTCATCGTGAGGGATTCCAGGTCGCGGATCATCAAGTGCAGCTTGTACTTTGGCCCGATACCAAAGGTCATAGCTCGCAGCCTCTTCTTCGGTTTCGAAGTCTGAAACGATAAGTGAAAGTTCAGCGCTCATCATGACCTCCATGATCAATGTGAAGCAGTCTAAGGGGGATGTGGCTCGTTGTCGTCACTGGCGGGACGAGGAAGACATCATCCGCAAACAGACGAGGCAAATCTGTCAGACGCTTCGCTTGTGATGCACGTGAAGTCGATCAGCTGTGTAGTTCAATTCTGTAGGAAATCAGCTTTTGGTCATCGGGCTGACAGCCGCCGCTCAAAGCCGCGGCCACAGCCACGCTGCACTCAGTTACCGTCTGCAACCTTACGCTCGATCTCATCGACTTTGCGCTGTAGCTCTTCAGCTTCCTGCTCTTTGACCCGAGTGGAAGACGGCGTGATGATTTTGTCCACGCCTTCGGTTTTGCCGTCGCGGTCTTGCAGATCGCGCTCGACCACGTTCACCGGTTTGCCGCTGGCATCGGTGGGTGGGGCGTTGGGAGTTTTGTCGTCGTTGGTATTCATGGTGCTGGCCTCCAGTGGGTGTACATATTGGAGACAGCGCTGCGGCAGACGTTCGAAATTTTTCGGGCCAAGGCCCTCTCCCGCAGGAGAGGGCACAGTGGTTGTTTCAGTCCTTGAGAATGTCGCGATCCTTGGTTTCCGGCAGGAAGAACGTGCCGAGTATCGCCGTCGCCACTGCAATCACGATCGGGTACCAGAGCCCGTAGTAGATGTCACCGGTGGCGGCGACCATGGCGAACGCCACGGTCGGCAGGAAGCCGCCGAACCAACCGTTACCGATGTGGTAGGGCAGCGACATCGAGGTGTAGCGGATCCGCGTCGGGAACAGTTCGACCAGCCACGCGGCGATCGGGCCATAAACCATGGTCACGTAGATCACCAGCACGGTCAGCAGGAGCAGCATCATTGGGTAATTGATTTTCGCCGGATCGGCTTTTTCTGGGTAACCGGCGTCCTTCAACGCCGCGCCGAGGTTGGCGGTGAAGGCGTCGTTGCGGGCCTTGAAGTCGGCGGCGGTGAGGGCGCTGCCTTCGAAGCTCTCGACAACGCGGTCACCGATGCGCACCTGCGCGACGGTGTTCGGTTCGGCGGCAACGTTCTCATAAGGGATCGCGCGTTTCGCCAGCAACGTTTTCGCCAAGTCACAGGAACTGGTGAATCTGGCCTTGCCCACCGGATCGAACTGGAACGAGCACTGATCAGGATTGGCGATCACCTTGACCGGATTTTTTTCCTGGGCGACGAACACGTCCGGATTGCCGTACTGGGTCAGCGCAGTAAAGATCGGGAAGTAGGTCAGCGCCGCTAGGATGCAGCCGGCCATGATGATCGGCTTGCGCCCGATGCGATCGGACAGGCTGCCGAAAATCACGAAGAACGGTGTGCCGATCAGTAGCGATCCGGCGATCAGCAGGTTGGCGGTCTGCGCGTCAATCTTCAATGTTTGCAACAGGAAGAACAGCGCATAGAACTGCCCGGTGTACCAGACCACTGCTTGCCCGGCGGTGCCGCCGAGCAGCGACATGATCACCACTTTGAGATTGTCCCAGCGCGCAAAGGATTCAGTCAGCGGCGCTTTCGAGGCCTTGCCTTCGTCCTTCATTTTCTGAAATACCGGCGACTCGCTCAGTTGCAGGCGAATGTACACCGACACGGCCAGCAGAATGATCGACAGCAGAAACGGAATCCGCCAGCCCCACGCTTCGAACGCCTCGTTACCCAGCGCCGTGCGACAGGCGAGAATCACCAGCAACGACATGAACAGACCGAGGGTGGCGGTGGTTTGAATCCACGAAGTGAAAAAGCCACGCCGGTTGCGTGGTGCGTGCTCCGCTACGTAGGTTGCCGCGCCGCCGTATTCACCACCCAGCGCCAGACCTTGGAGCAGACGCAGGGTGATCAGAATCACCGGGGCAGCGACGCCGATAGTGGCGTAGCCCGGCAGCAAACCGACGATTGCCGTCGACACGCCCATGATCACGATGGTGATCAGAAACGTGTGCTTGCGCCCGATCATGTCACCCAGGCGCCCGAAGACGATGGCGCCGAACGGCCGCACCGCAAACCCGGCGGCAAAGGCCAGCAGGGCAAAGATGAACGCGGTGGTTTCGTTGACGCCGGCGAAGAAGTGCTTGGCGATGATCGCCGCCAGTGAGCCGTAGAGGTAAAAGTCGTACCACTCGAAAACCGTGCCCAGCGAGGAGGCGAAGATGACCTTGCGCTCCTCCTTGGTGATGCCGCCGCTGCGCGGTGGCGTGCCGGTGGATGCTGTGTCGATTGTGGCCATGGGTGTTCTCCGTCGTGCTTATTGTTGTAGGCCGGAGTCCCCCGTTACTGCCTGTCGCACTCTGGCCCGTCGGCATCTGTCGCCATCGCTGTCGCGTGAAGCTTGCACAGTCTGACCGCCTCGCAGGGCTGCAAGGTTTCCTGAAGCATAATCAGCTTTTGCCAGATATCCACTCGGCCTACGCTTTGACCCAACGCTGCCGGCTCCAGGCGCTCAACCAATCGACCAGAAACACCAGCAACAGCATCGCCAGAATCACCGTACTGGCCTGGGCTTCCTGGAACAGGCTGAGGCTGACATACAGCATCTGGCCCAGGCCGCCGGCGCCGACGAAACCGAGCACGCTGGCCATGCGGATGTTGTTTTCCCAGCGATACAGGCAGTAGGCGAGCAGTTGCGGGGCGAGGTTAGGCAGGGTGCCGTAGCAAAAAGCGAGGATCGGATTGCCGCCCTGCAAGCGAATCGCTTCGGCGGGTTGCGGCGGGGTGTTTTCCAGCGCTTCGGCGAACAGCCGACCGAGTACGCCGGTGGTGTGCAGAGCGAGGGCGAGGGTGCCGGCGTTCGGTCCGAGACCGGCGGCAAGCACCATCAGCGCCGCCCAGACCAGCTCTGGAATCGCCCGCAAGCCGTTGAGCAGCAGGCGCGCCGCACTTTGCAGCGGCCAGCCGAAACGCCCGGCGGCGGGCAGCGCGAGAACAATGCCGAACAGCGCCGCGAGCAGGGTGCCGAGGCCTGACATAGCGAGAGTTTCCAGCGAACCGTGAGCGATAGCTTTCAGATACCCGGCGCTCAAGTCGGGACTGAGAAAACGCTGCACATAACTGCCCATCTGCTTGAGGCTGTTGGCGCTGCCGAGTTCGGCAAGATCCAGTTCCAGATAGGCAAAAGAGGCGACCACCGCGACCGCAATGGCGGCGAGCAGCAGCAGGTTGATCAAGCGCCTCATGTCAGCCTCCAGCGCAGCAAGCGGCTGAGTTGATCGGCGCACAGCACCAGCAGCAGGAACGTCAGCAACATGCTGGCGACTTCACCGCCGGCGAACATGCGGATCGACAGGTCGATCTGTTGCCCCAGACCACCGGCACCGACAAAGCCCATCACCACCGAGGCACGGATCGCGCACTCCCAGCGGTAGACGGTGTAGGAGAGCAATTCGGCGGCGACATTCGGCAGCGTGCCGTAAGCAAACGCCGCCAGTCGACCGCTGCCGGCCTGCAACAATGCGTGCGCCGGGCGCTGGTCGGTGGACTCAAATATCTCCGCGTAAACCTTGCCGAGCATGCCGCTGTAGGTGATGGCGATGGCCAACACGCCCGCCGCCGGCCCGAGGCCGACCGCGCGCACGAACAACAGCGCCCAGACGATCTCCGGCACGCTGCGCAGAAAGATCAGCAAGCCACGCACCGGCCAGCGCAGCAAACGCCCGGGCAGGCTCGGCACGCCGCCCCGGGACGCCGCCGAGAGCGACAGCGCGCGACTGGCGATCAGGCTTGCCGGCACCGCCAGCAGCAGGGCCAGGGCCATGCCCGCTGTGGCAATCGCCAGGGTTTGCAGGGTGGCTTTGAGCAGCAGTTGCAGGAACGCTTGATCATGCGCGGGTGGCCAGAATGCCGAAACGAAACGGCCCATTTCGTTCTGGCTATCGGCCTGAAACAGCACACCAAGGTCCAGCTCGCTGAGCTGAATGCCCGGCCACAGCAAAGCCAGCGCCAGCAGCGTCAGCAACAATCGCGGCCACGCCGCCGGGTCCCGTGAATCGGCCTTCAGCATCGCGGAATCTGCACAATCAAAGGCGCGACCGCAGGCGCTGGCGATTGCAGTTGTTCATTGGCGTACAGCGCATCGAGCTTGTCGCGGCTGACTTGATCGGATGGGCAATCAAAAAGAATCTGCCCGTCGCGCAAGCCAATGATCCGTGGAAAGTGCGCCAGCGCCAGGTCCACCGCGTGCAGGCTCGCCACCAGCGTGACGTTGTGCTCGCGAGCATGGCGCGAAAGGATCGACAGCGTGTGGCCGGCGAGGACCGGGTCCATCGCTGACACTGGCTCGTCGGCGAGCAATATTTCCGGCGCCTGATACAGCACCCGCGCAATGCCGACGCGCTGCAATTGCCCGCCGGACAATTGCTGGCAATGGGCGAACAGTTTGTCGCCCAAGTCCAGCCGCGCCAACGCCGCACGAGCGCCAGCCACATCCAGCGGATGCAGCAGGTTCAGCAGACTTTTGCCCAGACTCCACTGACCGAGCTTGCCGGCCAGCACCGCCGTAATGACCCGCTGACGCGGTGGAATCGGCGGCGCCTGATGCACCAGACCGATGCGCGCACGCAGGCGCTGGCGCTGGCGCGCCGACAAGTGCCAGGCGCGTTCGCCGAGCACTTCGATGTCGCCACTGCTGGGCTTGAGCGCGGTGGCCAGCAGATTGAGCAGGCTCGACTTGCCCGCGCCGGACGGGCCGATGATCGCCACCTGTTCGCCAGCGCCAATCTGCACGTCGATGTTGCGAAGGGCAGCGACGCCATTGGCGTGGCGCAGGCTGCCCTGGGTGAGGCGTAGGGTCATTTCAGCAGTTCGGCGGCGCGGGCGGCTTCCTCGATGCCCTTGTAGTTTTCAGGCTTGGTTTCGATGAAGCGACTGGCCGCCTGCAGATCAAGAATCTTCTTCTGCTCAGGATTGGCCGGGTCGAGGTCGAGGAAGGCTTTCTTGATTTTCGCCGCCAGCTTCGGATCAAGGGTGCCGCGCACGGTCCAGTTGTAATCGAAGTAGGTCGGGGTGGTGGCGAAGACTTTGACTTTGCTGGTGTCGACCTTGCCGGCGTCGACCAGTTTCTGCCAGACGCTGGCATTCAACACCCCGGCATCGACCTTGCCGGCCTGCACCCAGGCAACGGTGGCGTCATGCGCGCCGGAGTAGGCGACGCGGCTGAAATAGCCTTCAGGCTTGATGCCGTCGTTCTTCAGCATGAAGTAACGCGGCATCAGGCTGCCCGAGGTGGACGACACCGAACCAAAGGCGAAGGTCTTGCCCTTGAGGTCGGCGAGGCTTTTCACGTTCGGGTCGGCGGTGATGAATTTGCTGGTGAACTGCGCGTCCTGCTCGCGCTGCACCAGCGGGATCACTGGCGTGGTGGCGTCGGTCTTCAAACGTGCCTGCACAAAAGTGAAACCGCCGAGCCAGGCCATATCGAGGCGATCGGTGGCCAGCGCTTCAACCACCGCCGGGTAGTCGGCGACGGGGACAAATTGCACCTTCATGCCCAACTGCTGCTCAAGATAGGCACCCAGCGGTTCGAACTTGCGCAGCAGCTCAGTCGGGGCTTCGTCGGGAATCGCGCTGACGCGCAGAACATCAGCGGCTTGCGTCATCAGAGCAGAAAAGGACAACGCCAGGCCGGCGGTGAGGGCGAGGGTACGCTTGAACATAGAATTCTCCGTTTCGTAAGCGTCAACATTCGAAGGGCCACCGGTAGTCAACGGCGCGCCACGTCAGGGTAGACGAAACGGCGAGGTTATACGCATTCGCGAGGAGATTGGCCAGCCTCCGTGCCGGCGCGGTGTGTCTGTTTGTGTACGGTTGCGGTCAAGCCGCCTCGGGCAGTCTGGCAATCACCTTGATCTCGAAATCGAAACCTGCCAGCCAGGTCACGCCGACAGCGGTGATGGTCGGAAACGGCGCTTCGCCCCAGAACTCCGGCACCACACTCCAGATCGTTTCGAACGTCGAGTGCGGATCGACCATGAACACGGTGACATCCACCGCATCATCGAAGCTGCAACCGGCCGCAGCGAGGATCGCGTTGAGGTTGTTGAAGGCGGTGCGCACCTGACCGGGCAAATCCGCCTCCGGTGAACCGTCCTCGCGACTGCCGACCTGGCCGGAGACAAACAGGAAACCGTTTGAGCGAATCGCCGGTGAGTAGCGGTGACGCTCATACAGGGCGTGGCGGGCAGGCGGGAAAACTACATCGCGCTTGGACATGGGGCTGACTCCATCAGTGGGTTGATGGAAACGACTTTAGGTATTTGCAGTGCGCGGATAAACGCGCAAGCTTGGCGTTCACTGTTTGCAAATCCCAAACAATCGAGGGGCGCGGATGGACCGGTTCGATGCGATGCAGGCCTTTGCCCGGGTGGTCGAGGCGGGCAGTTTCACCAAGGCTGCCGAAACCTTGCACATGAGCAAGACCACGGTGACGCAACTGGTGCAGCAACTGGAGGCGCGGCTGCGGGTCAAGCTGCTCAACCGCACCACACGCAAGGTCAACGTTACCGCCGACGGTGCGGCGTATTACGAGCGGGTGGTCAAGCTGTTGGCCGACATGGATGACGCCGAAACCAGCCTGCCGGGCGCCGCAGCACGGCCGCGCGGGCGTTTGCGCATCGACGTGCCGAGCCCGTTCGCGCGGCACATTCTGGTGCCAGCCTTGCCGGATTTTCACGCGCGCTACCCGGACATCCAGATCGACATGGGTGTCAGCGACCGCATCGTCGACATCATCGATGAGAACGTCGATTGCGTGGTGCGCGGCGGCGAGCTGCTCGATCAATCGTTGATGGCGCGCAAAATCGCTGATCTGCCCTTGGGTGTTTTCGCCGCGCCGGCTTATCTGGCCCGCGAAGGGACGCCTGAGCACCCGCTGGAACTGCAAGACTCACATCACCGCGTCGTCGCTTTTCTCTGGGCTCGCACTGGTAAACCTCTTCCGTACACGTTGCACAACGGTTCCGAGCGCCTGCAGATCAAGGGCCAGCATGTGCTAGCGGTGGATGACGGCAATGCTTATCTAGCGGCGGGGCTGGCGGGCATGGGGGTGTTGTGGTTGCCGACGTATATGTCTGATGCGCATGTGGCGCGGGGCGAGTTGGTGCAGTTGTTTGAAGGCTGGCAGCTTGAATCGATGCCGCTTTATCTGGCGTACCCGCCGAACCGGCATGTCAGTTTGAAGTTGCGGGTTTTTATTGATTGGGTGGTGGAGTTGATGGCCTAGGAGGGTGTAAGGGCAAGGGGCGGGCAAAGCCCATTACGGCGCCGTCCTTGATTGCAGATCAATTTCTGCAGGCCATTGCACTTTCGGGGCGAGGCGGCGGGCGAGATTGAAGCGCACGTCTTCGTTGTTCCAGTCGCGCGGTGGTCTGGTGAAGGTGGGCAGGGCTTGCGGGCCCTGCTGCATGAACAGTTGGGCCATGGCCCAGTACATTTCGCCCTGTTGAATTTCATTGGCGAAATGAAAGCGATCTATTACCTGATGGGTGCCAGGTTTCACCACAGCAAGGGTGACGGTTTCGATGAGGCCGCCACTGCCCATGGGGCCGTAGATGCTACAGGCCTCGGCGCGCAGGTCATCCCAGTCATAGACATCGGCCCGAACGCCCCATGCGGTGCGGCTGAAGGGTCTGAGGCCGTCGTGGTGGAAGCGGTAGACGTAGACTTTGCGTCGGGCGCGGTTGAAGCGGATGGGTTCGTCACGCGGCGCTTGGGTGTCCATTCGCCAGAAATAAGTGCCTAGCCATGAAGCTGTAATGAATCCCAAGAGGGCGACTAAAACGAGAGAGGCGGGCGGTGCGTTATTATCTTTGATTGCAAAAGCAACCAACGTGGCCGGAAAGCCGAGGGATAACAAGCAAATAAAAGGAGTTAACCAAACACCGACGCCGCGAACTCTCATCGTGGCCCGCGCCAATTCTAGATACACGCCATCAACATGGTTGGGTGGATTCGACAGTACGAGCGGATACGGTTCTGTGGACGGCGATTCGTTTGGCGCCGGCAAGTCGTGCTTCCAGCCAGGCGCGGGTTTGTCGAGTAAAGGTGCTGTAAAAAGCATGATGGGCAGTTCCGGTTCTTTGTGAGTGCTGCTTGCAGCTTTGAGCTTGCGGGGGGCGCTGGCAGGTAGCCAAAGGGGCATGTGCCCTATCGCGGCGGGTCCGTATTCAGGGAGCGGTGCGTGATTCCAAGTCTATTTCCGCAGGCCACCGCACTTTGGGAGCGAGGCGGCGGGCGAGATTGAAGCGCACGTCTTCGTTGTTCCAGTCGCGCGGTGGTCTGGTGAAGGTGGGCAGGGCTTGCGGGCCCTGCTGCATGAACAGTTGGGCCATGGCCCAGTACATTTCCCCTTGTTGAATTTCATGGGCGAAATGAAAGCGATCTATGACCTGATGGGTGCCAGGTTTCACCACAGCAAGGGTGACGGTTTCGATGAGTCCGCCACTGCCTATGGGGCCGTAGATGCTACAGGCCTCGGCGCGCAGATCATCCCAGTCAAAAACGTCGACGCGCACACCCCAGGCGGTGCGGCTGAAGGGTCTTAACCCGTCACGATGGAAGCGGTAGACGTAGACTTTGCGTCGGGCGCGGTTGAAGCGGATGGGTTCGTCGCGGGGGGCTTCTACGTCCATTCGCCAGAAGAATACGCATACCCATAGAGGCACGATAAACGCGATGAGGCCAAAGAAGTTAAATACAAAAGAAGGCACAGTTCCAGTTGTTATAAAAAGGGTAATCCAAGTGAAGGGAGGAATGAGAGAGAACAAAAAAAGAGTCATAGCCCCCCAAACGGCAACACCCCTAATTCGGAAGGTCTCACTTGGCAACTCAAGATATACATCGTCAACATGATTGGGCGGATTCGATAGTACGGGTGGATACGGTTCGTTGGAGGGCGATTCGTTTGGCCCCGGCAAGTCGTGCTTCCAGCCAGGCGCTGGTGGCTTGAGTATCGGAGCTGAGAATATCATCGGGGTAATTCCAGCTTGGTGTGGGCG
Organism: Pseudomonas sp. Marseille-Q5117; assembly: GCF_946901175.1. Lineage (NCBI taxonomy): Bacteria > Pseudomonadati > Pseudomonadota > Gammaproteobacteria > Pseudomonadales > Pseudomonadaceae > Pseudomonas > Pseudomonas sp. Marseille-Q5117. The sequence goes on along the minus strand of NZ_CAMPPP010000005.1, from coordinate 312,962 downwards.
CAAATCACCATGCTTATTTACCTGCTTCTTCAATGTTTCTAGGAAACTTGGGCTCGTAACACAGCAATAGGGAAACCCAATGCGCACAGGCGTGGACAACTATCAACGGTAATAGAAATGTGTAGATGACTAGGAAGATCCACAATTTTGGGGTTTTCACAAATTCGCTGTCCAGTCGCCATACGGTCATGAACGACCGCCAAGGCCAAGGAAATTTACCAATGAGCTTCTCGGGCTTGGGTGCGGCCTCCGGGCCATCCTCCATATAGCGTCGGATATACTCCCAGAACGCCAGCAACTCAGACGCATTACGAGTTGGTTTGCCCACAAATGTGATTTCGAAGTCGTCCTTGAGGTTGCCATGGACATCACGGACAGAATTACTCTCCTTGTCCCATCCCAGCACGACAAATCCGCCGGTGCCATTCAGCTCAGACATTTTTGGATCAATGCAGACCTCGGCGGTGTCCCAGTCCAATGCCACAAACCCTCCAAGATGATTGGGGCGAAGCAGATAGATTTTTCGGGTGATGCGGTTGAAACGGACGATAAGGCGACGGGCGGTGAAAACCTCAAGTCGCAAGTAGCGAAATATGTATTTTACGTAGAAATAAAGAGCCGTTAAGGGTATGAGCGGAATGCCTCCAAGTAAGATGTAGTCAAACGCAATCAGAGGGATTTGGTCACCTTTATATCCTGCCAAAATATCTCTGATAGCATGATGGAGTGTCATGCCTGACAGCCAAAATAATATTGCGCCGCATCCTCCGATCAATAGAGTAATGAGTCCTCGCTTCTCATCATTTGGAGTGCGAATGTCTATGTAGGTTGAATTGTAGGAATAGAGCGAGTCGTTGCTTGTGATTTTTGTGGAAACTTCTTGATCTATACGAATGGGTGGCAATTTTTCATTTTTTTGTTTTTGTGCATCAGCCTGTCTTGCCAGTGTGTTGTAATCAACCGTTGCACGACCGTCGTATATGAGCCATTCAAAGTAATACATTAAAAAGTTGCCTCTACAGCCTTGTTAAGGTTATTGAGCTCTGCTTCTTCAGTTTTTGGTGTTTTGTTCAGGGCGCTCCGTTTTTTTCGAAAGGTACTATGGCGGAGATAGTTTTGAAGTTGGTTTGGAGCTAGCATTTCCAACGCGACAGATGCCGCAAAAATAACGATGTTGATTCGAATGCACCAGCGCAACATGAACGCCATTTTCAGTGCGGCCTGTTGAGACTTACCTTGCATAAGGACCAGAAAGCGGTTTTTTCCGTGCTGGTGTATTAGTTTTTCCAAGTAAGGTGCCGCCGCTGCCAATCCGAGGGCTGTCGAAAAAAGTGCGGCTCCGGCTTGAGCTGTAGCGCGAAGAACGTATACACCTGCCAAGGAATATTCCCCCTGTTTTTGAGCTTCATCAGCACTACTAACATCAAAAAGCGCTCCGGCGATCGCTGCTCCACCAGCCAACATTCCGGCCATCAACTTCAACTCACTACTCATCAACCGCCCGGCCTGACGAAGTGTGATGTTATGACTACGCTCGGCGAACCCTACTGCGACGGCCCCCAATTCAAGCAAAGCGGCAGACACGGCAAGTATCGCAGCCGTCAGTTCCAAGTACTCTTGGGTTCCCTTGTTGGCTTTTTCTGCCTTCAGCTTCAAGTTCCAGACCTCTAGCATAGCCAGGGTTGTTCCCAAGCGAACTTCAAGCATGGGGCCGGCGGACCCTGCGGCCAGTGCGTCGCCAAAACTATTACTGGCAGCCAAGCCTATTTTCGCTTTCACCCCTTGACTGAGGGGTGTGCCTCTGCCTTCAAAATGCAGTTGTTCTCCCAGCTTTCCTAATCGCGCCTTGAATACCAGAGCCAACGCGTAGTTCGTGGGACGGTCCAACGTAGAAGCCACTTCGCTCTGCAGTATTCGTGTACCGAACGTGTTGATCATTAAAACAGCACCGCTGACCTTGATAGGCGTGGGAGACGTATTGCGATTGGCTTCACTGACAAATGCATTGGATTTGTCGAAAATATCCACCAGGGGCTTTATCAGAGCTTGCAACTGGCTGTTATCCATTTTTGACAGTTGCGAGCGCTGGGTGAGCATGAGGTCGATTATCTCGATGGCCTCGGTTTGGTTTTGAGCAAGTCCGCGCCAAAACCAGTTCTCTGGAGTAACGCTGTCGGCGTTGCTCCATGTTTCGATTTGGGAGTCGCCCTTTTTCGTGCTGTTCATACCGGCAACGGATACGCCCGTTTGTGCTTCAAAGAGCAAACCATTGGCAGCGTCCCGTTTATCGTAATAGGAATATGCCTCTTGCAAGGCTGAGCTTTGGAGCCAGAGCAGGTGATCTTCCGCACGCCTGTCCTTGATCTCGTCTGCCAGTTTTGCGGCGGCCTGAAACTCTGCCATGAAGGCTCGCATTCGAACTTCATCTACCGAAGACGCATAGTCCTTTTCCCAGCTATCTCTTCGAGCTTTCTGAATATCCTGCAGCTCTTGGCGCTCTTGATCAGCCGGGTTGCGAAAGCTGCGATAACTCCCCCTTGACGCAGCGACCATATGGAAGTTGCTATTTGCATATTCCCGATCGGTATACCTCACACCGAGAGAGTTAGCGTGATTGACGTAACGTTGCTCAGCTTGTTCGGCCAGAGTGAGCTTGAGGTTTTTAATTGCAAAGCCGATCGTGTGTTTGCGTTTGTTATCGATGCCCTCGTCATCGGTTTTGCGCATAAACGTTTCAAGAGACTCAACGCTCTGGTTGCGCCAGGCATTCAGCTCTTGAGTGATACCGATCGGATCGTCAAGAATCACGGCAAAACCCTGCGCTTTGGTTGCTGTTGCCTCAAGGCGCGTTGCCACACCCATTAAGGGTACGAAACCAGTCGGCGGCGCAAACAACTGATTCGCCAGATTGGCGCTCAACGAATCTGACGTCTTCGCGACTATGTCTGCCACGGTGCTTTCGAGGGTTGGGGCTTCGATAATGTGCTCGGTATTGCTGCAGCTTTGGATCAGTTGCCGGACGTCCACCTTGCGTAGGGTGTCCCGTAGGCGTTTTTGCTCACGGACTTGGGCAAGCATACGGGGTGTCAAGGGATCTGGCGTAAATAGCAATCGAGCTTCATTGATGTCCTCCGGTTCGCTGAGCTGAATAACTCGATCACCAAAATCCGGAACGTTGCTAATGGCGAGGCCATCAGAGGGAGGGGAAGGCCATAACGCTTTGCACAGGCCGCTGCTAAACGTTTGATAGGCGCCCTCACATACCCAGCCCGTTTCGGTACGGTCAATGAACACGTAGAGATAGCCATCGCGCAGAGCGCGCACGACGTAGCGTGCGGTGGTAAGCGAAGGTAGAAACGCGACTTTGGAAGAGCTCGCAGGTATGGAGGCAGGCGTCTGGGCCGCTTCTGCCTGGCTTTTCCCCACCACCGCATAGCGCAGGGGTATTACGGATACGGTTCTTTTACAACTGACGCAAGGGCTGTTGCCCTCAGTGCTGTTGGTCTGTCGGGAAATGAAGCTCAATAGATCGGTTGTGTCCGTCATGGTCGTTTATCTCCTTGGAGGTACAGCTGACTCAGTCGTCCTTTGCCTTTGGCGCTAAGCTGCACCGCTACATGCCAGTTAGCGCTGTTTTCCAGTTGGCCAGAGGTGTTTTGAAGGTTGAGGACTACGAAGTCGATCAGGTTGTGATGGTCAATCAATCCCAAGCTTTTCCCTTTGTTCAGCAGCGACTCAATGAGCGCTAGGCGTACTCCATGGCATGGGGTACTGAAGAGGCCTGGTGATGTTTTTTCGAGAATGTCTAGTAGGCGGTGAGGAAGAGGGTCGCTTGCCAGCGCATGCCATAACTCTGTGTTTATCACTAACTCCGGAGAGGGCTGCGCAGGGCTTGGCTGGGCTTGTCCGCGAACGCGGTGCCATTGCTCGTATTGTGAGGTGGCCCCCCGATACCACCAAGAGACAATAGGGGCGAGCAACCAGTCTCTCCACGGTTTTGGTGCATGACGCACCAGTTTGGGCGTGACCAAGCTGTCGTAGTAACGAAGCAAGTGACGCTCACCGTTTTCTGTGTCGACAAATGTGGCCTGACTCAAATGTTGAACCAGGGCATCAGGGCTCAAAGTGCTAGTAATCCATGCAACGATTTCATTGCTGCCATAAGGCGAAAGTCTGTCTAGTAAGGCGCTGTTTCCCTTGTGTGTGGCCTCGTATGAGACCGCCAGATGAGGTCCCAAAGGCCTGAGTTTCTCCAGACCGTGGGCGAGGAGAAGTGGGACCAGCAGATCTCCCAAGTTCTCTATTAGTTTTTGCTGTGTCTCCTCAGGCAATGTCGCCATATCAATCAAGGCGACAAGGTACCGAGGGCTGGAGTCGTCATGCCCGTAGAGTTCATTTGTCAAAGCCGTAAGAAGCTCGTAAGGGATCATGCGTCCACCTTCACGAGAGCTTTGTGCTCACGAGCAGCTTTGAGCCAGCAACCTATACAGATCGGTTCACCATTCGCAGGGACACCACTGGGAGCTAAAGAATGTCCTGTGCCATTAGCGATTTGTTGTACCGGGCCCTTCAGATAGATGGCAATTCCGCTGAAGGTGATGCCGTTGGCATCCAGGGTAATGCTCCCGCCCGGGCCTTGTAGAACGAGGCTGTCGCTTGTTTGTAACTGATAGGTTGTAGTTTTGGTTCCTATACCTTTTCCTACAGAAACATGCTGAAAACCCTGTACGAGCTGTTCGGCGTTCCCACCGATATCCATACGATGATTGACTGCAATCGTGTCATGGCGATCATTGCCTATGGTTTCGATCCGGTCTTTGCCAATGGTGATCTGGTGGTCGCGTCCGAAGCTCTGCATTCGATCTCGACCCACACTGTGATACTGATCCTGACGAATGCTTATCCGTTCGTCATTGCCGACTTGTTCCTCGCGGTTGTGGCCCACCTCTATCCGCTCGTCATGCCCGACTTTCTCACTACGATCATTGCCAACAAACACCCCATTGTCGTTTTTGACATGAACATTCTTGTCCCTCTCCGCATGAATGAACACCTCCTGCTGCCCCAACTCATCCTCAAACCGCAGCTCATTGAAACCTGCCCCCTTATGAGTGCGGCTTTTGATGGTCATGCGGGTTTTGTGTTTCGGTAATTCATACGGCGGCAGGTTGGTTTGCCGATATGCACGCCCGGTCGCAATTGGCTGGTCGGGGTCGCCGTCGAGATAGCTGATGATCAGTTCCTGCCCGACTCGCGGTATCGCCATCGCGCCCCAGGTCGCGCCTGCCCAGCCCTGAGCCACACGAATCCAGCATGAGCTCTGGTCGTTGTTTTTATCCGTGCGATCCCACGGGAACTGCACCTTGACCCGGCCCCATTCATCGCAATAGATCTCTTCCCCCGGCGGGCCGACGACTGTGGCGATCTGCGGGCCATCGATGCAGGGTTTGGGACGCAGCGGCGCCTTCCAGTCGGAGGTCCAGCGGATCGCGCTGGCGTGCATTTCATAAGACGTGCCTCGGTCGCTGCCGAACGATTCCTCTTCGAGGCTGCTGTGCTGTTTGCCTTGATGCTGAACGGCGATGGTGCGCCAGCGGTCGTTGAAGTCTTCGCGCGGATGCTCGTTGAGGTCGAAGGCCAGCCCCGGTTGCAGACGCTCATCGTCGCCTTCCAGATGGGCCAGTTTGGCGTCGTTGCGCAGCGCCGCCAGCCGCGTTTTGGTGAAGGGCTTGCCGGCGATGTCGCGTTTGTAGCGGCCGGGGTAGTCGTAACGTTCGTAGTCCTTGTGCTGATTGTTCAGGTCCTGGTCGCCGGTGGCAGTGTGCTGCTGGTTGTAGCGCGGGTGGGTGAAGGTGTAGTCGCGCTGCACCTGGCGAGCGGTGCGCACTTGTTCGGTGTAGTGGAAGCGGGTCAGCGCCGGTTCCGTAGCATCGCCGCCGCCCATGGCCTGGTAGATCACCGGGCAGTCGGTGTGCGTGCCGATGGTGCCCAGCCCGCCGACTCGGTCGGTGAGAACCAGGGTGTGGCCGTCGACGCGGTGTTCGAAGGTGTAGAGCAGGCCTTCTTCGGCAGCGAGGCGGGCGATGAAATCGAGGTCGGTTTCGCCGGCCTGTACGCAGTATTCGCGGGGTTGGTGGTCGAAGCAGATCTCGCTGCGGATGTCGGTCAGCTTCTGCTCGGCCAACACGCTGGTGATGATGTCGGGCACGGTCTGGGCCTGGAAGATGCGCCAGTTGGAGCGCAGATCGAAACGTCTCAGGGTCGGCTCGATCACGGCGCTGTAGCGGGTGCGGCGAAAGCCGGTGTCGCCCTGCGTGAACAGGCTGACCAGACCGTGGACGTAGCGCACCGCGGTTTCGCCGCGCCAGATGGTGAACAGCCCCGCCAGGTCAAGCACGCGATTGAAGTCGACGGCGGCGTTGTGGCTGGCCAGTTCCAGAGAGAGTTTGAATGGCTGGGACAGGCTTTCTTCGAGGGTGAACGAGACCACGTCAAAGGGATCGCCTTGCAGGGGCTCGAAGGTGAAACGCAGGTCGCTTTGGCGGGGCATGGGGCCTCCCTGTCGCAGGTGAAAATATCAGTCGATGAGCCAATCGGGCTCACCGTTCTCCAGTGCGCCGTCGTGGTCGGTGGTGTCGCCGACGCGGGCTACCGGTTGCCCGTCCACGATCATTGAGGGCGAACCGCTGTTGATCACGGCGCCACAGCCGAGGCTGTCGCCAACACGAGCGACGGCGCGACCGTTGACGATCAAGTTGCTCGAACCGCTGTCCACGACGGTGGGACCACACAATGGGCAATCATGGTCGTGTCCGACCAGTACGACGGCAGGCATTGCGCCTCCTTAACAGATTTCAAGTCAGTGGAGGTTCCGCCGCTACACGAACCGCAGCGGCGGAGTCGGGTACGCGCTTAGCCCGCTGCTGCCGGCTTGCGCCAGTCATCCGAAGCTTCGGTACCGGCCACCACATGACTCCAGCTGACCTTCCGATACGCCAGGCTGGTCTTGATCAATTGGGTGTAGTTGGAGTTGTCGCTGTCTTGGGCGTGGGGCAGCACGGTGTGGATATCAACGACGGTGGCCTCTTCCAGCTTGGTGGTGAAAAAGTGCTCCTGCTTGCCATCGAGGTTGGTGCGAAACCACTTCACCTCAACAGTCGGCAGCATTTCGCCGGTGGCCAGGGCCTGGTAAAGCAGTGGTGAGGCTTTGTTCAGCGCACTGGTGAAGGTCAGCGGTTTATGCACGCGCTGTCCGGTGGGTTGGCCGCTTTGCGGGTCAGTTGGGGCACCGATCTGATGGTCGATTTCCTGAGCAAGGATTTCATCTTCGTGGCCTTCCACATAAACGTTGCCCACCGAGTCAGCGGTGAAGGCGCCCTTGGTGATGTGGCCCTGGGTTTTGCCGTGGATGCTGATGTACGCGGGTGTTGGCATGACATGCTCCTTGTCGCGATGATTTAACGACTCTGAGGTCGTGGTTTTTGGCCCAAGAGGCCATGGCTTCGCAGCGCTCGGGATGAGCACGCTGGAAATCGGTTACAGGTTGAGAATCCGTTCCAGCGACACCAGCACTTCCTCAGTGATGGCATTCAGGCGGATCGTGTAGATCGTGTAGGCGACCGTCAGCACGACCGCTGCCATGGCCCAAGGTGTCCACAGCGGCCACGCCCGCTTGATCCGGTAGTTGCGTGGCGCGACGTTTTTCAGCGGATCAGTCAGGCGTTTGGGCGTCTCGCCGCGCAGGGGGCGCAGCAGGCCGTGGAGCTGGCTGATGATCTTCTGTATTTCGTCATCGCCCTTGGCATGGGCGCCGTATTTGCCCTTCAGACCGGCGCTCAGGCACAGGTACATGAACTCCAGCACGTGCTGATAGCGGGCGGCTTCGGGGATCATGTTGTTCATCACGGTGAAGAATTTTTCGCCGCCTTGGGTTTCTCCGTGAAATTGACTGAGCAACGAGCGCGCGCTCCACGTGGAGAGCCGGCCCCAGGCGGTGCGCATGACCACCTCGTCCACCAGCAGGCACAGGCTGTAGGAGTAGGCCTTGAGCATGCCGGCGTCGTAGTCGAGTTGCCGGACTTCTTCCATGATCGTGGTGATCTGGTTGCTAACGCTCAGGTACAACTCAGGCACGTCGTCGTGCTGGTCCAGACGGCGCAGGCGGATGACCAGGCCTATCAGGGGCATGGCGGCATCGCACAGCGGGTTCCAGGCCAGGCCGCGCAGGTCGAACTCCGGGTCAGGCAAATACGTCTGACGCTTGACGGTAATGGTTTCGCTGTCGCTGTGGATGGCGCCGGACATTTCCTCATCGAACCGTGAATCGGCTGCGGACTTATTCATCTCTCTCACTCCTGATCGCCCAGAACTGCAACTCCAGTTCCGGGAATTCACCGGCAATATGGAAACCGAACCCGCTGCCGCTGCTCAGGCTTTGCCAAGCGGGGTGATGGCGGTCGAGTTCGAAGTAGCTGAAGCCGGCATGGAAGGGCAGGTGTCGTGGCGCCACCGGCAGCGGTCGCAGGGGAATGCCCGGCAGTTGCAGGCTGACCAGTTGCTCCAGGCCTTCGGTGGAGCTGATCTTGATCTGCCGCGGCAGTTGCTGACGCAGGGTCTCCGCGGGTAGTTCGGCGCGCACGGCGAGGATGAACTCGGCGTTGTCGAGGAGGCGTTTGTCGTTCAACGCGGCGCTGCGCACGCCGTACTGCTGCTCAATGATGGGCAATGACAGCGCCCTTGGTTGCAGCACCGTGCCCAAGGCTCGACGCAAGGTGTGCTCGAGTATCTGAAACGACTCGCGCAGGTTTTCGTGCTGATAGGCCGGATATTCCTGCGGCAGGTGCCCCTCATCGGTAAAGGTCACCAGTTCGCCGCAGGCTTGAGCCAAGGCGACGTACAACCGCTCGGGGTGAACCTGACGTTGGCGGGCCAGATGCTGGAACAGCGGGTACAACCGATTGAGGGTTTGCAGCAGGTTGAAGTCGCTGACATCAGCCACCCCCGACTGCCCCGGTGAGCCGATACGCTGGGCCAGATTCTTGGCCCGCTCGCGCATCAACCCGGCCACTTCACCCAGGTAGCGATGCAACGCCGGCACCGCTTGCAGGGACAGGCTGGTGGGGTAGAAGTGCTCATCCATTACCAGGCTGCCGTCCGGGCGTTTGTCTTTGATCCTGCCCAAGGCGATGCCGGTGAAGGCGCTGCGGTCGCTGCGTTCGAGCATCAGTTGCAAATTGGGCACGGCCAGATCCATGCCGACCTGATCGCCGTCATCGCTGTGGGTGTCGCGGATTTCTTCGCGGCGGACGATGTAGCGGCTGTTGCCGTACTGGTCGGGCCAGCGCACTTCGAGGGCACCGATGGAACGTAGCGGCAGGGCCAAGTAGACGATCTGGCCGATCGCGTTGCTGTCAGCGATCTCCAGTGGGGAGGGCGGGGCGAGGTCGTGGGGAATATCGAAGACGCTACCATCGGGCATGATGCCTCGCGCCTGGGTAACGGCGACTTTGCCAAAGCTCAGGTATTCGCTGTTCAGGGTCAGTTCGCTGAAGCCATAAAGTGCATCGTTGAGGCTGTGCAGGCGCTGATGCACGGCGGCTTCGGCGGCGCGGACCTGTTGCTGGAAGTGCTGGGGTTTAACGAACAAACCCTCATGCCAAATGACGGGGTTACGTGAACTCATCGGTAATTACTCTGGGCAAAAGCGGCTGGAAAGAGCGTCATCGGGTTTCTCCCTTGAGGCTGACCTGCTCGGCGTCCAGCTGTACCAGCACCGCGTATTGCCGACCTTTGGGCTCGACGCGCAGTCGCTGCTTCCACTGTCCGACATCAGTGCTGTGGTAGTTGGCGATCACTGCGATAAAACGGGTGTCTTCATCCAGTGCACGCAGGTCGATGAACTTGAATTGGCCGGGCTGGAGCAGGTAGTCGTCGGCACGGATATAGCTGCTGCCCAAGGTCTTTTTCAGGTCGTCGGCCAGCGCTTGAGGGCTGGCGTTGACCAGCAGCGAGTCGTCGGTAAGGTGCAGCACCTTGAAGCTGATCGGCGTGGCGACATGCTGCATGGCCGGGTCGCCCCACGGGGTGGTCAGGCTTACCCCCTCAGCGTCGTAGTCACCCAGCAGCGGGTCTCCCAGCGGCGACATCGGCAGGACAGGCTCGGATTCCAGACTCAGCGGCGACTGGGCCGGCACGCTTTCGTAAAGGTGACCGAGCAATGTCTGCACTTTGTCCGTCAGGGCCTGCGGGCTGGCGGCCTGCACGTTGAGCGTGTAAGGGGAACGGTTGGCGTCCTCGTCCGTCACCGTGCCGGTGCTGATGAGCCGTGGGTTGACATTGTCGCTGGCGTACAGACTCAGGGAGTAACGGCTGGGCTGGTCGTCGGGGCCGCCGACCGGGATGGAGGGCGTCCAGATCACTTGCCCGATCTTGCTGAACATGGTGCAGCCGCCAAGTGCCAGACAGGTCAGCAACAAGGTGCCCAGGCGCAGTTTGCTGAACCGGCTGATGCTGCGCCTGGTTGCAGCCGCGTACATGTCAGGTAGCGGTTCGGCAAGCGGTGCCTGCCGCATTGCTCGCAGCGGATCGCCTTGCTCGGCCAGATCCACGGGGTGGCAAAGGCGCTCGAATTCCGGGCAAGTGGCGGGTCGCCTGTCAGCCGCTAGCGTGTTCGGCAGGTCTTGTTGCCACAGGTGCATGTCCTTAGGGTGGCCACCGAGCAATTCGTCGAGAGAACGCTGTCCTTGGGCGTACTCGCCCAACTGCACCACGACCTGATACGCACCAATCTGCAGCCGATCCCCGTCGTTGAGGCTTATTGCAACATGCCGCTCAAGCGGCAGATCGTGACCGTTTACGCAGGTTGTACCGCTGCGATCGATCACGCAGAACCGGCCTTCGATGACGCGGATGTCACAGTGGTAGGGCCGCACGCCATTGATGCGATCTTCAAGACGCCAGTCCAGCGCCGCACTACCGATGCTGCCACCCTGCGGGCCAAATTGATGACCGGGCAAATAACCGTGGAGCAACTGCGCAGGATTGCTGATTACCAGGCTCAGTTTCATGCGCGCCCCCGAATCCGTACCACGGCGGGGTAACGGTGTTGCTGGTGCTCGATAAAACTGGTCCAGCCCAAGTGGGTGCCGCTGGCGCGTTGCAGGTTGAACGGCGGTACGTCTTCTTCGCGCAACCCCAGTTCGAGGTCGTAGGCGGTGGCATCGCGCAGCAGAAAATCCATCAACTGGCGCAAGCGTGCGAACTGGTCGCCGCTGGGCAGGAACTGACGAAAGCGCGCTTGAGTCAGGTTGGGTATCACTAACGTGAATTTGCTGGCGCGCGTCTTGCTGCGGTCACCCACAACGAAATCGCTGCCCAGAACACCGTTGGCCTTGCCGAGTATCAGACGCTGGTGTTGCGGCAGACTCACCGAGCGTGCCTCGAACTCACGGATATGAACGCCGTGCAGGTCGAAGCAATGCGCGACGATGCCGGACACCACCGAGGGCGAGCGGCTGCGGCTGGCGATCAATCCGGCAAAGCTCAGCAATCGGCCCCAGGGTAGCGGCGTTGCACCACGAAGGTCGTTGTCGTTCAGGCCGACCATGGAAAATACGTAACGCGAAAAGCGGTCGCTGCCCTTGGCCTGGAAGCGAATGTAATAGCGGTGCTTGCGCCAACTGGTATGCAGCAGGGTCAGCAGCCGATGGTTGAAGAAGTCCATGAACGCGGGGCGAATGCCGCGATCCTGGTGTTGTTCATAGGCCAGGCGATCCAGGTAATAACCGGGCAATGGCGAGTCGCTGCCGTGCAGGCCAAAGAAGCTCGTCTGCAAGCGATAGCGCACCTCGCCGCCACCACTCTCCACGCGCGCAGCCGATACCACATCGGAGGCCGGAAAACCCAGCCCCGCATGGCTTTGCAGACGCACGCGGCGTCTCGCCGCCGAACTCAAGGGTCGCGCTTCCAGGTCATCACCATGCAAGGCGTGCAAATGCTCGAGCAGACGGTGAAACGAGTAGTTCCGCGCGTCGGCCAGCAGCACATCGGCTAGATCACGGGTTGTCTGCCGGTCAACAGTGGCCATTCGTAGCGCTCGTTGTTAGTGGTATTGATCACTTCCAGGCGATGGAAGGAATTGATGCTCGCGTACAGGGCGAAGAAGTGCGAAAGCACGCTGCCGAACAGGTACAGCTCGCCCTCGCAAAGGAAGGCGTCCTGGTTCAGTTGCAGACGGGTCTGCACGCCGCGCACGGGCAGACCTTTCATCAGCCAGTCGATGGGCGTGGTCATGGCATTCTCGATGCCGTTCAGGCGCTTGCGTGTGGCACGGGCCTGTTGCAGGTCGTGCAGGGCGGCAAAGTCATAGGCGCGGATCAGTGCCTTGAGCGGCTCGGCCGACAGCAACGACAGGTAATTCAGCGACAGGTTGGAAATCAGCGTCCAGTGCAGGCTGGCATCCAGCACCGGCCGGTAGGAACGGGTCGGCGCGGTGAGATTGGTGTAAGTGGCAAACGAAGGCGTGGATTCGTTGGACAGCGACACATCACCCACTCCCAGAGCCAGTGGCAAATCGCGGTTAGTGCAGGTCAGTTCGATGGATGCCGCTTCACGCTCGCCGATGTACAGACTTTCATCACCACGCACGAAGGCGATCCGATGGCGCAAACCTTCACGCCCATGGGACTCCTCGATATGCGTGCGAAAGTACAGCGCGGTGCGGCCTCGCGCGTGTTCGATCTCATGCTGGAACGACTCGAACGGGGTGAAACGTCGTAACGGTTCACCCTTTCGCTCCTTGTCGGCGGCGTCCCAACCGGCTACCTGGTCGACACTGAAAACCTCAACGGCATCGGGGCGGTTGCCACTGGGTGTAATGCGCCGTTCCTGGCTGCGTCCGTCCAGCGTGATGGGCTCGGCATCATGGCGGAACAGATTGACCGCCGGTGCACAGAACAGGTGGAGGTCTGAAGTGCGCAAGTGCGTATCGACGGGCATTGGCCGGGAGAACTGAAACTCGAAGCGGATCTGGTCGGTGCTGATGGCGGGCCAGACCTTCGCCAGGTGGGTCAGGCTGAAAAACTGGAAGCGCTGCGGGAACACAAAGTATTCCTGCAGGATGCGGTAGCCATCGAACACGTTACGCGGGTAGGGCAGCAATGCTTCTTCGGCGGTGAAGCCGGGGAAGCCCAACTCGGTGGGGTTCAGGCGGTAAGACGTGTTGTTGACGTACAGCGTGACGCTTTCAAGGTAATGAGCCAGCCACAGGTACAGGTTCAGTGCGGTGGCATTGTCTGCGCCGAGGTAAAAATCCAGTTGATCGCACTTAAGGCTGTCGAGCGGCTGCTGGGTCAGCACGTTGAGGTCGATTCGAAGCGTCGAGGCTTCGCGGCTGTGAGCATCGCTGACTTGCGCCAGAACCAACGGGTACAAGCTGACGTCGGTGCAAGTGCGAAACTCGCACGAGATGCCGTCCACGGGCTTGGCAAACAGCCGCGTGCCCTTGGGAATCACCTGGCGCTGGCTGATCACATCCGGCAACGGTGTAAAACGGATGATGGTCGCACTGGGCAAGGGCCGCAGGTAGTTGGGCCAGAGCATCTGCAGCAGCGGATGGGTCAGCTCCGGCAAATCGTCATCGATCTTCATGCCCAACTTGGCGGTGAGGAAGGCAAAGCCTTCCAGCAGCCGCTCCACGTCCGGGTCGCCGGCCTCGTCGCCCAGAAACTGCGCCAACTGTGGATTGTCCTCGGCAAACTCGCGACCGAGTTCGCGCAGGTAGCGCAGCTCCTCGGCAAAGCGTTGTTTTAGCTCCATTGCTTCCTCACCTCACGCGGGTGTAACCGTCGCGACCCTGCATGGCCACTTCGATCTGCACCTGTTCTTCCTTGTGGTTGACCTGCACCTGGCAATCGAGACGAAAATTCAGCTCCAGCGGTAGATCAGGGTCAGGCTGATAACGCACGGTCGTGACCTTGATGCGCGGTTCAAACGCTTCCACCGAGCGCCGGATATCGGCGCTGATGGCCAACGCCAGATCACTGCTGGCCTGGGTGACCCCATTAAAGTCGCGCAGACCCAGCTCGGGGCTGCTTTGCGAGCAGCCCTGGCGTGAGTTGAGCACCTGTTCCAGGTGGCGCTTGATTGCATCGACACGCTGGCGCGCCTGATCATCCGCGCTGTCCGCGCGGTAGCGTGGTGCGTCGGGTTCCAGGCGCTCGAACAGACTCCAGGCGCCCACTTACTGGGTGTCCAGCCGGCCCACCAGTGAGATCTCGAAGTTGGCGCCCATGTACTTGAAGTGCGGGCGCACGGCCAACGACACCTGGTACCAGCCCGGATCGCCCGCCACGTCCTGGACGACGATTTGCGCGGCGCGCAAGGGTCGACGGCTGCGTACATCCGACGATGGGTTTTCCTGATCGGCGATGTACTGCTTGAGCCAGGTGTTCAACTCGCGTTCCAGGTCCTGGCGTTCCTTCCAACTGCCGATCTGCTCGCGTTGCAGTACCTTGATGTAATGGGCCAGGCGATTGACGATAAACAGGTACGGCAACTGGGTGCCGAGCTTGTAGTTGGTCTGGGCTTGCTGGCCTTCGCGGGTCTTGGGGAAATTCTTCGGTTTCTGTATCGAGTTGGCGGAGAAGAACGCTGCGTTGTCGCTGTCTTTGCGCATGGTCAGGGGAATGAAACCGGCTTCGGCCAGCTCGAATTCCTTGCGATCGGAAATCAGCACTTCGGTAGGGATCTTGGCCTGTAACTGGCCCAGGGATTCGTACAGGTGCACCGGCAGATCATCCACCGCGCCGCCGGATTGCGGGCCGATGATGTTCGGGCACCAGCGGTAGCGTGCGAAGCTGTCGGTGATGCGCGACGCCATCAGAAACGCGGTGTTGCCCCACAGGTAATTGTCGTGGTTGCCGTCGACGTTTTCGTCGTAGGCGAAGCTGCGGATCCGGTTTTCCAGGCCGTCGTAGGGCGAGCGCAGCAGGAAGCGCGGCAGCGTCGCGGCGATGTATTTGGAGTCTTCCATCTCGCGCAGGCCGCGCCATTTGGTATGGCCGGGCCCTTCAAAAATATCGCTGACTTCCTTGATCGACGGCAGATCCTGATAGCTCTTGAGATTGAAGAATTCAGGACCGGCGGCCATTACGAAAGGGGCATGGGCCATGGCGCCAACGGAGGCGACGTAGCTCAGCAGCTTCATGTCCGGGGACGACGGGCCGAAAGTGTAGTTGCCAATCATCGCCGCAATCGGCTCGCCACCGAACTGCCCGTAGCCAGAGGTGTAGGCGTGCTTGTACAGGCCGCTACGGGTGATATCGCCGGCATTGTCGAAGTCGTCCGACAGCTCTTCTTTGGTGACATGCAGCATCTCCAGCTTGATGTTTTCGCGAAAATCCGTGCGATCCACCAGCAACTTCAGACCACGCCATGCCGACTCCAGTTGCTGGAACTGCGGCTGATGCAGGATCACATCCATCTGCTGGCTCAGGGCGCGGTCGATTTCGGCAATCATGTGGTCGACCCGGTGCTTGTTGACCGGCTGCTGGTGATCACCGCTTTGCAGGATCTCGCTGATAAACGCGGCCACGCCCTGGCGAGCCACGACGTAGCCTTCCTGAGAGGGGAGCATGGTGGTGTTGGCCAGCAATTGATCAAGCAACGACAGCGGTTCGTCAGCCACCAACACTTGGGCGGCGGCGCTTTCCTTGGACATGGGGACTACTCCGTTGAGAAGGGCGTTCAGATCAATGGTCTGGCGCGTCGAGCACCAGATTCAGCTCGCTGGCCAAGCGTTGGCGGGAGGTTTCATCGGTCAGCAGACTCTGCAGGTGTTTGCGAAAAGCCGGGACGTTGCCCATCGGGCCCTTGAGTGCAACCAGGGCTTCGCGTAATTCCAGTAACTTGCTCAGTTCAGGCACTTGGCGCGCGACGGCGTCGGGGCCGAAGTCATTGATGCTTTTGAATTGAAGTTGCACATGCAGATCACTGTCATGGTTGTTGCTCAGCACGCACGGGACGGCCATGTCCAGTGCAACTTCGGCTTTACTCAGGACGTCATTGAAAGTGTCTTTGTCTATTCGAACGGATTGTCGATCTTCAAGGGCGGTTAGTTCGCTGTGTCCTTTGAAATCGCCTGTGATCAATAACTTCAGAGGCAACTCGACTTCAGCCTGTTGATCGCCTGTGGCCGGGACGTACTTGATATTGACGCGTTCTTTTGGCGCGACAGATCCGTGAGTTTTAGACATGGGAATAATCCTTTTCGTAAAGTCGGCGTATTAGAAACAGCTGTTGCGGGATTTGTCATGTAGGACGATGTGGACGCGATTCGTGGCTTTAAGATGTAGGAAAAGTACCAGATAGTATTTTTGTAAATTTTCCTACAAGTCCCATGGGATAAATCTGAGCGATCCGTCTTTTAATACAGGTCCGAGTAATAAGTTGCTCGTCTTTCGCTTGCCTATTATTTGCACTCGGGTGAGGCTCGTTAAGTTAATTCAGTGAACTTTCAGGCGGGCTGCGTTAGTTCGAAAGTTGGAACAGTGCCCGCTGCGGATTTCGGTTGGGTCTATCAGGAGGCATTGATGCACAGCGGATGGCGAGGATGGAAATGGGGGCTTTGCCTGTCGGTCATGGCCCTTTTGGAGGCGCGGGCAGCGGCTCAGGATTGTCCTGCCATTGTTTCGCCCTTGAGGCGCCTGGAATGTTTTGACCTGGCTGCCGGCACGCCGATTCATCGTCCGCCTGCGCCGCCACGCGACGTGGGCCGTGTACTGCCTATTGTCGATCTGGTCCAGCGCAATGAAGCCAGACGTCCCCCTGAAGATCAGCGTTTCAGGTTGTCGTCGTTTCCGGAGGCAGACAACGATCAGCACCAACGCATGGTTATCTCAGCCCCAGCCCTGGGTGCATTACCACCCCGACCTTACCTGGCCATCAGCTGCGAATCGAAAATATCCCGACTCCAATTGGTGCTGGATGAGCCGGCCAGGCCCAACAAGATTCGCATCCAACTGTTCAAGGACGAGCGTCCAGTCTCCGAGGCGTACCGGTGGCAGGTGCTGGACGACGCCGGCCTGGTGGTCGACGCCGGACGCGGCCTGCAGGCTATCTCGCTGTTGCGCAATATGGGCGGTGGCCAGCGCCTGCGGCTGGAAAGCGACTATCCCCGGCTGCACGGTCTGGTATTCGACGCAGAAGGGCTGGGTGAATTGATCGAACAGGAGCGCCAGGTATGTCGCTGGTAATCGACGTGCCGGCGGATGTCGTCACGCTGTTGCTGACACCCATTGAGCCCGAGCAACCTGCCGGGCATTTCGATGTGGAGGATGAAACCTACCAGGCTATCGACCAGGAAATGGTCAAGCTCGGCGGCTTGCGCGAGAGTGATATCGACTGGACATATATCGACGAAGCCTCCCGACAGTATCTGGCGACCCAATGCAAGCACTGGCGCATCGTTGCCCACCTGCAAGTGGTGTGGCTGCGGACGCGGCAATGGGCGCGATGGGCCGACGCCCTGGGCTTGTTGGCCGGCATGGTCGAGTTGTATTGGGACAGTGCCCACCCCAAGCCCGGTCCCACCGGCTACCTTAACAAACGCAAGCAAGTGCAGCGTCTGTTGGGCGAGCTGGGGCAGGTGTTGCCGACCCTGGAGCGCAGCAGTTTTGAACCCGCCTGCCAAGCCGCAGCCGAACTGGCCCTGGCCAATCTGCAACGCTGTGTCGAAAGCGCCAGGTTCGACCCGGCCCCGTTGGACGCGTTGCAACGCCAGTTGGACAAATACAGCGAGCCGGTCGTTGCCACTGAGCCCACCCGTGCGGCCACCTCTGGCGGTGCGCTGGAGTCAGCCTTTTTCACCAGCCCCAAACCGCAAGCACCGAACAACGAGCGCGAACAACGCCGCGCCGTGTTGGCCATGGCCGAACAGATCAACCAGCAGGACCCCTACGACCCCACTGGCTACCAACTGCGACGCTTCGGCCTGTGGTCGCATCTGCGCACCGCGCCCCTCATCACCCGCGACCGTCGCACTGAATTGACCGCGGTGCCCAAGGACATCGTCGATGGCTATCAGGACGCGCTGAACCATAACGCCCTGGACCCGAACCTGTTGCTGCGCATCGAAAAAGCGTCTGCGCCTCGCCGTACTGGCTGCGTGGCAGTTATCTGGCCGCCGAGGTCGCCTCGCGGCTGGCTATGGAAGAAGTGGCGGCCGCCATTCGCCAGACCTGCGAGCGTTTTATCTGCCGTTTGCCGGCCTTGCTCGAGTTGTGCTTTAGCGACGGCACGCCGTTCGTGGATGCGCAGACTCAGGCCTGGATCAGTGCTGCCGACCAAGCGCAAACCAACGGTAGCCCGGTGCAGGAGTACGCCGGTTTACGCGACGAACTGGCCGCGCAACTCAACACTGAGGGCGTCGAGCGGGTGCTGCTGCGCCTGCAAGAACTGCACGCCGCCCACGCCGCTCCGCGTCAGCGCAGCTACGCCACCGTGATCGCCGCCGAGCTGTTGGCCTCGCGTGGCCTCTCGTGGCTGGCGGATGACCTGTACGCCAACGTTGCCCGGCTGATGCGCGAGACCACGGCGCAGGGGTGGGAGCCGGAGTTGTACCGGAAGGTGGCGACTATCAGTGAAAACAAGGATTAATCACATGCCCCGCCAAAGCGACCTGCGTTTCACCTTCGAGCCCCTGCAAGGCGATCCCTTTGACGTGGTCTCGTTCACCCTCGAAGAAGGCCTGTCCCAGCCATTCAAACTCGAACTGGAACTGGCCAGCCACAACGCCGCCGTCGACTTCAGTCGCGTGCTCGACCTGGCGGGGCTGTTCACCATCTGGCGCGGCGAAACCGCGGTGCGTTACGTCCATGGCCTGGTCAGCCTGTTCACGCAGGGCGACACCGGTTTTCGTCGCACCCGCTACAGCGCCGTGATCGAGCCGACCCTGGCGCGTTTCGACCTGCGTTCCAACTGGCGCATCTTCCAGAGCCAGACGGTGCCCGACATCATCACCACTGTCCTGGCCGAACAAAAGCTCACCGACATCCGCCGCGAAATCTGCTTCGACCACCAACCCCGCGAATACTGCGTACAGGCCGGAGAAACCGACCTCGATTTCATCACCCGCCTCGCTGCCGAAGAAGGCCTGCTCTACACCTTCGAACACCGCGCCGACGGCCACACCCTGATCCTCACCGACCGCGTCGGCGGCCTCGGCACCATCGGCACCCATAAAGACTGCCCGGTGCTCTACCAACCGATGGCCGGCGGCGATTCCATCGAACCGGCCCTGACCCGCTTCCACTACACCGAACAAGTGCGCACCGCACGCCAAGTGCAGCGCGACTACACCTTCACCCACCCGCGCTACAACCAACAGCACACCGCCACTGGCGACCAGGACCTGAACAACCAGCACAAACACTATGAACGCTACGACTATCCCGGCCGCTACAAGCGCGACATCGCCGGCAAACCCTTCACCAAAACGCGGCTGACCGCCCTGCGCAACGACGCCAAACTGGCCCATCTGGAAGGCGACGATGAGCGTCTGCAACCGGGGTTGGCCTTCGACCTCAACGATCATCCCCGTGAGGATTTCAACGATCGCTGGCGCACCATTGCCGTGCGGCATCAGGGCAAACAACACAGCAGCCTCGAAGAGGAATCGTTCGGAAGCGACCACGGCACGTCTTATGAAATGAACGCCAGCGCGATCCGCTGGACCTCCGACTGGAAAGCCCCGCTACGCGACAAACCGTGCATCGACGGCCCACAGATCGCCACGGTAGTCGGCCCACCGGGCGAAGAGATCTACTGCGATAAATGGGGCCGGGTCAAAGTGCAGTTCCCGTGGGACCGCGCGGATAAAAACAATGACCAAAGTTCGTGCTGGATCCGTGTGGCTCAAGGCTGGGCCGGCGCGACCTGGGGCGCAATGGCGATACCGCGAGTCGGGCAGGAACTGATCATCAGCTACCTGGACGGCGACCCGGACCAGCCGATTGCTACCGGCCGAGCCTACCGCGAGACCAACCTGCCGCCGTATGAACTGCCCAGACTCAACGCCGTGGCGACGACCAAAAGTCGCGAATTCAAGGGGACACGAGCCAACGAGTTGCGCATCGACGACACCACTGCGCAAATCAGCGCGGCGCTGATGAGTGATCACGACCATAGCGCACTGCACTTGGGGTACCTCACCCATCCACGCCACTTTGGTGGCGGCAAACCGAGGGGTGAAGGGTTCGAGTTGCGCACCGATGGTCACGGGGCACTGCGCGGCGCCAAAGGTCTCTTGCTGACGGCCGAAGCGCAACTGAAAGCTGGCGCGGGGCAACTGGAACGCCAGCAGGTCATTGACGTGTTGCAAGCCGCTCTGACATTGGCCAAACAGCTAGGAGCATCTGCCGAAAACGCCCAGGGAATTGCCCAGGATTCGCAACCGCAACAGGCCCTCACCGATGCCGTAAATGTTCTGGGACACGGCGCCAACGACCAGGCCAACAGCACCGGCACCGGCACGGGCGCGCAGCCGATCATCGCCTTGAGCGGGCCCGCCGGTATCGCCGCCGCTACATCGCGCAGCATCGTCCTGGGTGCGGGAGAGCATATCGACAGTGTCGCCCAGCAGAACCAGCAACTCACCGCCGGCGCAAAAGTGGTGATCAATGCCGGCGACGAACTTGGCCTGTTCGCCCAGGGCGGCGACATGCGCCATATCGCCCAGAACGGCCAACTGTTGTTGCAGGCCCAGCACAACAGCATCCATGTACAAGCGGATCAAAGCGTGGAAATCAGCGCCAGCCAGCAACACGTGCTGGTTGCGGCGGACAAGCACATCACCCTGTTGTGCGGTGGGGCATATATCAAGATGCAGGGAGGCAATATCGAGATGGGGATGCCCGGCAACTTCACGGTGAAGGCTGCGAACAAGATCTTCACTGACCCGAGCAATGCCGCGACGGAATTCAATAGCTGGCCCAGCACATCGTTCAACGAACGCTTTCAAACCCGCTTCACCGACGGGCGACCTGTCCGAAACCGCGCCTATGCATTGGTTCGCAAGGATGGCGCACGGTTTGAAGGCCGTACCGATGCTGAAGGCTTCGTCACCCTGCAACAGGGCATGACGCTGGAAGGGCTTGTTTTGGAATGGCTTGAAAACGGAGACCCCCTGTGACCGATAACCCGACAGCACCGCGTATTGCACCCATGACCTTTAACGCTCGGGGCAATCCCACACATGCCTGGACGATGACGCCCAGCAATATCACCGACGCGGTGCACTGCATCCTGCCGCCGGATGGAGTGCTGCCGGTGATTTTTGTGCCGGGGATCATGGGCTCGAATCTGAAGAGCAAGCCTGACAAGCGGAAGACAAACGAAAAAACGACTCCCGTATGGCGCCTGGATGCGGGGCTCATGGGCAAGAATATGTGGCTGGCCGTGAACTGGATCAACAAAAAGGCCGGTATACGGCAAAAACTGCTGCACCCGGACAGGGTGGAAGTTGATAACGAAGGCGCGGTGCCCAAACGTCCCGCTGGTACTGTTATCGCGCAGTCGGGGCCGAACCAAAAAAACACAACCCAGGCTCTGACCAAACGCTATAGGGAACGCGGTTGGGGCGAGGTCAGTGAAACCAGCTACCACGCATTTCTTCTTTGGCTGGAAGAAACCCTGAACAACCATTTCCTGCCTCACCAATGGTCGCAATTCGACATTCGGCCTGAGCACCTGCAGATCGTCGCGGTCGAGCCTGGGCCGATACATATCACCCGGTTAAAACCCGAAATCGCCATTGCCATGCCGGGGTTGGGGGCCAGTCTGGCGAGCCAGTTGCCCCCGGTTATCTCGGATGAATTGCTGGCGCGCGGTGACTATCGAATGCCGGTACATGCGTGTGGGTATAACTGGCTGGACTCCAACAAAGTCGCCGCACAGCGTCTGGCACAACGCATTGACGAAGTAATGAACCAATACGGCCGAAACTGCCAACAAGTCATTTTGGTAACCCATTCCATGGGTGGACTGGTGGCTCGACGGTGTGCGCAGTTGCCCGGCATGGGTGCCAAAATTGCCGGCGTCGTGCATGGGGTAATGCCCGCCACCGGGGCTCCGGTCGCTTATCGCCGTTGCAAGGTCGGTATGAGCGATGAAGATCCGATTGCCGGTGCAGTGATTGGTCCTACCGGCCAGGAAGTGACCGCCGTTTTCGCGCAGGCGCCTGGTGCTTTGCAATTGCTGCCTACCCAGGATTATGCCCCTGGCTGGCTGAGGCTGATCGACAACCAAGGTACTTCGGCGATGCCGCGCCAGCCTGTAAAAGACCCTTACGAAGAGATCTATCTACGCCGCGACCGTTGGTGGGGGTTATTGCGTGAAGAGTGGTTGGCACCGAAGGATGGTGACCCGATTACGTGGGAAATATTTGCGGAAAACATATCGGAAGCGAAAGAGTTTCATCAGAAAATTTCGGGCTCCTATCACCCTCAAACCTACGTCTACTACGGCAGTGAAGACAAGCATCCCAGCTTCGAATCCATCACTTGGACAATACAGCGCGGGTCTCGCCTCAACGGGCCTCACGGCTCAGCCCCGGATAGCTTCACGGTTTCCAGTCTCGAGCTGCATCAGGTCAGAGATGATGGCCGCAGCCCTGTGTATGTCGGCGGCCGCGAGCAGCCTATACCGCCCATGCGTGGTGATCTCGATGCGCCCGTCAGAACCGTGCAGACCAGCCATTGGGAACTGCATTGCAAGATGCAGGATGGCTCCGGCGACGGCACCGTACCGGTCAGTTCGGGTAGCGCACCGATAAAAACTGCGCGCAACGGTGGCGTTCGCCAGCAAATCAAGGCGCCCGGGTTCGATCATGAGGCGTCCTACGCCAACCCGTTAACACAGCAGTTCACCCTCTATTCGATCATCAAAATTGCGGCGAAAGCCAAGAGGCCCCTATGCGTCGGCTGATCACTCTTTTTGCCTGCTTGGTACTGGGTACTCTCGCTGCATGTACTGCCTTCAAACAACCCAGCGAGCGGGAGAAACGTAACGTGAGCGAAATGACCAGCAACATGCGCACCTGGGCTTTGGGCCGAGGCTTGATAGATTTGCCGGCCAACTGGAGTGGCGGTGGTGATGTGAAGCTCTATTACGGATTGGGTGCCGATCATTCGTCCGTTGAAGTACGCGTGTTGGGGGAGGGGGTGACGCAGGAGCGGTTTGATGCAGCTATACGCGACCGCGCCAGTAGGATCGCGGCGGTCAAGAACGATGAAATGGACGATATACCGATGTTGGTTTCGGCCAAGGTGGTAACACCGCAAAGTGCCATGTTGCAATACTACATGCGTCAAACCCGGCGCCAGACCTTCGTCCACGAACTCCACCTGCTGGTCGTTGACGCCTACGTCATGCTCCGCGCGGACTCCTTCAACGGCAACACCGCCCCGGTTGAGGCGCGCCTGTCAAAGCTGTCCAAGGAAATATTCAAAGTCGCACCTGAGCACGCCGGTGCAGGCTTTGCCCTGGGGCCGATTGTGATCCGAAGTCATCACGATCAGGAGATCGCCAGCTTCGATTTCAGCCCTCCCGCTTCTGACGTATCGCTGAACATCTACATCAACGCGCTCTCACCCGATGACGAAGAACGCCTGCACGTGCGCACCCAAAAAGACACGAAGATGTTCCTCGCAGGCGATTACGAAAATCTGCGCGCTGGAAAAATCATGTTGGCCGACATGCAAGCTGAAGAGTCCCTGATCGGTTTCAGTGACGATACTCACCGCCAAATACTCTTTGTCAGCGAGAACTATCGCGAAAATCCCTCGCTGAGTCGGCCTGGCATGAGTTTCCGCCTTTCAGCAGGAGGAATGAGTGCGGGCCCGGATGACCCCGACGAACCAGAAGATCTCGTGCGCTGGACCCTTCCCCAATTTGCCAACAAAGGCTACGAACTGCCGCTCTGGCAGCAGCCCGCGAGCCCAGAACCCGTCAACCCGTCCCTGACTGACTACGAGGCCATGGCCGTCTGGGACGCAATTCTGAAATCCGTGCGCATCCGCTACGGTGCGGTCGTGCCCAAGCCGGATCCCTGGGCCAACATTCGCGGGCCCAGTGCCGAGGAAGCGGCCGAAAGCAAACGCATCCTCGATGAGTTCATCGCCAGCTTTGAAAAGCGCAAGCCATGAACATGACAGTGGTGTTGGCAGACGCAAAAACGAACGCGTTCATGCCATCGGCAAGCAACGAATTCCATAAGTACGCAAGGAGCGATTCATGAAGACGGTCTGGAGTTACCTCAAACGCTGGGGCCTGCCGGTGCTGCGTCAGTTCAACCAGGCGGTGCCGGTATTGGTGCTGCTGGGCGTGGTGTTTTTGTTGGTCGCCATCTGGTGGCTGGGCCCGCCGTGGACCTGGCGTGAGCATCAGCCGCTGAGTGAACTGGCGATGCGCGTTTCGGCCAGTGTCGTGGTGCTGGTGGTGCCGTTGCTGGTCTGGGCGTGGCGGGTGCGTAGTCGTTTACAGCGCTTGCAGGTTGAGCGCCAGCATGAGGCTGCGCTGCAGGCTGACCCTTGCCTTCCTTATATCGAGGCGCAAGAGCGAGCACTGGACCGTAGCCTGGGCAATTTGCTGAACAATATGGAGCGCCGCCGTTCGCTCTATCAGTTGCCGTGGTATCTGGTGCTGGGCGAGGAAAATGCCGGCAAGACCAGCCTGATCACGCGTTCCAATCAGAGCTTCGCTTTGTCCCATGTGACCAAGGCGGGGGTCAGGATCGATCAGGAAGAACAACTGGCCTATTCGGTGGATTGGTGGATTGGCGACGAAGCAGTTTTGATCGACCCTCCGGGCGAGTTCCTCAGTCACCCCGATTCACCGGCTGAAAACAGCGAGCAGCGCGGCAGGGTCAAACCGGTACTGCCCGCTGGCACTCACCCGCGTCTTTGGTCGCACCTGCTCGGCTGGCTGACGCGCAACCGCAGCCGTCGAACGTTGAATGGTGTGGTGCTGGTGATCGATGTGCAGGTGTTGTTGGCGCAGCGCCCGGAACAACGCAAGGCTCACGCCAACTTGCTGCGCACCCGATTGTTTGAGCTGACGCGGCAGCTGGGTACGCGCTTGCCGGTATACGTGACGCTGAGCAAGTTCGACCTGCTGGAGGGGTTCGAAGAGTTCTTCGCCCGCTTGTCGCGCAGTGGGCGTGAAGACCTCTTGGGTTTCACTTTCAGTCTGGACGCCGTGGATGATTTTGATGCTTGGCTAGCCGAGCTGACCCGCCAATATCAAACCTTTGTCGCCTGCCTGAGCGAACAGATTTTCGATGGTATGGGTGAATCGCGCACCTTGATCGAACGTGATCGTCTGCTGGCGTTGGCGCAGCAGATGGCCGGGCTGCGCCCGGCTCTGTTCGGCTTCCTCAGTGAAATGCTTGGCAGTGATCGCTTCACTACGCCGGCGCTGGTGCGCGGGCTGTATTTCTCTTCGGTATTGCAGCAGGGAACCCTGAGTAATGCCTTCGTCAAAGAGGCAGGGCAAGCCTACCGGCTGCCACCACCGCCACCCGAGGTCAAACCTGTCGGTGGTACAGCGGTGTACTTTGCCCAGCAACTGTTCCAGCGTGTGATCTACCCCGAAGCAGGTCTGGCGGGTGACAACATCACGGTGGCCCGTAGCAAACGTCGGCTGCTGATCGCCGGGTTCAGTGTCGCGTCACTGGGGTGTCTGGTGATCATCGGGACCTGGCAGTTGTACTTCAACGTCAACCGTGACAAGGCGGCCAGCGTCTTGGCCAAGAGTCAGGAATTCAGTGGCCGAGACATCGACGCCAAGGTCGATACCACCGGCCGTAACCTGCTGGTGCCGTTGGACCAGATTCGGGATGCGGTGCTGGTGTACGGCGACTACCGCGAGGCTTGGCCGTTGCTGTCGGATATGGGGCTGTATCAGGGGAGGGCAATCGGTCCGACGGTGGATGAGGCCTATCTCAATCTGTTGTCCAAACGCTTCCTGCCGGCGATTGCCAGCGGTGTGCTGGACGTCATCGACACCGCGCCGGCCGGCAGCAATCAACAACTGGCGGCCTTGCGTGTCTACCGCATGCTCGAAGAGCGGCAAAATCGTCGACCGGCCATTGTCCAAGAGTGGGTTGCCAAACGGTGGCAACGTGCCTATCCAGGTCAGGGCCAGTTGCAGGCCGACTTGATGGGCCACCTTGGCTACGCCTTGAAATACGCCGACGCCGACCTGCCGCACTATCGTGAACGCATTGACCAGGTGCAGCAGCAACTGCGCCAGTTGCCCATGGCCGAACGGGTCTATATGAGCCTGAAACAGGATGCCCTGGAGCGTTTGCATCGCCCGCTGGACCTGCGCCACGAGGTCGGCCCGGCGTTCGACATCGTCTACCGCCCGCTCACCTCTGATAAGGAGGGCAGCGGCCTGCAGTTACCGCCGCTGCTCACGGCCAAGGGCTTCAGGAGCTACTTCGAGCCCGGCACCGCGGACCTTATCGAACTGGCCATGATCGACCAGTGGGTACTCGGCGAACGCCAACGTCTGGACTACTCCGACGAAGACCGTAAAGTGCTGACCCAACGCATCCGCGCCCTCTACAGTGCCGACTACATCGACAGTTGGCGACGGGCGCTGAATCAGTTCGCGGTCACCGACTTCGATGACCTCAGTCACGGCGTGGCGGTACTGGAGCAAGTCACCGGCCCGGCCGCGCCATTGCGGCGTTTGCTGGAAACCTTGCGCGACAACAGCGTGATCTATCCATCGGTACCCTTGACCGAAGGACAGGCGCCGCTTGCGCTGGACAAGGTCTCGGACGGCCAACAACAGGCAGCAGGAATTCGGCGCGCGTTCTCCAGTCTCTCGGAACTGATCACCGCAAGGGGCGAGCAGCCATCCTATTACGAAGAAGCTCTGCGCACGGTCAGCGCCGTCTATGACTACGCCAAAGCCGTGCATGACAATCCGGATCCCGGCAAGGCGGCGCTGAAAACCGTACTCAACCGCTTCTCCCTGGACGGTGCTGACCCGATTGCCAATTTGCAACGCGTCGCGGTGGGCCTGCCCGAGCCGCTGAACCAGCACGTCAAAAAACTCGCCGATCAGACTGCACAGGTACTGGTGATTGCCGCCCTGCGCGAATTGGAAAAACGTTGGGACAGTGAGATTTACAGCTTTTACCGCGAGCGCCTGGCGAACCGTTACCCTTTCAAGGCCAGTGGTGAGGACGCTTCGCTGGAAGACTTCGAAGCTTTCTTCGGCCCTCAGGGTCGCCTGCAGCAATTCCATGATCAGTACCTGAACGTGTTCCTCAAGGACAACCTCGACGCCCTGTATTCCGACAGCCTCGGCGGCTATCTGGTGCGCAGCGACGTGCTTGAACAACTGAAAAAAGCCGAGCGCATCCGCGACACCTTCTTCAACCATCGCGGCCACCTGGCCGTACAACTGACCATCGAACCCCTTGCCCTGAGCGCCACCCGCCTGAGCAGCATGCTCAGCGTCGACGGCCAATTGATCCCCTACCAGCACGGCGCGCCGCAACGAACCGGACTGGTCTGGCCCAACAGCCTTGGCAACAGCAATGGCAGCCAACTGACCCTGGTGCACAGCACCGGCAATACCGCCAGCCTGAGTTATCGCGGGCCGTGGTCGTTGTTTCGATTGCTCAGTCGCGGGCACCTCAATGGCCGAACCGACACCAGCGTCGACCTGACCTTTTCAGTCGCCGAAGGGTTGATGCGTTATCGGATTGGCGCGCAGAAGGCCAACAACCCGATTACTCAGCGCAGTTTTGAAGGGTTTGCGTTGCCCAGGACCTTGTTGGAAGAGCGCCACGCGCCTCGAACTGGCGACAGTGTTGCGCAACGCTGAGGCACGTAGTCGATCCGCAAAATCGGCGGATGGCGAGATCAATTCTCCAGGAATTCAACAGGACGCTTGGCATGACAATTAGCTACAACTACTGACCGAAGACCCTATAGAAATCGAGTTGATCCAGCGCTACTGGGCAATGGATGAGTCAGGACAGTTCCGTGAAAAAGTGAGTGCGTTAGGTGAGGTTGTGCAGCTGCCTCAGGGCGTCACTCTGGCTGCCTTCATACGTCAACGTTGCAATGCGTTCGATGAAAACCAGATATGCCCTCAATGTGAGGAACTGGTTGAAGTTCGCAACCGCTCGCAGGCCTGCAAAAGTGCACTGCGCTCGACGACGCTCTGCACTCGCTGCCGGAAAGAGCGGGATGCGCTGGCACTGGAGGCTGAAAAAACCAAAGCGGCGGAACTCGTGTCGGTTCTCGCAGAATATCGCCGCACGCAGGCCTGCCATGTGGTGGATTATTCCGCGATTACGGACGCGCAGGTGCTCTTGCTGTCAGCGCTGGACAAAGCGGTCACGCCCAGGTTGACCAATGCGGGGTTTACGCTCGCTGATTGTCGAGGGCTGGCACCTCGGTACTTCGATGAATTCGTGGAGACCTTGAAGAGCGCGGGCTTGCTTCTGGAGGACCCGTCGAAAGCAAAACCTGGAACGTATTACTGGAATGGTGATGAGGTTTGGCAGATCAGCGCGCAGGTGGCTTACCTGTTGATGCCCGGCTCTGCGGGGGTAAACGCAAACGAGGTGATCCGCTCTTTGTCAGCGCGGGTCTATACGGACCGCGACGGTATTTTCAACCTGTGGCTTGATTACGCCGTTGCCGCTGTCATGTGCTACCTGGGTGACCAATGCAAGTGGTATGGCCATGAACTCGGCGAGCAAGAGTGGGACGAGATAAAGAGCACGCTGCGTGCAGCCTTGCACACCTACAGTGTTTCCCAGCTCTGGTTCGTTGCGTGGAAGGTTGTCAAAGACGCCGCCAGTCTGGCCAGCCACCAATACTACAATCGCGTGAAAGCAGCAGCGACGATTCCGGGAAAGATCAGACGTTACCTGGAAAGGGTCAAACGAGAGTCTATCGAACTCAGGTACTGGAGCCGACCGGAGCAGCAACCGGGAGGGACATTGGGCATGTTGTTTGACGAGGTATTCGACATTGACGAAGACACCAGCGGCGTCGCTGCGACCTTGCGCATTGCCCGTGCCACCGGTCAGGAACATGCAGATGAAATTGACGCCCAATTGTGCGCGCCGATACGGGATTTGATGATCGATGCGTTGGCGCTGGATGCCGGCACTTCAGTGATGCTCCGGTTCGCCGAGTTGATCCGTGCCGGTTATGACGTTGGTTGTGCGGTAGAGGAAATCGGCGATTCTCTGCAACGTGAGCATGCGGACGATCATTCCGCGCAATCTTCGAGTGCTGGTCAACAGTCGTAAATGC
The DNA here is from genome assembly GCF_946901175.1 of Pseudomonas sp. Marseille-Q5117. Lineage (NCBI taxonomy): Bacteria > Pseudomonadati > Pseudomonadota > Gammaproteobacteria > Pseudomonadales > Pseudomonadaceae > Pseudomonas > Pseudomonas sp. Marseille-Q5117. The sequence continues at coordinate 283,614 of NZ_CAMPPP010000005.1, read as the reverse complement.
GCGTGCCGTACCCTGCGTAACCAGTCATCAACCCCGAGCGAGATTGACTCTTGCGCAGAACCGGCCAACTATCGCCGCATAACAACGACCGATGGACCCGACCTTGATTGAACGACGTCAATTCAGCGGTGGCATGAAGGGCAAGAACCTTCGCTATCTGAATGAACAGAACCCCGATAACACCGGCGTAACCCGCACCGGTTTCCTCTTGCTTGAACACTTTTCACTCCCGGCCTTCACCCAGGCGCTGGACACGGTAGTCACCACCAACCTGTTGCGCCCGGGACTGTTCTCGTCGCGCACTTTCGGCCTGGGCGATGGCGAGGTGATCAGCGATCTGGGCCTGGTCATCCGCCCCGATGCGCGCCTGGATTCTGCTGCGCTTAACGAGCTGGATCTGCTGGTGGTATGCGGCGGTTATCGCACCGAGCTGCGCGCCAGCGATGAATTCATCGGCTTGCTCAAGTCCGCAGCGGAGCGGGGCGTGAGCCTGGCGGGATTGTGGAACGGTTCGTGGTTTCTCGGCCGCGCCGGTTTGCTCGACGGCTATCGCTGCTCGATCCACCCGGAACATCGCCCGGCACTGACCGAAATCGCCAAGAGCACCCATGTCAGCAGCGAACCCTACGTCATTGATCGCGACCGACTCACCGCATCGAGCCCATCCGGGGCATTCCACATGGCGCTGGACTGGATCAAGGGCCTGCACGGCAAGGCGTTGGTCGAAGGTATCGAAGACATCCTCGCCTTCGAAGAGTCGCGCTACCGGCGCATCAAACCGGATGAAAACATCTGCGTCAGCGCGCCGCTGCGTGAAGTGATCAAGCTGATGGACGCCAACCTCGAAGAACCGTTGGAGCTGGAACAACTGGCGGTCTACGCCGGCCGCTCACGGCGCCAGCTCGAGCGCTTGTTCAAGGAACAACTGGGCACCACGCCGCAGCGCTATTACCTGGAACTGCGCATCACCGAAGCACGGCGCCTGCTGCAACACACCGAGCTGTCGCAGGTGGAAGTGCTGGTGGCGTGTGGTTTCGTTTCACCGAGCCATTTCAGCAAGTGCTATAGCTCGTACTTTGGTTATCGGCCTTCGAAGGAGAAGCGGCTGGTCAAATAAAACCAGCCGGTGCAGCCCTCAAAACCCTCACCCCAGCCCTCTCCCAGAGGGAGAGGGAGCCGACCGAGGTGTCTTGCGCTGTACATCGACCTGAAAGATGGATGTCGATTATGGATTCACTACAGCGCTTTCAGGTTGGCGTGACTCTTAGGCATCCCCCAATTGATCTGGCCTAATGATTCTGGACACTTCTAAAGGGCGATAATCTACGCCCATAGACGAGGTGTAATTTGACCAGACGATATTTTTCGACAGATTTCAAACGGGATGCGGCTTGCCTGGTTTTGGATAAAGACTATTCGGTGAGTGAAGCCTGCGAAGCAATGGGCGTGGGCCCTACAGCTCTGCGCCGCTGGGTTGAGCAACTGCGTGCGGAGCGCAGCGGCAAGACGCCTGAGAAGTCCAAGGCCATGACCGTTGACCAACAACGCATCCAGGAACTGGAAGCAACAATTCGACGGATTGAGCGCGAGAAGGAAATTTTAAAAAAGGCTACAGCTCTCTTGATGTCGGATTCCCTCGATCGGTAAGGCTGGTTGAGGAATTAAGCGAGCAGTATTCAAGATCCGAGTTGTGCGGCGTATTTGGAATCAATCGCAGCAGTTATTACGAACGTTTGAAAAAGCGGGCAAAAGTGGATAACGAGCGTAATCGCCTAAAGATTAAAGCTACTGAATTACATGAGCAAAGTCGTGGATCAATGGGCGCGCGCAGCTTGGCAAAGGCGTTGTGTAACGAAAAAGAGTCGGTGGGTCGTTACATGGCTCGTAGCCTGATGCGCGAGCTCGGGTTGAAGAGCCAGCAACGGCGCAGGCATCGTTACAAACCCATCGGTGCGGAGGCGCAATACGCCCCCAATCATTTGAAGCGTAAATTCAATGTCGAGGCCCCCAATCGAGTGTGGTGTGGCGACGTGACTTACATTTGGGCCGGTACTTACTGGGTTTATCTGGCTGCTGTACTTGATCTGCATGCCCGGCGCATCGTCGGCTGGGCGATGTCCAGAAGTCCGGATTCAGCTCTGACCTGTCGAGCGTTAAAGATGGCTTTCGAGTCGCGAGGACGCCCTGAAAACCTAATGTTCCATTCGGATCAGGGCTGTCATTACAGCAGTAAAGTATTTCGTCAAATGCTGACTGACATGCGCATAAAACAAAGCATGAGTCGACGAGGAAACTGCTGGGATAACGCCCCGATGGAGCGTTTCTTTAGCAGTTTGAAATCCGAATGGATACCCAAGGCTGGCTACCGAAACGAAGATGAGGCTAGTACCGATGTGTTGCGCTACCTGACCCATTATTACAATCGGATCAGGCTGCACAGTCACAACGGATATCGAACTCCGGTAGCAATGGAAGCCTTGGCAGCATGAGAAATGACCTAAAACCTATAACCGTGTCCAGTATCGTTTGACCAGATCAAATCAGTTCCCTCTCCCTCCGGGAGAGGGCTAGGGTGAGGGGCCTTTGAAGGCGTAGAAAATCCTTTATGCAGAACAGCACGCGCCCCTGATTCAGAGCAAACGTGCCGGATACAAAACCCAAATCTGTAACAAACAGCCAATCGACCGTCCGTCGCATAAGTGCCTGCAACTGTCAGGTATGACAGTAGCCAACTTTAGCTCCTGAGTATCTGATATCCCATTCCCGGCCAGCACTCCCACGGCCGCTTACCAGGAAGGTGTTGCATGGCAAGAAAAAGAAAGCATCTTACGGGTCGAAGCACGCTCTCGCTGCTGCCCGCCAGAATCCGTTTGGCCACAAATGGTGTGATTCCTGACGAGCCACCGCCGGCGGGTGTGCCTGTGCAGGGCGTGCCGCTGGGAATCTTCAAGGAACTCTCGCGCAAGGGGAGGAGCGCGCCGGGCGTTGAGGTGCTGATCGACCCCATCTTCGAGGCTGATAAATGGAATGAAATCCGACTTTTTATAAACGGAGTCCAGAGCGGTGTCCCGCAGAATGATCTGGATCGAACAATAATCTTCAACGTATTTCAGACCGAGTTTCGCGACAACATCACCAACGTCATCAAGTACGTAATAAGAAACGTCGCCGGCAACGAGAACGAATCCACCGAACTGTGGGCCCTTTACAGCGCCAATCGCCCGGGCGGCAACATACCCGGCACAGGCCCCCACCCTGGATTGATTATCAGCCTGCCTGAGGAACTCGGTGATCCGCCCCTGATCGACAAGGAAAGCGCCAACGCGGGTGTGTATGCAACGCAAACCTATTCGCACATGAAAGCCCACGACAAGATCACTCTGGAAATGGGCAACGAGCGTTTCGACTTCAAAGTAAAACCCGGCGAAGTTGGCCAATCGGTGAAAACGTTGATCGAGCGACACATGTTCGACCTGGTCGGCAGCCAGAAAAATTGCTCCTTCCGATATACCGTGACCGATCAATTGCTCAATACCACCGATGCTCGACGCTGGTCGGATTACATCTACGCGAATATCGATCTGGAACGCGTGGCGCTGACCGAGCCCATTCTGCGTGAAGACCGCAGCGACACCGGAGACGATCCCAAAACCGTGGATCTGGCCAAACTCGCCGCGGGACCGTTGCTGGTGATTATTGTGCCGAAGGATACGATATATCAGAAGGACGATTACATACGGGTGGTCTTCCGTTCGAGCCATATGGACAGAGAGTTCGAATATTTCGGCACCATCACAGTCGACGACTTCGGGCTGCTGCAGCCGTGCATTGTTGAGGTGCCCAACAGCAACATCGTGCTCGACAGTGACTTGACGGTGACCTTCGAACTTCATCGGCCGCAGGGAACTGTCATCGGTTACTCCAGGTCCGCAACAGCCAAAGTCATAGGCGTTGCGGTACCAGACCTGGAAGCACCGTCGATCAAGGAGGCTGATGGCAACAGCCTCGATCCGCTCAAGGCCAAGGATGCACTGACCGCAGTCATTCCCGCCTACGACAACATGGTCGGCACCTATCTGGAAGTGAGCTGGATCGGCACGGCTGGCGGCGGCAGCCACACCACCACGCCAGTCCTCGTGACCGCGCAAGGAGATCAGGAAGTCGCGCTGCCCAACACGGTGGTGGCCCTGAATCTGAACAAGCCAGTCAATGTGATCTATAAGGTGATCCGTAACGGCTCGCCCAAGGACTCCAAGCCGTTGGTTCTCGCAGTGCAACCGATCGCGGATGGGGACCCTGCAATGGGGCGGCCCCTGATTGTTGAGGCCGCTAATGGCGGTGACGGGTCGGAATTTGATGTTAATCAGTTGACCAAAGACGCCACTATTCGGGTGAACATCTGGCCGTTGATTGCGCTGGCGCAGTACGTATGGTTGCGAGTGTTTGGCACTTACAGCAATGGAGACGAATACACCCAGACGTTCTGGCAGCCGCTGAGCGGACAGACCAACCAGACCTGGATCAACCAGGGCTACTACCCACAATCGATCACGCTCGCCACCCTGAAGAATCTGAAGGATGGCAGTGAGTTGGTCGTGGAGTTCAAGGTTGGGCTGGGTGGCAGTCAGGTGGAAACGGAGGCGGTGACTTTGCAGGGAAGAAGGTACACGGTCAAAGCCTTGGTGGAACTGAGGCCGGTAATCACCTCGGCGAAAGGCTCGCCGAGTGGTGCGGATATACCGGAAGGTGGAGCGACAATAGAACCTTCCGTAGTCCTGGGAGGTACGGCATCCCAATATCAACAAATCCGGCTTTATGATGGTTTGATTGCGGTGGAAGCCGCTGTCGATGTGGACGCTAATGGTGACTGGAATCGACAATTAGATGGCCTGTCCCCCACACCGCACCGTTTTACTGCCAAAGCGCTGTACGGTACCGGCCAGGTATCAGAACCTAGAACTTTAACGGTGAACGCGCCCCTGGTTATCGAGCCATCGGTGATGGTATTGGATGGCTTTGCACTTCAGCCTCCAGCCGGTCTGACCGTTAGGCCAGGCTACGATTTTCCAGGCAACACCGCAGTCCGACTTCCTTCCGGTGGTATTGCACCGTTTAGCTATACCAGCAGCCAAACGAACATAGCGACAGTCGACTTGAACGGAAAAGTCGCGGGTATAAGCAATGGGCAGACCACCATTGTCGTCACCGACGCTACGCAGTCCAGGGCGAGCTATCGCGTGCAAGTGAGCAATGTTTTCAGATTTGTTCGTGAAACTTCGCATATACCCTCCAACCAACTCACATCCGTTTGGTGGCAATCGCGTGGGTGGGGCACTCTAACAAGCGATATGGTCGAAAAAATGAATATGAAGTATAACAATCTTAGTGATTTTTTTGCCTTGGTGTATTGGCCAGATGGCATCTCTCGACATATTACAGGCGCGGCAATTGGGCCGATCGTAGTTGCGAATCCGTTGTATAACTCTATAATCCCTTTGGTCACCACCAACGGGGGCAATTTTCATGTAAGGGAATACGGTGCGTACAACTACACCCCTGCCGGAGGAGGGCCTGGATATTTCCGCATGATTGCTTGGGGGCTTGTAGCAACTTAAGCGTAGTCCGTTGACCGAGTTCAATGTTTGCAGTTTTCCGTCATCGGCTTAAGCGCCTCACAAGGGGACGCCATAAACAAACCCCGCTCGAGTGCATGTGCGCTCGGGTGTTAGGCGTTGAAACTATGGAGCTGGTTTCATTCTTCCCGAAGGATTGAGGTGCGGCGCGGAGTAGCTGACGGCGGCGGGTACTGCGGTTTGCGCCTGAGCGCTGCCGACGTCAGTTTTTTTCGAATTAGCTAAGCGACGAATTAGATAATTGCCAGTTTCTGCAAGCTCGGGTACACGACGGGGTGAGGAGGTGTCAGGATATTTTTGTCCACCTCCAGTTTCACAATCGCAGCCCAGGCTGCGATTTTCGTATCCGCCCCCGAGGAATCCCATGGATCGCTTTCAGAAATGCAGATATTCGTTGTCGTTGCCCAGGAGCAGGGCTTTTCGGCGGCGTCGCGGCGGCTGGGTCTGTCGGCGGCGAGTGTTACGCGGGCGGTGGCGGCGCTGGAGCAGCACATTGGTACGCAACTGCTGGTGCGCACCACGCGTACTGTGCACCTGACCGAAGCCGGGCAGCGTTACTGCGATGACTGCCGGCGGATTCTTGCCGAGGTGCAGGAGGCCGAGGATTCGGCGGCGGGCAGCCATGCCTTGCCGCGCGGGCAGTTGACGATTACTGCGCCGGTGCTGTTCGGCGATCTTTTTGTTACGCCAGTCATGGCCGATTACCTGTGTCGTTATCCGGACGTGTCGATCAACGCGCTGTTGCTGGACCGGGTCGTCAACATGGTTGAGGAGGGCATCGACGTCGCGGTGCGCATCGGTGAGTTGCCGGACAGCAACCAGCATGCGATTCGCGTCGGCGTAATGCTTGAGCATCCCCCAATCGTTTCCTTTCTCCTCGGGAGAGGGCTAGTGAGGGGCCTTTGGGGCGGGTCTGTCAGAGGCGATCCGCATCAACCACGGCCTGTGCAAACGCCTTCGGATCCTCCTGCGGCAAATTGTGCCCAATCCCACCCTCAATCAACCTGAACTGATATTTCCCGGTAAAACGCTTGGCATAGTCCTCAGGCTTGGGATGTGGCGCACCATTGGCATCGCCTTCCAGGGTAATCGTCGGCACACTGATCGACGGTGCAGTCGCAAGCTTCTCTTCCAGCGCGGCATATTTCGCCTCGCCCTGCACCAGGCCCAGCCGCCAGCGGTAGTTGAACACGGTGATCTCGACGTGATCTGGGTTCTGCAATGCTTTGGCGCTACGGTCGAAGGTGGCGTCGTCGAACTTCCACTGCGGCGAAGCCAGTTGCCAGATCAGTTTGGCGAAGTCGTGAGTGTTCTTTTCATAGCCGGCGCGGCCGCGTTCGGTGGCGAAGTAGAACTGGTACCACCACTGCAATTCGGCTTTCGGCGGCAGTGGATTCTGCCCGGCGGCCTGATTGCCGATCAGGTAGCCGCTGACCGCCACCAGCGCCTTGACGCGCTCTGGCCACAGCGCTGCGACGATGCCCGCTGAACGCGCGCCCCAGTCGTAGCCGCCAAGCACTGCTTGCTTGATCTTCAGCGCGTCCATGAAGTCGATGACGTCGCTGGCCAATGCCGCCGGCTGGCCGTTGCGCAGAGTGGCTTTGGACAGGAATTGCGTGTCGCCATAACCCCGTGCATACGGCATCAGCACGCGGTAACCCTTGGCCGCCAGCAGTGGTGCGACTTCGTCATAGCTGTGAATGTCGTAGGGCCAGCCGTGCAGCAGAATCACCACCGGGCCATCGGCAGGACCGGTTTCGGCGTAAGCCACATCGAGCAAGCCTGCCTTGATGTGCTTCAGCGGGCCGAAAGGAGAGGGCGCGGAATAGCTGACGGCGGCCGGTTCAGTGGTTTGCGCCTGAGCGCTGCCGACGGCGCCGAGCAGTGACAGCGCCAAGACTGACAAACCAAGTGCGGCCTTGACTTTAGAGGTATGCAGAGCCTGTTTCATGCTGACGTCTCCTTTGCGAGCCTGTGGCCAAGGGGCTGGATGAACCCTTGAAACCCTGGGTGCATTGAAGCGTGGCGAGGTATCTGCTCTGTGTCGCCAGAGAGCGTTTTTGCATTGGGTTGTGTAGCAGCGGGGCGCGTACACAGTGTGATACATGGCGATGAAACGGTGAGTTTTCGCGCGAAAATAATAAGTGGCTGTTTTAAAACAAAAAATATTTCATCCCGGGCTTCCCAAACGAAATGAATGTTGTTAAATTGCGCCCCGTTCTCACAGCGATCCTAACGGAGCCGCTGACCAGAGCTACAGGGGCGTCGCCAAGCGGTAAGGCAGCAGGTTTTGATCCTGCCATGCGTTGGTTCGAATCCAGCCGCCCCTGCCATCTACGAAAAAACGCCAACTTCGCAAGAAGTTGGCGTTTTTTTATGCCTGCGATTTGCTCAGGCAGAGCGGCGCAGGCGTGCGCGGTACCGAAGCACCGCACACGCCGGTCACTCAGTGCGGTGCGCGCGGGATGGTTTTCATCAGGTCTTCAGGGCTGATGTGGCCGACCACGCTGCCCGGCTGCGGCAGGTTGAGGATGTGGCCCTTCATCTTGCCGATGATGTGCATCTCGCACGGCTTGCAATCGAACTTCAGCGTCAGCACTTCATCGCCGTGGATCAACTGCATCGGCGCGACCTTGGTACGCACACCGGTGACGCCCTTGGCCTGCTTCGGGCACAGGTTGAAGGAGAAACGCAGGCAGTGCTTGGTGATCATCACCGGCACTTCGCCCGGCTCTTCGTGAGCTTCGTACGCCGCGTCGATCAGCTTGACGCCGTGACGGTGGTAGAAGTCGCGCGCCTTGTGGTTGTAGACGTTGGCGAGGAAGGTCAGGTGCGAATCCGGGTACACCGGCGGCGGCGTGGTTTCGGCCTTGCGGCTGCCACGCGGATGCGCGGCGACACGTGCCGCAGTCAGCGCTTCGATGACTTCGCGGCGCAGCGACTTGAGCTGCGAGTTGGGAATGAAGAACGCTTGCGGCGCATCCAGCTTGATGTCAGTGGCGTGATACTGCGTGGTGCCGAGCTGGCCGAGCAGGTCGCGCAATTGCTCCAGCGCTTGCTCAGGCTTGTTGGCGACACCAAACGGCCCGTTGAGGGTGACACTGGCGCTGATGCCTTCCTCGCTGGTCGCGGTCACTTCCAGCTGTTCTTCGCGCAGACGAGCGATCCAGCTCAGGGCCACGCGACGTTCCGAAGAGGTCTTCTGCAGCGCCTGCTGCCAGTTGTGATCGAGGTTGCGATTCAGCGGGTGGTTCGGACGCAGCTTGAACAGGCCTTCAGGCATTTCGTTCGGCTCGACGCGGTAGCGATAGCGCTTCTCGCCGTCTTCTTCGAACTCGCCTTTGGCCTCGGCGATGTTGGCGCGGAAACCGACCACTTCGCGTTTGACCAGTACGTTCAGACCGTCACCATTGGACAGCGGCTCATGGGTGACGACCTGCATGTCACGCTTGCCGACTTTTTCCACCGTACCGACCGGCAGGCCGGTGAAGGTTGGCGAATCGAAGGCGCCGATGTCGATCTTGCGATCGGTCACGAAATAATCGGTGCTGCCACGGTGGAAAGTCTTTTCCGGGTCGGGCAGGAAGAAATGCACAGTACGGCCGCTGGAAGCGCGGGCCAGGTCCGGGCGATCCTCGAGCACGTCGTCGAGGCGCTGGCGGTAATAGGCGGTGATGTTCTTCACATAGCCCATGTCCTTGTAGCGACCTTCGATCTTGAACGAGCGCACGCCGGCCTCGACCAGTGCGCGGATGTTGGCGCTCTGGTTGTTGTCTTTCATCGACAGCAGGTGTTTTTCGTAGGCGATCACGCCACCCTTTTCATCCTTGAGGGTGTAGGGCAAGCGGCACGCCTGGGAGCAGTCGCCACGGTTGGCGCTGCGGCCGGTTTGCGCATGAGAGATGTTGCACTGGCCGGAGAAGGCCACGCACAGCGCACCGTGGATGAAGAACTCGATGGCGGCATCGGTTTCATCGGCGATGGCACGGATTTCTTTCAGGTTCAGCTCACGGGCCAACACCAACTGCGAGAAACCGGCCTGATCGAGGAACTTCGCTCGCTCCAGGGTGCGGATGTCGGTCTGGGTCGAGGCGTGCAGCTCGATCGGCGGAATGTCCAGCTCCATCACGCCCAGGTCTTGGACGATCAGCGCATCGACGCCAGCGTCATACAACTGATGGATCAGCTTGCGCGCCGGCTCCAGTTCGTTGTCGTGCAGGATGGTGTTGATGGTGGTGAAAATGCGCGCGTGGTAACGGCGGGCAAATTCGACCAGCTCAGCGATTTCGCTGACTTCGTTGCAGGCGTTGTGGCGTGCGCCGAAGCTCGGGCCGCCGATGTACACGGCATCAGCGCCATGCAGGATGGCCTCACGGGCGATGGCGACATCGCGGGCTGGGCTGAGCAATTCCAGGTGATGCTTGGGCAAGGACATAGTTTTTTAGTCAGGCGGTCACGGGCAAGGGGCGCATTCTACCCGTGAAACGCTTGGTGGGCACGTGTGTGCTGCCCGATGGTGGCTGGCGATTGGCAAAGATCGACAAGCTATTGTGTTGAATGTGCCGGCCTCTTCGCGAGCAGGCTCGCTCCCACAGGGTTAGCTCCGGGCCGGAATACATCCACTGTGGGAGCGAGCCTGCTCGCGAAAGCGGTGTGTCATCCGAAAATCATTGAGTGACATCCGCAAATTCGATCAGCCTTTCGCGGCCATCGCGGTCACTTCCACACGCATCCCTTCAACTGCCAGCGAGGCCACGCCTACCGCCGCCCGCACCGGCCAAGGCTTGGCGAAGTAGCGTTTGTACACTTCATTGAAAGCCCCGCGATCGCCCATGTCGGTGAGGTAAATGGTCAGGTGCAGCACCCGGTCCATCGAACTGCCGGCACGTTCCAGTGCGACTTTCAGCGCTTGCAGGGTGCACTCGCTCTGCTCGGTGATGCCGCCGAGTTCCAGGCTGCCATCGGCGCGGGTTGGAATCTGCGTGGAAACCATAATGCCGCCGAAGGTGGCAACGTCGGAGGAAATCGAATCGGTGTCGGGATCCGGCGTGAAGATGATGTCTTGATTGGCCATGGGCATCTCTTGTTTGAGTGAATGAAGATTGCGGCAGTTTACAGATTCCCTAAGGCCATGGCCCGCGCGCGTTCAGACTGGCAAAGTCGCTGCTTCCGCCGCGATGGCAGCAAGCACACTGGGCCGCGCGCCGATGCGTTGCATAGAGGTGGCCAGAGCTGGCCATTCGGCAATATCGATATCAAATGTCGGCAACCAGGTCAGCACCGTGAACAGATAGGCGTCGGCAATGCCGAAGGTGTCCATCAGATAGTTCTTACGATCCAATTGAAGATTCAGGTAATCCAGCCGTTCGAATAATCTCTGCCGAAAAACCGCTTTGACCGGTTGCGCAATTTCCGCGCTGAACAATGGCGCGCTGGCGGCATGAATCTCAGAGCTGATGAAGTTCAGGTGTTCCTGCAAACGTGCGCGCTGCCACGTACCGGCGGCAGGTGCCAAGTCGCTCCCGGGGACTTGATCGGCGAGAAACTGCAGGATCGCCGGGCCTTCAGTGAGCACTTCGCCGTTATCCAGTTGCAGCGCGGCCACGTAGCCTTTCGGATTGATCTCGCGGAAGTCACGGCCGTCAGCCGTGCGCTTGGTCTGGTTGTTGACGAGGATCATTTCGAACGGCAAGCCGAGTTCGCGCAGGACGATATGCGGGGCGAGCGAACAGGTCTTCGGTGCAAAGTAAAGTTTCATGGCATGTCCCTTGAAAGTGGAGGCGCCACGATCCACTGCGGGCAAAACTTTCGCAAAGGTCATTTGCAGTGCTAGCGTATGACAAATTCTCATGCGCTCCTTAGCCTTATGACTGCCAGACTTCCCTCCCTCAACGGCCTGCGCGCGTTCGAAGCGGCGGCTCGGCATATGAGCTTTACCACCGCTGCGACCGAGTTGAACGTCACGCAGACAGCAATCAGTCACCAGATCAGGCGCCTCGAAGCCGAGTTGGGCGTGGCATTGTTCCTGCGCCTCAAGGATGGCCTGGCGCTTAGCGAAGACGGGCAGGCCTACCTGCCGGGGGTGCGTTCTGCATTTCAAGCGTTGCGCCATTCGACGCAACAATTACTCGAGTCGCGCGGGTCCAGCGTATTGACCATCAGCACGCTGGTCTCGGTTGCGTCGAAATGGCTTTTGCCGCGCCTTCCGGCATTTCAGCAGGCGTTCCCGGACATCGATGTGCGCATCAGCGCCACTACCGATCTGGCGGATTTTCGCCGAGGAGGCATCGACGCGGCGATTCGCTACGGACGGGGCGACTGGAAAGGTCTGCGCGCGGACTTTCTCATGGCCGATGAGGTATTTCCCGCGTGCAGTCCAGCAGTGGCGACGACATTGCACACTCCGGAAAATCTGGCTAGTCACACGCTTGTACAAGTTAGCGGCCTCACCGCCAGCGACTGGCAGGCCTGGCTCAGCGCCGCCGGCCAGCCTGCGCAGTTGGCCGACGGCGCGAAGCTGACCTTCGATCTGGCGATGATGGCGGTGCAGGCGGCAATTGACGGGCAGGGCGTGTGCATCGGTCGTTCGACTTACGTAAACGACGATCTGCGTGCGGGTCGATTGGTCGCACCGTTCGACCTGCGCCTGCAGGATGATCTCGGTTTCTATCTGGTTACACCCCATGACACCGCTGAATCGCCAAAGATCAGCGCGTTCAGAGAATGGCTTGTGGCGGTGGCCAGCGACACGTTTGTATAAGCATGTATCAACCCCCAGCCGATACACACGGCAACACCAAACTGCGCCTTCGAGACACATCCGCCCTACATGCCGAGCCCAAAGTAGCCCTCACACCAACACTACGCTCAAGAGGGCATCACCATGTACCGTCCACTGTTTCTGGCTTCTGCCGTTGTCTTCGCCTCCCTGACAGGCTTTACCCATGCGGCGGATGCGCCGGCAACGAGCTGGCAGAAAGGTCTGAGCCGCACCGATCTGGTTCGTCAGGATCTCGGCGCTGACAATCGTGAGGTGATTCAGGCGCGTATCGATTTCGACGCTGGCGTCACCTCGCCTCGACATGCTCATCCCGGCGTCGAAGTCGCCTATGTCATCAGCGGCACGTTCGAGTATCAGCTCGAAGGGCGGGCGCCGGTGATACTCAAGGCCGGCGATTCGTTGTTCATTCCGGCGGGCGTCGCGCATGTGGCGAAGAACATTGGCAACGAGAAAGGCGTCGAACTGGCCACTTACGTCGTCCCGAAAGGCGAACTGCTGCTGATCCTCAAGCCATGAGGCGCCAGTCCGCTATTTCGAGCGCGGCTTGCTCATCGCGCGCTTGATGCGCATCCAGTCCTGATAGGCCGCCGTTCGTTTGGCGTCGGCCATAGCCTTGGCTTCGCTGAAACGGGCCCAGGCTTCAGGATTGTCCGTGTCGTTCTCGATGATTCTGTAAGCCGCTTCTTCGAGCAGATCGGCCTCGCGGAACATCGCGGCGTTCTCCGCCATCTCGTCATCCCATGAGCGGCCGAAACCGAATTTCAATGTGCGTTCTGTCATTTCACGTGATCCTCCTCCCAGACCAAAGGTACTGATTCTCGCCATTGCACCTCGGTCACGCCAAAGCGTTCCGCCATTGGTTTGGAAAAACGTTTCAACGGAGGTCGGCCGGGGCGGGGGATGGGCGCGATACCCGCGTCACAACTTGCCCATTGCCACGCTTCGGCATTGTTCATGGTTTTTGTGCGAATGACGAATGACCTGGGCTTCCCGTGAAGCAGGTAATCAATCACGTACAAATCCTCTCCGCTCATACATTTCCTCCGCCTGTTAAGAAGACGGATATCTGGCGAAATGAATAATTCAGAGAAATTGAAACGGGCGTGATGACCGGCTGATTGGGCGATTTGTAAATCTGTACGGCAGATCGATTCTGTACAACTTCGTCTGGAATTTTTGGCTGAATTGCCGGCTGATAAGCCAGGAACGCGCCCGCTACGACGCGTTATCAAGTGGGACGAGTCAGGAGTAGATACACGAGCAGACAAAGTCCGCGTGAACCTCGGTGTCTTCAATCGCCGTGATAAGGCCCGAATGCATGGCTTCTTCAGGGTTGATGATGCGCGGAGCTGCTGTCAGATATTTCTCTGTCTCCAACGCATTTTTTCCGTTGCTCGTACGCTCGGCGACGATCTGGGCGTAGAGGTGCAAGTCGTAATCCAGGCTCATGGCGTATTCCGACATGCGCGAGTGATCGACCGAACCTTGCAGGTGCCAATGAAATGGGTGAAACAGAAACTTGCTGTGGGTACAGGCGGTGCGGCGCTGGCCGGCCAGAAAGACAATGTTGCCCATCGACTCGACGGTTCCCAGATTATGGGTGTGTACCGGAATAGGCAGGGCCAACAGGAAGTTGTACATCGTGAAACCGTAACTGCATTCACCGCCCATGGTGGCGATGTTGACGATCAGTCTGGGTGCATCTTCCTTTACGGCGAGCGAGGCTTTATCGATCAATTGGCCGCAGGTCGAGGCGTTGATCGGGCCGGTGAAGTTGATGACATGAACAGGCATGGCGATTCCCTCGGCTGGTCAGGACTCCTAAGCAATAGCTGTAATTTCGCTTGAATGAAAGTGGGCAGGGGAGCCACGCTCCCCTGCACCCGACGCATCAACTGTTGCGCCCGCCACCATGGCTGTTTTGACCACCCTTGCGTCCGGCCTCAGAGGCTTTTTCCCGATCATTGGCGAAGTTGCCGCCGCTGTTCTGGCCCCCTTTGCTGCCGGCTTCTGCTGCGCGTTCCGGGTCGTTCTTGAAATTGCCTCCGCTGTTCTGACCGCCCTTGCTCCCGGCTTCAGCGGCACGTTCCGGATCGTTCTTGAAGTTACCGCCGCTGTTCTGGCCGCCCTTGCTACCGATTTCCTGATAAAACTCTTTGTCGTGCGAAGCTGAAGTGGCTTCCCCACCTTTTTTACCTGCTTCGTTTACCGACATGCCGCCTTGTTTATCTTGTGCCATTTCAAACTTCCTCATTTCTCTATATAGCAACTGGCGAATCAAGGATGCACAAACTGCGTGCCGTCGTCATTCGCAAAGTGCTGACTAGTTAGCTGATTGGTTTGCTCTATGGGTCTCGCTTGTCTTGTAACTACAAGTTTGACCGGTCTGCTAAGAAGAGCGCTCATAAGTGGGTTGTGTATTCGCAGTGCGGGAGTTCTCTGCATTAACAGTAAGTTCCCGGCGTTCATAACATTCCTGCTGAACGCTTTCCCTGTATCGTGGACTGATTTGCTGTCTTTCAACACAAGGGGACACAGGCGAAACATCCGACCTCGTCACTTGCGAACTGCGCGCTGCTTCGGGATACACTTCTGCTCCCTTGTTTCGTTGCACTTCGCCTCGTGCAGAAGCCGTTACCGTTCTCATGATTGCGCTCCATCAGCCGATTTCAAAGGGCAGCAGGGCTGCCCTTGTGCTGCTCACTCAGGACTTGCGACCACCACCGTGGCTGTTTTGACCACCTTTGCGGCCAGCCTCGGATGCCTTCTCACGGTCATTGGCGAAGTTACCGCCCGATGCCTGGCCGCCTTTCTTGCCAGCTTCAGACGCCTTCTCACGATCGTTCGCGAAGTTACCTGGATTTTTATTTCCTGTAGTCATGATAGCTCTCCGATATCAATTAACGTTTCGCTAGTTGTGTCCTTTGTTGCACCGGACATCTACTCCGATTACGAGCCGGCGGAGAATGTTTTGAAAATTTTTACTTAGGCCGATGAACGGTATGTTTGTGATGAAACTTATACAGGCTGGTGTTTATCTTGCCGCTTCGTATAAGTATTAAAGGTCGGGTTAGTCATAAAGCGGCGGCTGGATTTAATTGCCGTTTCGCTTGGCAGTCATAACCATTTGTCGGCGAGAAGTTGAACTGAAGTTTGTGCAATCTAGAGTCTGTGAAGTGTGACTACAACTCTGTGGAGGACAGGACCATGACCCATCATCACAAGGACCAACCATTCGCCGAGGATTCGCAAAAAATCAAGGAAGCCGGCAAGAAGGGCGGGAATTCAGTCAACGTGAAAGTCGACCGTGCGGAAAAGGCGCGCGTCGGCGGACAGCACAGCCACGGCGGTACGCGCACGGGCAAGGGGGACTGAGGCGCCGGGAAACCGATAACTGCCGTCCTCTCTGCGCCAACGCAGAGAGGACTTCTACGCTGACGCCTATCTGAACCGTGGCAATGGCCGGTCGATCGGTTTGAGCGTCGAGAGCGTATCGCGAATCAGCGGCGCATCTTTTTCGATGTCGTGCAGCCGGTCGCGAATGCGCAAAGCTGTCGGATGCCCGCCCTGATGATCGACCCAGTCGGCAATCTCTTTGCAGGCGGCTGCGAGGCGCGCCTGGCGGGCGTCGAGCAGGGTGAGGAGGGTGGTGATGGACTCTTTTTCGGACATGGAACACCTCCGTTCGCTGAAACGGCTGAGTTGCAACAAAAAGTCCGCGTGGCGCGAACCTTCAGATCAACTATAGAAGACCTGTGTGATCGTGCAAAAAATACCCAGTTCAACTCGTCGGCGAAACCTTTGCAGGAGCGAGCGTTACGCTGGAGATCAAGACGCCTCGCTTACCTCACACATCCGCTCGAGAAACATCGCCAAGGCTACTTCCTCGGCGCGCAGGCCTTTGCGCACGCGCGGGCGGGGCAGTTCGGCAAGGGCGCCGAGCATGAAGTGTTCGACCACTGCGGGGTGGATGTAGCACTTGCGGCACACCGCCGGCGTGTTGCCCAGCTGTTTGGCGACATTCTTCACCGCTTCGACCACATGGCGCTTGGCTTCGGTTTCCGACTCATGCTGCAACTCGCGCAGCACCGACAACGCCAGGGCGCTGCCCGCCCAGGTGCGATAGTCCTTGGCGGTGAACGCCGCGCCGGTGAGCTTTTGCAGATAGGCATTGACGTCGGAGGAGGTGACGGTGTGCCGTTCGCCATTTTCATCAAGATACTGAAACAGGTTCTGCCCGGGGATCTCCAGGCAGCGCTTGATGATTCGCGCCAGGCGACGGTCCTTGACGGTGATCTGGTGTTCGATGCCGCTCTTGCCGCGGAACTGGAACAGGATCGCGCTGCCGTTGACCTCGACATGCCGACTGCGCAACGTGGTCAAACCGTAAGAGCGATTGTCCCGTGCGTATTGGGTATTGCCGACGCGGATCAGCGTGGCGTCGAGCAAGGTAATCACCGTGGCCATGACCTTGTCCCGGCTGAAGCCCGGCTCATCGAGCAGCGCCTCGAGCTTGCGCCGCAGTTTGGGCAGGGCCATGCCGAAGTCGCGCAGGCGCGAGTATTTGTCGGCGTCGCGCACTTCGCGCCAGCGTGCGTGATAACGGTACTGTTTACGCCCGCGTGCATCGCGGCCGGTGGCTTGCAGATGGCCGCACGGATCAGCGCAGATCCACACATCGGTGTAGGCCGGTGGTACCGCGAGGGCATTGATGCGTTTGATTTCGTCCGGGTCGGTGATGCGCTCGCCCGACGGTTCGAAATAGACGAACTTGCCGCGCATTTTTTTCCGGGTGATACCAGGCTGAGTGTCATCGACGTAATGCAGATCGGCGGGCAGAGCATCTGTCAGCACGGTATCGGGCATGGCGGTTTCCTTCGGTCATACGGCAGTCTGTAACTGATTGACCGCAGGCGCTGGCCGTCGTGCCGAATGATTTACGCGAGCACCGCCACCGCCTTGATCTGCGCCCACAGCCGTTGGCCCGGATGCACGCTCAGTTGATCACGCGAGAAACGGGTGATCCGCGCCAGCAGCGGCGTGCCGCTGGCATCGAGGCGGATCAGTACATGGGCACTGTTGTCAGCGGCCTGTTCGCTGACGACCGTAACGGGCAGACGATTGAGAATGCTGCTGGCTGCATCGTTGTTCAGCGCCAGGCTGATGTCGCGCGCGTGCACTTTGCAGCGCAGAGCCTGGCCCACGGCCATCGGCGCATGGGTGACGCGAATGTTCATTTCAGTGGCCGGCAGTTGCAGGCTGAGCAATTGATAGGTGGCGTCGTAGGCGCTGACCTGGCCTTCGATGATCACCCCGGCGTCATCGCCCAGCGCCAAGGGCAGATCCAGGCGTGCGAGGGTCTCGCCGATCGGGCCGCTGGCGAGGCCTTTGCCATCACGCAGCAATACCAAATGATCGGCCAGACGCGCGACTTCATCCTGCGCATGGCTGACATACAGCAGCGGAATATCCAGTTCGTCGTGCAGGCGTTGCAGGTACGGCAAGATTTCGCTTTTGCGCCGGCTGTCGAGAGCCGCCAGTGGTTCGTCCATGAGCAACAGTCTCGGGCTGGTCAGCAGGGCGCGGGCGATGCCGACGCGCTGTCGTTCGCCGCCGGACAGATGCTGTGGATGACGCTCGAGCAAATGGCTGATGCCGAGCAGTTCTGTGGCCTGGTTCATATCGACCCGGCGTTGCGACCTGGCGATGCGTTTGAGACCAAACTCCAGATTGGCCAGCACCGAAAGATGCGGGAACAGGCTGGCTTCCTGAAACACATAGCCAAGCGCACGCTTGTGCGGCGGGACGAAAATGCCCTTGGCACTGTCCTGCCAGATCTCGTCGTTGATCTGCACAAAACCCTCCTCGGCGCGCTCCAGCCCGGCGATGCAGCGCAGGCAAGTGGTTTTGCCCGAGCCGGAATCACCAAACAGCGCGGTGACGCCGCGGCCCGGCACTTGCAGGTCGACATCCAGTTCAAACCCCGGATAAGTGCGTTTCAGGCGTACATCAATCATCGATCAGCTCCAGCCTGCGCGGGTCTTGCGGCTGGAGTACAGCGCCAGCAACACCAGAAACGAAAACACCAGCATCGCCGCGGACAGCCAGTGCGCCTGGGCATATTCCAGCGCTTCGACATGGTCGTAAATCTGCACCGAGACCACGCGGGTCTTGCCGGGGATGTTGCCGCCGATCATCAGCACCACGCCGAACTCACCCACGGTGTGGGCGAAGCCGAGGATCGCTGCGGTGACGAAGCCGGGGCGCGCCAGCGGCAGGATCACGCTGAAGAACGTGTCCCAGGGATTGGCGCGCAAGGTCGCCGCGACTTCGAGCGGGCGGGTGCCAATTGCCGAGAAAGCGTTTTGCAGCGGTTGCACCACGAACGGCATGGAGTAGATCACCGAACCGATGACCAGCCCGGTGAAACTGAACGTCAACGTGCCCAGCCCCAGCCATTGAGTGAACTGACCGAGAAAACCGTGCGGCCCCAGCGCCAGCAGCAGATAGAAACCGATCACCGTCGGCGGCAGCACCAGCGGCAGCGCAACGATGGCGCCGATCGGCCCGCGCAACCACGACGAGGTGCGCGATAGCCACAGCGCGATCGGCGTGCCGATCACCAGCAGGATCGCAGTGGTCAGTGACGCCAGTTTCAGGGTCAGCCAGATCGCGGCGAAGTCGGCACTGGTCAGCGACATTTACAGTTCATATCCGAAGGATTTGATCACCGCAGCGGCTTTCGGCCCCTTGAGGTAATCGATCAAGGCCTTGGCAGCGGCGCTGTCCCGGCCCTTGTTCAAGATCACCGCGTCCTGTTTGATCGGATCATGCAGGGTGGCCGGGACAATCCACGCCGAACCGCTGCTGACTTTGCCGTCCTTGTAGATTTGCGACAGGGCGACGAAGCCCAGTTCGGCGTTGCCGGTGGAGACAAACTGGTAGGCCTGCGTGATGTTCTGGCCTTCGACGATTTTGCTTTTCGTGGCTTCGCGCAACTGGAGTTTTTCCAGCACCTGGGTGGCGGCGAGACCGTATGGCGCAGCTTTTGGATTGGCGATCGCAAGGTGTTGGTATTGGTTGGTTTTCAGCACGTCACCCTGTGCATCGACATAACCTTCTTTTGCCGACCACAGCGCCAGGGTGCCGATGGCGTAGGTGAAGCGCGAACCTTTGACGGTTTCGCCTTCCTGCTCAAGCTTTGCCGGGGTCACGTCGTCAGCAGCGAGGAACACTTGGAAGGGCGCACCGTTTTTGATCTGGGTGTAGAACTGGCCGGTGGCGCCGTAAGCGGCGACCAGTTTGTGGCCGGTGTCTTTTTCGAAGTCGGCAGCGATGGCCTGGATTGGCGCGGTGAAATTGGCGGCGACCGCCACTTGCACTTCGTCGGCCTGCGCGGCGCCCATGCTGAACATTGCGAGGAGTGAAGCGAAGCAGGCAGGGGCGAGGCGTGTGGCAGCAAGTGTCATGTAAAGGCTCCGTGATCGGCGGTAAATGCTTTGCTTTGGATAACGCCGATACACGGGCGTAATCGCTGTATACGGAAATATATAGCGATACGCCGCCTAGTGGCGAGGGAATAAATCCGTTCGCCGCATAAATTCAGTGGCGGTTGAGTTTGGCCAATGCTCCCTCGGCCAGTTGCCGGGTCAGCTCAGCGCTGCCGATATCCTTGCCCAGCGTCAACGCCTGACCGGCCCAGAGGTTGGCAAAGTCGGCGTCATCCTTGGCCCGCAGCGGCATCAGCGCACCGCCGGCCAAGGGGAAGGCCGGCGCCTGCGCTGACATCGGGCCGAGTTCACGCATGACCCGATTGAGAATGCCCCGCGCCGGACGCCCAGTGAAAATGTTGGTGATAGCCGTCTCGCTTTCCTTGGCGGTGCGCAGGGCCTTGTGGTGTGAGGCGCTGACTTTGGCTTCCGGCGTGAACAGGTACGCCGTGCCGACTTGCACCGCCGAGGCGCCGAGCATGAAAGCTGCGGCAACGCCTCGCGCATCGCTGATCGCGCCCGCCGCGATCACCGGCACTTTCACCGCGTCGACCACCTGCGGCACCAGGGCGAAGGTGCCGACCTGGGTGCTCAGATCATCGCTGAGAAACATCCCGCGATGCCCACCGGCCTCATAACCCATGGCGATGATCGCATCGCAGCCGTGTTGCTCCAGCCAGATCGCTTCTTCGACCGTAGTCGCAGACGAAATGATTTTCGCCCCGGTTGCCTTGACTCGATCAAGCAGGGTTTTTTCCGGTAACCCGAAATGGAAACTCACCACCTCGGGTCGGAGCTCTTCGAGCACTGTACACGCTGCTTCGTCGAACGGTGCGCGATTGGACACCGGCGTCGGCGCGTCGAAATCGGCACCCAATTCACGGTAGTAAGGTTCGAGCAGGTTTTTCCAGTCACGGGCTTGCTGTTCATCAGGCGCCGGTGGCTGATGGCAGAAGAAATTGACGTTGAACGGCTTGGTGGTGTGCTGGCGAATCGTCTTCAGTTCTTCGCGCAGTTGCTCGCTGCTCAGCATCGCTGCCGGCATAGAACCGAGGCCGCCAGCATTGCACACGGCAATCACCATCGAAGAGTTGGTCGCCCCGGCCATCGGGCCCTGGATGATCGGCAGTTCGATACCGAGAAGATCAAGGATGCGGGTGTCTGGCCACTGGCTCATATAGCAATTCTCCGAACGATGAAACGGGCAGGGACGGCACGCGGTTTTTAACAGCAAAACCGGATGCGGGGCCAGTCTGAAATTCTGAACATTACGTGCAGTTTTTCAGCGTCGGTGCAATCCGCCACCTCCACCACCGCCAAACGAGCGGTTCATCATTTGCGAAGACCGGTTGTAATTGTGGGTGCGATGGTTGCCAAGATTGCGCGCGGCGGATTCGCGATTGAGGTTTTGCAGCTGCGCATTGTTGTTCGCAGGTAGGGTTCGGTTGGCACTGCTGCCGGCCACCGACTGCCATCCATTGTCGGTTTTCTTGTAGACGTTGCCGTCGCGCCCGGCATACACATTGTCGCCGACGCGCGCCGCACCGCCGTTGCGGCCATGGATACCGCCGTATTGCGTGGTGTTGCCGGTATTGGGGTTGTAAACGGCGCCGCGATTGGCACTGACGTGAGTGCCGCTGCGGACGTTGCCAGCGCTAACCCGTTCTCCGGCGATGGCGCCGCCGTTCGGGCCGACTGCCACGCCGCTGCGCCCGGCAGCGTAATTGCCGGTGTAGGCGTTGTGCACCGCGCCACGTTGCCCGGCGGCGGCAATGCCGGTACGCGAGTTGTATGAGGCGCCAACCTGACCGGCCCAGCGATTGCCGGTCCAGGCGTTGTAGCCGGCGCCATAACGGCTGACCGTCGCGCGATCACCCCACTGATGATAAAGATTGCCGGTGGTTCCGGCCCAGCCACCCGGACCCCAGGCCACCGCGCCGCCGCGATAACCGTAGGCTGCGCCACCCCAGGCCAGCGGCGCCGGGTAGAGACGCGGGCCCCACGCATAGACCCAGCCATAATTGCCCCACCATGGATATGCACCCCAGCCCCAGCCCATGGCGACAGTGTTGCCGCCCCAGCTCCAACCGAATCCGAAGCCGAAGGTCCAGCCAGTCCACGGCGTGTAACGAATCGCGACGCCGAAACCATAGGTCACCGGCGGCCCGTACCAGACGCTACCGACCCACGGCGTATACGGATAACCGGTGCCGTACACCACAACGCCAGTCGCCGGATCAACGTTCGAGCCCTGATAGCCCGGTGTGTAGCCAACCACAACGGTGTCGCCACTGGATTCGTAGACTTTGACGTAGGTGAGGTAATGCATCGGTGAGCTGGGCGGAATCGAATAAATCACCGCTGGCACTGAAGTGGCCACGCTCCACGGACCGTTCACCGAGGGAGCGCTGAACCAGATACCATTTTCCACCGCCCACCAGCTGTCGCTGTCGACACGGATGATCGGTGTGGCGCTGTTGATCACGTATTGCAGCGGCGTATTGCTGATCGCTTTGAGCTGCGGCTCGCCGTCGAACTGCGGCGCCGTCATCTTCACCGCGCTTTTCTTGATCGCCGAGGTCTGCGGGATGGTCGCCGCAATGGCCGCCTCCTGTGCCTGTGGCGTGCCGGCTACCGAGGCCTTGACGTTCTCTTTGGCGCTGTCGTCAGGAATATTGGCAAAGTCGGCCGGCAGCTTGTCTGCCGGGACAAAGGTCCATGGCCCGCTCATGTCGCTGGCGCGGAACCAGCGCCCGGAGATCAGTACGTAACTGCTCTGGTCGCCGATTTCCTTGAAGATGTGCCCGGTGGTGTTGCTCACGTACAACAGGCTGGTGCCCTGAATCGGTTGCCATTGCGCGGCGCCGTCGGTCACCAACAGTTCCGTTGGCGTGGTGGCGATGAAGATTTTCGGCTGCGGCGGCTTGGCCAGGCTGGGAATCTTGTCCTTCGGGTCACCTTGCCCGGTGAGCATGTCCACCTGGCGGCTCTTGATCGCCGCCTGTTTGGCTTTTTCCAGACTGGCCGGCGGTGCAGCGAGGCGCGTGTAATCGCCGGCCAATTGATCGGCAATCATCCAGCCGTCAAATACATGCAGGTAGTGTTTGCCTTCGGCGTCCTTGAGCAGAAGTGGGCGCGTGTTGATCACCCGTTGCAGCTCCGTTCCTTCCACCGGCCGGTAAGCCGCCTCGCCGTCGATGTACACGAGGATTGCCGGGCTGTCGGAGCTGATAATGGTCGGCGGCGTGTTTTCCAAGGGCGCACTGTCGGCTTTCTGTTCAGCGTGGAGCACCCCAACCGCTGCTTCCAGCTGATCCAGTGAAATGGTTTTCTTGCGGCTCTCGGCATCTTTTTTCAGGATGGCGAGCCACGTGTCGGCCTGTTTCGCATCGGCGGGGAAATCGGCCTTGATGATTTGGTACTGATCAAGCGCGACCCAGCGGGTGGCCTTGTCGACGAGGGTATGGGCGCTGAACTGGACGATGCCGTAGGTGGACTTGCCATCGGCAGCCGTGGCTTCGACCGCCGCGCGGGCATTGAGCGTATAGCCGTCCCAGCTGTCGAGCTGCGGCTGATACACCGTCAGCTTGCTCTTGCCGCTGCTGATCACCTGCGGCCATGTCGGCTCGCTTGGCGCCGCGTTCGGCTTTGCCGCTGGTGTGGCTGCCCAGGCATTGCCAAGTGTCAGCAGACATAACATCAGCAGCGAGGGTAAAGCGCTCAGGAAAGGCATCGTCAGCTCCATCGACACACCGGTTCGCAAGGCAAAACCGGGAAAACACAACCGTCGAAAAAGCATAGCCGCCCGCCGTGGATTTACCCGGCAGATCGAGCCGTTAGCGCAAAGTCGAGTGTGGCAATGTGTTGCGATGTGCTATTTCAAGGCATGCTTTTTCCAAATCATTTTCGAGAGGCCGTCATGTTCAACGCCATCCTGATCGACAAAGACGACAGCGGTTATCGCGCCAAGTTGCAGCAAATCGATGAACAGCAACTGCCCGAAGGCAACGTCAGCGTGAACGTCGCGTACAGCACGCTGAATTTCAAAGACGGCCTGGCGATCACCGGCAGCAGCCCGGTGGTGCGCAAGTTCCCCATGGTTCCGGGGATCGATCTGGCGGGGACTGTCGAGTCCAGTTCGCATGCCGATTTCAAGGCGGGCGATCGGGTGCTGCTCAACGGTTGGGGCGTCGGTGAAAGCCACTGGGGCGGACTGGCGCAAAAGGCCCGGCTTAACGGTGACTGGCTGATTCCACTGCCCGAAGCTTTCACCCCGGCGCAAGCCATGGCCATCGGCACCGCCGGCTACACGGCGATGCTGTGCATTCTGGCGCTGGAGCGCCATGGCGTGACGCCGGATCACGGTGAAGTGTTGGTCACTGGCGCCAACGGCGGGGTCGGCAGCTTTGCCATCGCCTTGCTCAGCAAATTGGGATACCGCGTGGTGGCATCCACCGGCCGCGTGTCCGAGCATGAATACCTGGAGCAATTGGGCGCTGCCGAAATCATTGATCGCGCCACCTTGTCCGAACCGGGCAAGCCATTGGCAAAGGAACGTTGGGCGGCGGTGGTCGATTCGGTCGGAAGCCACACGTTGGCCAACGCTTGCGCGAGCACGCGTTCGGAAGGCGTGGTTGCGGCATGCGGGTTGGCGCAAGGCATGGACTTTCCGGCCTCGGTAGCGCCGTTCATTCTGCGCGGCGTGACGCTGGCTGGAATCAACAGCGTGACCCAGCCCAAAGCACGCCGTATCGAGGCCTGGGACCGACTGGCCAGGGATCTGGATTTCTCTTTATTGCAACTGATCAGTCAGGAAATCAGTTTGAGCGAAGCCCTTGAGGCTGCGCCCAAACTGCTTGCCGGGCAACTGCGGGGCAGGGTGGTGATCGACGTCAATCGTTGAGTTCGCGCTCAAGCAGTTGGCGTTTGCGCTCGACGCCCCAGCGGTAGCCGGAAAGGTTGCCATCGCTGCGCACCACGCGGTGGCAGGGAATCGCCACCGCCAGGCGGTTGGCCCCGCAAGCCTGGGCCACCGCACGCATCGAAGTCGGCGCGCCAATGCGTTGCGCGATCTCGGCGTAACTGGCGGTGCTGCCTGCGGGAATCTCGCGCAGCGCCTGCCAGACGCGCTCCTGAAACGCGGTGCCGCGTATATCCAGCGGCAAGTTCAGGCCCGTCGCGGGCGCTTCGACAAAGCCGACGACGCTGGCGATCAACTGTTCAAATTCGCTGTCGGCGCCGATCAGGTTGGCGTTGCGAAACTGATCCTGCAGGTTGCAGACCAACTGATGCGGATCGTCGCCGAGCAGAATCGCGCAAATCCCACGTTCGCTTTGCGCCACCAGAATTGCCCCAAGCGAGCATTGGCCAACGGCAAAGCGAATGTCGTTGTTCTGCCCGGCGGCGCGATAGTCGGTGGGCTTCATGCCCAGCAGTTGATCGGCTGATTCGTAGAAACGGCTGTTGGAATTGAATCCGGCGTCGTACAGCGCGTCGGTCACCGAGCGGCCGTCCGCCAGGCGCGCACGCAGCTTGCGCGAACGATGCGCCATGGCGTAAGCCTTGGGCGTCAGGCCTGTTGCAGCTTTGAATACTCGATGAAAATGAAAAGGGCTAAGGCCGGCGCTGGCGGCAAGGCTGTCGAGCGCGGGCAATGTCTCGCACGCTTCGATCTGCCGGCAGGCCGCTGCGATGATCGCCGCGCGCTGCGCGTCATTCTGGTCCTTGCTGGCGCGTTTGCTTGCCCGGTATCCCGCTGCTTCGGCCATTTCGGCGGTGTCGAAAAACTCGACATTCTGCGGTTTGGGCACGCGCGCAAGGCTGCTCGGTCGGCAATAAACGCCGGTGGTTTTTACTGCGTAGACAAAATGCCCGTCCGCACGCGGATCGCGCGCAACCACGGCGGCCCAGCGTGGATCGTCTTCAGTTCTGATCGTCTTCGAAAGCGTGTCCATGAGAGGGAATCCGTTGACCTGTTTGAGTCAGGTTAACCAGCATCGTAACCCGCGACACTCCGCGCCTTGCGGTCAAACTTTTACTGATCGCCAGCAACGCGGAAGGTGATGTTGATGCGCCGTTCGCCCAAGAGCGGGTGATGGCCGGGTTTGATTGGCAGCACGCCGTGATAGCGCAGACGGTCCACGCCGCCCCAGACCACCATGTCGCCATGCAGCAGCGGGATGCGCCGGGTTTTATCGCTGCGTTCGAAACCGCCGAACAGAAACATTGCCGGCAACCCCAGCGACAACGAAACGATGGGCGCGGCATAACCCTTTTCGTCCTTGTCCTGATGCAGCGACATCTTGGCGCCGGGGACGTATTGGTTGATCAGGCAGGAGTCGGCCTGAAAACCCGCGAAGCCGGCGCGTTCCGCCGCCTCGTGGGCCAAATCGGCAAACACCGCCGGCATCGACGGCCACGGCAAACCGCTGAGTGGATCGACGCTGGAATAACGGTAACCGCTGCGATCGGTAATCCACCCCAGTTGCCCGCAACTGCTGGTGCCGACCGACATGCTGAAACCGCCGGGGGTAACCATGTGGCGCAGCGGGGCGGCAGCCAGAATGGCTTCGAGCTCGGTCAGCAGTTGATCGACCCGTGGCAAGGCAAACCCGCGCAGCACCCACGATTGTTCGCCGATCTGCTCGGCGCGGGCTTGCTGTACGGGTTCGTTGTCGGCGAACAGGTCAAACGTGGTCGGTTGCATGATTCGGTTACAGCGCTTTGCTGACCTTGATGTCACTGAGTTCTTCGTCAGCGTGCATTTTCTTCAGCGCCGCTTTCGCTTCCTCGTCAGTGCCGGTTTCCAGTTCGGCGAATTCGAAACGCTGTTCACCGTCCAGTTTGTACTTGATCACGTATTTGGTTTTTTGCGCCACGGTCATGTTTCCCTTTCAGAATAGGCTGTGCGTCTCAGCTCAGTTTAGTGCTGGAGCGACGGATGATCTTGATCGAATGGGTCAGCGTCGGCTTGCGCGTCACGCTGATTGCGCGGCGGTTGACGGTGTCGATGGTGATGTTCCAGAAGCCGGTGCTCGGTGCAGTGATGCGCGCCGGGAAAGTGTCGAACGCGCCGCCGTGGTAGGTGTGACGGCCGCCGTTTTTGAAGCTGCGGAAGTTGGCGTCGTTCATCAAACGGATGTTGCACATCTGCGAGCACTGAATGACGACGATGTCGTCTTCGTTGAGGTGCTCGCGCTGGTGAATGAATTTCATGGGCGCCTCCAGAAGGGCTTTTTCTACTAAATCAAAACGATAGCTTGTCGATGGGCGCAGTTTATCAGCCCGCACGGGTTATTATCTGGCCGTCGGGCGTTGCTTTGACAAATTTTGAACAGAACTTCGCCACGGCGGGCGGGTTAAATGCACAAGGCCCCGGAGAAAAGCGGCATTTGTGCTGTCGGACGGTCTTTGACGGAGGATTGATATGAAGTGGGGTGTGGTGTGTGTGCCGTTGATTCTGGCGATGGCCGGTTGTGCAAATGTTTCGGAAATCAATGAAACGCTGCCAACCATGAGCGTGATTTCCGGCAAAAAGCCCCAGGAGTATGCGCAGTGTCTGACCGACAAGCTCGCTGACAGTCGTGGTGCGTTGCAAGTCCAGCCGCAGAAGGACGGTGTACGAGTCATCGTTCCCGGCAAACTTTCGTCAGGCCCGGCAGCCGTGTTTGATATCGAAGATCGCGCTGGTGGCAGCAGCATCAAGCTGCATGAGCGCATGTCCAACGTGCCGGTCCGCCCTCACGATGTGCAGAAAGCCGCGAACGCCTGTATTTCCGGCTGATAGACTAGCGAACATCAGCACCCGATGCCGTCACAGTCGTGCTGTGGCGGCATTGTCATTTATGGAGTCGCGATGAAGCGAGAGCACGTGCGGGAGCGCCACGCAGAGGGCCTTATCTCTGCCACCCATGTCATCCAGAACCCGGCAAATCCCGGTGAGTGGATCGTGTTTTTCAAGAAGAGTGCAGGGCGCAGCTACTTTTTGGTGGATGACAATGATGAAGTCGAGTCCTTCAATCGTCTCGACGATCTGGTCGAGGTCGTCCGTGGCCTCGGGATCAAGTTCGCCGAAATCCACATGTAAGGCTTACTTGCAGACGACCACGACGTTGCGGGTCTTGTAATTGCCAACGTCAACGCCGAGGGTTTTGTCATCTTCCTTGGGCGCCGGCGTGCCATCGGTGCCAACGATGCGATAACCGGTGCCAGCGCAGGATGCATCGGCTTTTTCGTAGCACATCGCCCAGGAATTGGCTTCGCCGGAGCAATCGATGCTCAGACCCTGTTCGCCATTGTTCAGATAGGTTGGCTGCGAAGTGGCACAGCCGCTCAATACCAATACCGCGAGAAGCGGCTGCAGTTTGTTCAGGTTCATGGTTGCGTGATCTTCAAGTGGGGACTGGATGCTCTGACAGCGCCGCGATGAAAAGGTTATAGCGATTGGCCACTTGTTTGCCAACAAGGCAGAAAAAAGCCCTGCGTTCTGGCAGGGCTTGGCGCAAGTGCTGGCAGGATCAGTCCTGATCTTTGCCACGGCGCTTGGAAGAAGCAGGTGTATCGGTGAACACCGAGGCTACATCCGTCGCCATCTGCTCGCTGTCGAAAGGCCCGGCGATATGTTCGCCATTAGTGGTTGTCAGCGTCCACTTGCCGTCTTTCTTGTCGATCACATACCCGTTGATGATTTTTACCGCAGCCATCTGGTCATTCTCGTTCGGTGGTTCAAAGACGCCATGATAGCGGCAAATGCTCGCATTGGGGGCTGATAAGCGTATGGTGATCCTGTTTGCCCGGATCTTGAGCTACGCTGACTCCGCCGCTGAAATACCCGGATGGAACTATCCGCGCGAATATTTCTCTATGTTGGCATCGGTTAGCCAGCGCGGGGCATTGTAAGGCGCACGCCGCCTGATTAGACTGCCTCGAAACTCGTACACACAGCCTTTTCAAGGACTTATATGATCAAGAAATGCTTGTTTCCAGCAGCCGGTTACGGCACTCGCTTCCTCCCAGCGACCAAAGCCATGCCTAAAGAAATGCTGCCGGTGGTAAACAAGCCACTGATCCAGTACGGCGTTGAAGAAGCACTGGACGCGGGCCTGACTGAGATTTCCATCGTCACCGGCCGTGGCAAGCGTGCTCTGGAAGACCACTTCGACATCAGTTACGAGCTGGAAAACCAGATCAAGGGCACCGACAAGGAAAAGTACCTGGTAGGCATCCGCAAGCTGTTGGACGAGTGCTCGTTCTCCTACACCCGTCAGACCGAAATGAAAGGTCTGGGTCACGCGATCCTGACTGGCCGCCCGCTGATCGGTGACGAACCGTTCGCCGTGGTTCTGGCGGACGACCTGTGCGTCAACATCGACGGCGACGGCGTGCTGACCCAGATGGTCAAGCTGTACAAGCAGTTCCGTTGCTCGATCGTCGCTATCCAGGAAGTCGATCCGCAGGAAACCAACAAGTACGGCGTAATCGCTGGCGAAATGATCCGCGACGACATCTACCGCGTACACAGCATGGTAGAGAAGCCAAAGCCGGAAGACGCTCCGTCGAACCTGGCGATCATCGGTCGCTACATCCTGACCCCGGACATCTTCGACCTGATCGAACAGACCGAGCCAGGCAAGGGCGGTGAAATCCAGATTACCGACGCCCTGATGAAGCAGGCCCAGAACGGCTGCGTCATGGCCTACAAGTTCAAGGGCAAGCGTTTCGACTGCGGTGGCGCTGAAGGCTACATCGACGCGACCAACTTCTGCTTCGAAAACTTCTACAAGACTGGCAAAGCTTACTGATAGCGTTTGCCTCGTCTGCAAAAGAAAGCCACCTTCGGGTGGCTTTTTCATTTTCCGCCCTTATATGGATGGCAGTGCTTGCCCAATGGATGACTGCGGGTATGCTGATGGCCTGCCGAGGAGATAGAAATGGCCTACGATTTTGACCTTTATGTGATTGGTGCCGGTTCCGGCGGTGTGCGAGCTGCGCGGTTTGCCGCAGGCTTCGGGGCGAAAGTGGCGGGGGCCGAGAGCCGTTACCTGGGCGGCACCTGCGTCAACGTCGGCTGCGTGCCGAAAAAGCTGTTGGTTTACGGCGCGCATTTTGCCGAGGACTTCGAGCAGGCGTCCGGTTTCGGCTGGAACCTGGGCGAAGCCAACTTCGACTGGGCCACGCTGATCGCCAACAAGGACCGTGAAATCAATCGCCTCAACGGCATTTATCGCAATCTGCTGGTCAACAGCGGCGTGACCCTGCACGAGGCGCACGCGAAAATCGTCGGGCCGCACGAGGTCGAAGTCAATGGCGAGCGCTACACGGCAAAGCACATTCTGATCGCCACCGGCGGCTGGCCGCAGATTCCTGAAATCCCGGGGCACGAGCATGCAATCGGTTCGAACGAGGCGTTCTTCCTCAAAGAGTTGCCCAAACGTGTGCTGGTGGTTGGCGGCGGTTATATCGCGGTCGAGTTCGCCGGGATTTTCCATGGCCTTGGTGCCAACACCACGCTGCTGTATCGCGGCGATCTGTTCCTGCGTGGTTTCGACGGGGCGGTGCGCAAGCACCTGCAAGAAGAATTGACCAAGCGCGGTCTCGACCTGCAATTCAATGCCGACATCGCACGCATCGACAAACAGGCTGACGGCAGCTTGAAGGCGACGCTCAAGGATGGTCGTGTACTCGAAGCCGATTGCGTGTTCTACGCCACCGGTCGGCGTCCGATGCTCGACAATCTCGGCCTGGAAAACACCGATGTTCAGCTCGACGACAAGGGCTTCATCAAAGTCGACGACGAGTATCAAACCACCGAGCCGTCGATTCTGGCGCTGGGCGACGTCATTGGTCGCGTGCAGCTGACACCGGTCGCGCTAGCCGAAGGCATGGCTGTGGCGCGGCGTCTGTTCAAGCCGGAGCAATACCGCTCGGTGGACTACAAGATGATCCCGACCGCCGTGTTCAGTCTGCCGAACATCGGCACAGTCGGTTTGAGCGAAGAAGAAGCGCGCGAATGTGGCCACGAAGTGGTGATCTTCGAAAGCCGCTTCCGCCCGATGAAGCTGACCCTGACTGACTGTCAGGAGAAAACCCTGATGAAGCTGGTGGTCGACGCCAAGACCGACAAGGTGCTTGGCTGCCACATGGTCGGCCCGGACGCTGGCGAGATCGTGCAAGGTCTGGCGATTGCCTTGAAGGCGGGCGCGACCAAGCGCGACTTCGACGACACCATCGGGGTGCACCCGACGGCTGCCGAAGAGTTTGTGACCATGCGCACGCCGGTCAGCGCTTAAGCGTCCTTCGCTTTGGCTGAGTCTGGCGCTGCCGCAACAGTAGCCGCCCGACGCTGGCTGTCCTCGAGGCTCGCCTGAGCCTTGAGCAACTCCTTTTCCAATGACTGATTGAGCTGCGTCTGTTCGTCAACGCTCTGCTTGAGCGCCTGGCTTTCCAGCGTCGCGACGCGCAGGCGTTCCTGGAGGAGGGTGCGCTCGCTGTCCATGCGCGTCGCTTGCTCGAGCAATTGATCCTGCCGTTGATTGCTGTGCTTGAGCTGATCCTGCACCAGATTCAGCTCGCGCTGGGTGCCACGGTTTTCGGTGAGCAAGCGTTCGTTGTCGCGGTGCAGCTGCGTGATCTCATCCTGACGCACCAACGCGCTCTGCTGGGCTTGACGCAGTTCGGCCTGGATCTGCTGGATTTGCCCTTCGTAGCGGGCCTGCTCCTGCTCGCGCTGTTCCTTGGTGGCGTTGCGGTAATGCTCCAGCGCATCGCGGGCGTGCAGATGTTTTTCTTCCAATGAGCGGATCTGCTCGTCCTTGTCCTGCAAGCGCAATTCAAAATCGGCCAATGCCTGGTTGAGACCGGCATTGCGCGTCTGTTCGGTTTGCAGCATCGAGCGGGTGTTGCTCAGCGCTTCAGATTCGCGTTGCAGTGCGGCGCCTTGAATGTCGTGATCGTGCTCGAGTTTTTCCAGCGCCTGGCGAACCTGTTTCAGCTCGGTTTCCAGTGCTTCGCGTTGCTCCTCGAACTGTTCGCGGGCTTGCTCGATGGGTTCCTGTGCTTGTTCTTTCAGGCGCTGGGCGAGGCGAGAGACGAGGGCGGTCAGCTCATCATCGATCGGTTCTGCTGACGCTTCTGCTGGTTGTGCGCCGTCATCCAGTTCTTTCAGGTAGCGATGGATCGTGGTTTTCGAGCCGGTGTTGCCCATTTCGATGCGTACTGCATCGATGCTTGGGTGTTCGCCGCGAGCCAGGATCGCTGTGCGCGCGATTTGCACCAGTGCTTTGGTAATGCCGCCACGGGCCATGTGAACTCCTACGGTTACGTACTGTGGTACATGCCACTAAAGTACGCAGTGTACCATGCTGAAAATATAGGTAAATATTTGAATTAAAACACACGGGATATACTGGTATTACCCAATGTCAGGCGGCAAAATGCGCCTCTGCATGTCTGAACCCGTACGCCAGCGAGAAAACTGCCCATGAGTGACATCGATCGATATCTGCAAGCCGCCACCCGGGACAACACCCGCCGCAGCTATCGCATGGCCATTGAGCATTTCGAAGTGACGTGGGGCGGATTTCTCCCTGCTACTGCCGACAGCGTTGCGCGCTATCTGGTGGAGCACGCCGGGGTTCTGTCGATCAACACGCTGAAATTGCGTCTGTCGGCGCTGGCGCAGTGGCACAACAGTCAGGGCTTTGCCGATCCGACCAAGGCGCCAGTGGTGCGCAAGGTGTTCAAGGGCATTCGTGCACTGCATCCGGCGCAGGAAAAACAGGCCGAACCGTTGCAGTTGCAGGATCTGCAACGAGTGATCGATTGCTTGGAACAGGAGGCGCAGACGGCCCGCCAGGAACAGGACCGCCCGACCTTGCTCAAGGCGTATCGTGATCGCGCGCTGATTCTGTTGGGCTTCTGGCGCGGCTTTCGCAGCGACGAATTGTGCCGTTTGCAAATCGAGCATGTGCAGGCGAGTGCTGGCAAGGGCATCACTTTGTATCTGCCGCGCAGCAAGGGCGACCGGGAAAACCTCGGACAGACCTATCAGGCCCCAGCGCTGCTCAAGCTGTGTCCGGTGCAGGCTTACATCGACTGGATTACCGAGGCCGCGCTGGTACGCGGCGCAGTTTTCCGAAGCATTGATCGGTGGGGCAATCTGAGCGAGGAGGGCTTGCACGCCAACAGCATCATTCCGCTGCTGCGCCAGGCCTTGCAGCGCGCCGGGATTGCCGCCGCCAACTACACCAGCCATTCACTGCGGCGTGGCTTTGCCACCTGGGCGCATCAAAGCGGCTGGGATCTTAAATCGTTGATGAGTTACGTCGGCTGGAAGGACATGAAATCCGCCATGCGCTATGTTGAGGTCAGCCCATTCCAGGGAATGGCTCGGATTATGGATAAGCCGGAGCAACCGTAGAGATCGTTTTCTTCTATTAATACAGTCAGCTAATAGCGAAAACAAATCAGCAGTATCAGGTTTGCCAATGAGCCTTCCGTCGAGTGAGTGGGTAGGATTCACCCATCAACTTCATAACCCCTGACGGAGAGTCATCGATGCCTATCATCAACAGCCAAGTAAAACCGTTCAAAGCTACCGCGTTCAAAAACGGCGACTTCGTTCAAGTCTCGGATGCTGACTTGAAAGGCAAGTGGTCCGTAGTGTTCTTCTACCCAGCCGACTTCACCTTCGTGTGCCCAACCGAGCTGGAAGACCTGGCTGACAACTACGCTGAGTTCAAGAAGCTGGGCGTGGAAATCTACAGCGTTTCGACCGACACCCACTTTGCTCACGCTGCCTGGCACAACACTTCGCCAGCCATCGGCAAAATCGAATACACCATGATCGGCGACCCGACCCACGTCATCTCGCGCAACTTCGACGTGCTGATCGAAGAAGCTGGTCTGGCTGACCGTGGCACCTTCGTGATCAACCCTGAAGGCCAGATCAAAATCGTTGAACTGAACGATGGCGGCGTTGGCCGTGACGCTTCCGAGCTGCTGCGCAAAATCAAGGCTGCTCAGTACGTCGCTGCACACCCAGGCGAAGTTTGCCCGGCCAAGTGGAAAGAAGGCGAGGCCACTCTGGCTCCGTCGCTGGACCTGGTCGGCAAGATCTAAGTCTGTGACATGCAACGCAGGGCGGCACGCCGCACCTTCTTAAGTTAGCTGCACCGCCCAATAAAAATGCCCGGGCGAGATTCGCTCGGGCTTTTTTTCGCCTCAAATAAAGGAAATCGCCCGTATGTTGGACGCCAATCTTAAAGCCCAGTTGAAATCGTACCTGGAACGGGTCACCCAACCGATCGAGATCGTTGCATCCCTCGACGACGGTGCGAAATCCCGTGAAATGTTGGACCTGCTGAAAGACGTTGCCAGTCTTTCGAGCCAGATTACCTTGATCGACAGCGGTGACGATGCCCGCAAGCCATCGTTCTCGATCAACCGCCCCGGAGCCGACATCAGCCTGCGTTTTGCCGGCATCCCGATGGGCCACGAATTCACCTCGCTGGTGCTGGCGCTGCTGCAAGTCGGCGGCCACCCATCGAAAGCCAGTGCTGAAGTGATAGAGCAGATTCGCTCGCTCAAAGGCGAATTCACCTTCGAGACTTACTTCTCGCTGTCTTGCCAGAACTGCCCGGACGTCGTCCAGGCGCTGAACCTGATGGCCGTGCTCAACCCGAACATTCGCCACGTCGCCATCGACGGCGCGCTGTTCCAGGACGAAGTCAACGATCGCAAGATCATGGCCGTGCCGAGCATCTACCTCAACGGTGAAAACTTCGGCCAAGGCCGCATGGGCCTGGAGGAAATCCTCGCCAAACTGGACACCGGCGCCATCGTCCGTCAGGCCGAGAAGATCAGCGCCAAAGAAGCCTTTGACGTGCTGGTCGTCGGCGGTGGCCCGGCCGGTGCTTCGGCGGCTATTTATGCCGCACGTAAAGGCATCCGCACCGGTGTCGCGGCTGAGCGTTTCGGCGGTCAGGTGCTCGATACCATGGCCATCGAGAACTTCATTTCCGTGCAGGAAACCGAAGGGCCGAAACTGGCCACGGCGCTGGAAGAACACGTCAAGCAGTACGACGTCGACATCATGAACCTGCAACGCGCCGACAAGCTGATCCCGGGCAAGAATGGCGAGTTGCACGAAGTCCACTTCGCCAATGGCGCAACTCTGAAAGCCAAAAGCGTAATCCTGGCGACCGGCGCACGCTGGCGCGAAATGAACGTTCCGGGCGAGCAGGAATACCGCAACAAAGGCGTGGCGTACTGCCCGCACTGCGACGGCCCGTTGTTCAAAGGCAAGCGCGTGGCGGTGATCGGCGGCGGTAACTCCGGCGTTGAAGCGGCCATCGATCTGGCCGGTATCGTGTCGCACGTAACGTTGCTGGAATTCGACGTGCAACTGCGTGCCGATGCCGTGCTGCAACGCAAGCTGCACAGCCTGCCGAACGTCACCGTGATCACCAGTGCGCAAACCACTGAAGTCACCGGCAATGGCGAGAAGGTCAACGGTCTGCGTTACAAGGATCGCACCACAGATGAGCTGCGTACGGTTGAGCTGGAAGGCATCTTCGTGCAGATCGGTCTGCTGCCGAACACCGATTGGCTGAAGGGCACCATCGAGCTGTCGCCGCGTGGCGAGATCATTGTCGATAATCGTGGCGAGACTTCGATCTCGGGGATCTTCGCAGCGGGTGACGTGACGACTGTGCCGTACAAGCAGATCGTGATCGCAGTGGGCGAGGGCGCCAAGGCTTCGCTGAGTGCGTTCGATCACTTGATCCGGACTTCGGCCCCGGCGTAACTGCCAGGTCGAAAACGAAAAAACCCATGAGCGATCCTGGGTTTTTTTATTGCGCGTGGAAAGCCACCCCTCACCCCAGCCCTCTCCCGAGGGAGAGGGAGCCGACCGAGGTGTCTGAAGTCATCCATCGACCTGAGAGAGCCGGTCGATTATGGATTCACCGCCAATCGTTCAAGTCGGCGTAATTCTCCAACATCCCGCAATCAGTCCCCTCTCCCTCTGGGAGAGGGCTAGGGTGAGGGGCTTTCAGCTTTTACAGCGGCGCAGGCTGAATGATTTCAACCCAGTAACCATCCGGATCCTTGATAAATGCCAGGCTCTTCATCCGGCCATCGGTCAGACGCTTCTGGAAATCGCAACCCAGCTCTTCAAACCGTGCACACGCAGCGACGATATCCGGCACTGAGATGCAGATGTGGCCGAAACCGCGGGGGTCGGTGTT
The DNA here is from genome assembly GCF_946901175.1 of Pseudomonas sp. Marseille-Q5117. Lineage (NCBI taxonomy): Bacteria > Pseudomonadati > Pseudomonadota > Gammaproteobacteria > Pseudomonadales > Pseudomonadaceae > Pseudomonas > Pseudomonas sp. Marseille-Q5117. Next base: position 247,463 of record NZ_CAMPPP010000005.1, on the reverse strand, counting down.
GCCGTTGTGATAAGAGAAGTCGGCATCGTTTTCGGTGCCGTGGTTGTGGGTCAGTTCGAGAATGCCCGGGATCGATTTCATCCATTCGGTACGCGCAGCGTCGTCGGCCGGGATCTGTGATTTATCGACCAGCGCGAGGAAGTACAGGCTGAACTCGGCTTCCGGGAAATCACGCTTCTCGACCAGCGAGAAACCCAGTACGCGGGTGTAGAAATCCAGCGACTTGGTGATGTCCTTCACGCGCAGCATGGTGTGGTTGAACACGAAGTTGCGGGTTGCGCTGTCTGGCGCGGCAGTCACGCCGGGGAAAGTGTTCAGTTCGTTGAGGCTCATGGGCCCTCCAATAACAAATGGGCGAGTGAATGGGCGCAATGATACGCATGCCGGCCGGCATCGCCAAATGCAAGGCGGGCTTGCCCTGCGCGAAGGCGGGGCTCAGACTTTGCTTTCTATCCATGAGTGCGTCCGGCAATGATCCGACTGTTGAAATCCGTGTTTGTTTTTTTTGCTTTGTCGTCAGCTGTGGTTTTCCCCGCGATGGCCGAACCAGGTATCACTTGGCCGACGGGCTGGGAGGTTGAAGCATTGCCGGACACCGCGCCGCCAGTCTCGCGGCAGCGGGCGGTGAAGCTCGATGCTGATGGCAATCAGGTGATGGTGATGGAGTTGACGATGACGCAAGTGGAGGCGGGGCATCAGGTCAATTTGCAAGGCGTGCTGCTGGAGATGCGCAAATCGATCCAGAAAGATTTCTTCCGCAGTGGTTATCAGAGCGTCTGCAACAGAATTCATCCGGCTGCGCTCGGCTCATTGTCCGGGCTGGAGACGACCTGCACGGTCACCGAGAACGGTCGACACGTATTATCACAAACGTTGGTGGCAGCTGTGGAAACAGACAAGGCTTACGTACTTTCATATGCCGGACAGGCCGAGGTTTATAAGGCGAGCGTCGACGATATAGAAGCGGCGCGCAAAAGCCTGAAATTATAAACGTTCGTACTAACTCGCAGCAGTCCGCTTACCGGAAAGGATTAAGCACATAGTTTGATCAAGCGCTTGAGGTAACATCGCGCAGCAAAATGTTTAGCCTGATGATTCAGAAGCGTTACACAAATTTCCAACTTGTTCGATGAAAATCATTTCATTTGTTAGATATTGTCAATAAAAAAGCCCTGCATCAGGCAGGGCTTTTTGTTGGCGTCAGATTAACCGCGCAACCATGAATCCACGGTGGCTGCACCGTACTGCTCTTTCCAGGCTTTCAGACCGCGATGGTTGCCGCCCTTGGTTTCGATCAGCTCGCCAGTGTGCGGGTTCTGATAAACCTTGACCACGCGGGCGCGGCGGGTCTTGGGCGCTGCGGACTGCTGGAGACCGGACTTTGCCGGGTTTGGATCAAGGATGGCGATGATGTCTTTCAGGCCTTTGCCGTAGGTTTTCATCAGTCCCTGGAGCTTTTCTTCGAATTCGATTTCTTTCTTCAGCCCGGCATCGTTCTTCAGCGATTCCAGCTGTTTGAGCTGTTCCTGAAGGGCCTTTTCAGCTGCGCGAAATTCAGCGAGTCTGGACAATATCTTTACTCCAATAGTGTGTTTGGCTGATACCAACCGCAAACAAAGCTATAAGCCAAGAGCCTGGAAGCGACTCGGTGATAATTGGCTCACCTGCCAGTCTGGCTCAGGTTGAAAAAATTGTAGTAGTTAATGCGACAAGAGTAAATCCTGATGTTGTCGTCATGTAACAACAATGACTTTTTGTATCAATTTGGTGCGGTTGTTCGGCGGGCAGTGTCGGCGATTTAATGATGAGTTAATGCTTCGAGGAAATCAGCGCCAGGCATCGGTCTACCGTACAAATAGCCCTGCAAAAAGTTAACGTTATGCTCGGTCAGGTAATCAGCCTGGGCCTGAGTTTCGACACCTTCGGCAACAATGCCCAAGTCCAGTTTGGCCGACAGTTCAATGATGGAGTCGAGAATATGCCTCGATAACGCGTCTACGCCGATCATGGCCACGAAGCTCTGATCGATCTTTAGAAAGTCGACGTTGAAGGTGCGCAGATAACCAAGGCTCGAGTGCCCGGTACCAAAATCGTCGATCGCGATTTTTACTCCCAGTGCATGCAATAGCTCAAACAGCTGAAGCGTGATGTCGTTCGGCTCGATCAGTTCGCGCTCCGTCAATTCCAGTACCAGTTCGACGCTGCCGGGCGCAAATGCCGCCAGGAGGTCACGACAATCCTCGACCAGCTCCAGATCCTGGCAGTGGCTGGCGCTGATGTTGATGCCGATATGGAAAGGCTTGGCGAAGTTCACAGAGTGCGGTCCCAGCAGGGCCGCAGTCTGTTGCATCAGCGAGCGGGTCATCGGCACGATCAGACCTGAGTGCTCGGCAAATGGAATGAACAGATCCGGGCGTACCAGCCCCTCTTTCGGGTGATTCCAGCGCATCAGCACTTCAGCGCCCGACCACTGCTTGCTGTCGCCGTGAACCACGGGCTGGAAGTACGGAATGAATTCCCCGGCCTCGAGTGCGCGCATCATTTCGTGGCTGGGCGAGGTCGATCGCTTCTGAACGAAGTGGCCAATGGCACCGGAGATTGCACCGAAGAAAATCAACAGACTGAACAGCGGAGGATATTCAGCCGCCATGTAACGCCGGACTTCGCCCTGGGGGAAACCCGCCGATACTTTGAAGCCGTAACGCTCGGATTCCAGCAGGCTGTGCGCGACCGGCGGGGCAGGCAGTGATCCCTGATGAACTTTGCCGTCGGCGGACAGCCAGTTATCGCCCACTTGCAACGTCAGTAATGTCTGGCGGCCGATCAGGCGCAGGATGTTGCTCAAGTGATAGCCATCCAGTGTGGTCAGTGCGCCACCGCGACCGTCGCTGAGACGGTAGATCAACAATGCCGTATCAGGCGTCACCGGATTGCCGTTCATCAACCACAGTTTGCCTTGATGATAGTCCCCGGCATTGACGGCTTCCTGGAACGCCCCGAAGAGTGAGCTGCAGTAGAGATTGTTGTCCCAGACCAGATTGGTTGAGCGCACGAAGGGGCGGCGGGTCACTTGTTCGCGCAGGGCCAGTTTCACCTCTTCGCAATTTTTCCCGGCAAGCGGCAGCAGGACCCGAGCGGCTTCTGCCGTGTTATCGAGCATCCGATCGAACTGTCGCAGCGCTTGTTCGGCCGTTTCCTCGGCACTTTGCTGCAGTGTGCGTTCTGCCTGCATATAAAGAATCCCACTGCCCAGTACGATCGGCAGCAGACCGCTGAGCACAGTCACGACGATGCGGGTCCTGCGTTTGCGGCGGGGTCTGCGGGTCAGCGGCATGGACACATCCTGTGGAGTCGAAGTCCGGCCCGATAAACAATTGAGCCAGAGGGGAGAATAGATCGCAGATGGCTCTTGCGCCGTACGAAAAAAAGCGGATTTTATACAGAGGGCAGACAGGTCTCGTTACGCTGTGTAGAATCGATTTACGCATACAATAATAATCGTCTTCTGGCAGCAGAAGCCTCGCCCGCAAGAGCCTTGGGTCGACAATGAAGATATTCGGGTTCCAACTGATCTACGGAGACTTCCTCGCGCGCAGCGTGCGTGGCATCTCCTGTGCGCCTCCCTCTACATCACTTTCCTGACAAATAACCCTGGTTAATTGATAAGAAATGATGAGGCGTCACCATGGCAGATTTATACGAAAACCCAATGGGCCTGATGGGCTTTGAGTTCATCGAGTTCGCAGCGCCGACCCCTGGCACGCTGGAGCCGATCTTCGAGATCATGGGCTTTACCAAAGTCGCGACCCACCGTTCCAAGAACGTGCACCTCTATCGTCAGGGCGCGATCAACCTGATCCTCAATAACGAACCCAACAGCGTCGCCTCGTACTTCGCCGCCGAACACGGCCCGTCCGTTTGCGGCATGGCGTTTCGCGTCAAGGATTCGCAGAAAGCCTATTCCCGCGCACTCGAACTCGGCGCTCAGCCGATCCACATCGAAACCGGTCCGATGGAGCTGAACCTGCCGGCGATCAAAGGCATCGGTGGCGCGCCGCTGTATCTGATCGACCGTTTCGGCGAAGGCAGCTCGATCTACGACATCGACTTCGTGTTTATCGAAGGTGTTGATCGCAACCCGGTTGGCGCCGGCCTGAAGATCATCGATCACCTGACCCACAACGTTTATCGCGGTCGCATGGCCTACTGGGCGAACTTCTACGAGAAGCTGTTCAACTTCCGTGAAATCCGTTACTTCGACATCAAAGGCGAGTACACCGGGCTGACTTCGAAAGCCATGACCGCACCGGATGGCATGATCCGCATCCCGCTCAACGAAGAGTCGTCCAAGGGCGCGGGGCAGATCGAAGAGTTTCTGATGCAGTTCAACGGCGAGGGCATCCAGCACGTTGCGTTCCTCACCGACGACCTGATCAAGACCTGGGATCAGCTGAAGAAAATCGGCATGCGCTTCATGACCGCGCCGCCGGATACCTACTACGAAATGCTTGAAGGTCGCCTGCCGAACCACGGCGAGCCGGTCGATCAGTTGCAGTCGCGCGGCATCCTGCTCGACGGTGCCTCGGAGCAGGGCGACAAGCGTCTGCTGTTGCAGATCTTCTCGGAAACCCTGATGGGGCCGGTGTTCTTCGAATTCATCCAGCGCAAGGGTGACGACGGTTTCGGCGAGGGCAACTTCAAGGCTCTGTTCGAATCGATCGAGCGTGACCAGGTGCGTCGTGGTGTGTTGACCACCGAGTAATCTCAAATGAAAAAATCCCGGCCTGCAGAGATGCAGGGCCGGGATTTTTTTGCTTCATACAAAACCTGTGGGAGCGAGCCTGCTCGCGAATGCGGACTTTCATTCAACAGTCATGTTGACTGGTCTGACGACTTCGCGAGCAGGCTCGCTCCCACATTTGTCTTGTGTTGGATTCAAGAGCGGCGTTGGCGCGTCAAGTGTTTGAAGCCCTCGAACACCAGCACCACAACCGCCAGCCAGATCGGGATGTAAGTCAGCCACTCGCCCGACTTGATGCTTTCCCCCAACAACAACGCCACCGCAAGCAACAACACCGGTTCAACATAGCTCAACAAACCAAACAGACTGAACGGCAGCAAGCGGCTGGCGATGATGTACACCACCAGCGCGGACGCACTGATCAGGCCGAGCAGCGGAATCAGCCACATCAGTCCTGGATATTGATCGAACACGGCCAGGCCCTGTTCGCCGCCCTGCACAAACCAGTAAGCGACCGGCAGCATCAGGGTCATGTCGACCCACAGGCCACCCAGGTTGTCGGTTTTCAGGTATTTGCGCAGTACGAAGTACAGCGGATAACCGACCACTACCACCAGCGTCGCCCAAGAAAAACCACCCACCTGATACAACTCGTTCAACACGCCGAGGCTGGCGAAGAATACGGCGATTTTCTGCAGGTAAGACAAGCTCTCGCCATAGGCAATCCGCCCGGTCAGCACCATCGCCAGTGGCAACAAGAAATAACCCAGCGATACATCCAGGCTGTAGTCATTGAGCGGTGCCCACATGAACAGCCACAGCTGAACCCCGAGCAGCGCGGAAGACACCAGCAGCCCGGCGATCAGCTTCGGCCTGGCTGCGATCAATCGGAACAGCTCCAGCACCCGCCGCCATTCCCCGGAAACCAGCATGAACACGGTCATGCACGGCACGGTCAGAAGCATGCGCCAGCCGAAGATTTCCACGCCGCTCAGCGGCGTCAGCAGCGACGTGTAGTAATACATGACGGCAAACAGCACCGAGGCTGAAACCGATAGAGCGATACCTTTAGACAAACTGTTCTCGCGACGTGATGGTTGAACGGGGCGCGCAGGATACGTGGTTTTTGTGTTGAATATTGAGCGGATGCTCATTATTTCCCACATCCAGGAGCCACAAATCCTGTGGCAGCGAGCCTGCTCGCGAAGCGGCCGGCAGATTCAGCATAGATGTTGCGTCGGCTGGCGTTATGCATGATTGCAGCGCTTAAACGCAAAAAGATCGCAACCTTCGGCAGTTCCTACAGGGAACGCATTCCACAGTAGCTGCCGAAGGCTGCGATCTTTTGATCTGCGCTTCTGATTAAGGCCGCAACGTCCGCGTCATCCGCAACGCCAATAGACTCCCGCCGACGATCACCGCCGCCAGCACGTACAACGCCGCATCCGTCGAACCAGTGCTGTCCTTGACCCAACCCACCAAGTACGGGCTGAGGAACCCGGCCATCTGCCCCATCGAGTTGATCAACGCCAGACCACCAGCCGCCGCGCCCGCGCTCAGCATGGCGGTCGGCACCGGCCAGAACATCGGCAGGCCAGTCAGTGCGCCCATGGTCGCGATGGTCAGGCCGAGAATCGCAATCGCCGGATTGGCCGCAAAGTTCACTGCGATCACCAGCCCGATCGCGCCCATCAGCATCGGCACCACCAAGTGCCAGCGGCGCTCCTTGCGCAAGTCCGCCGAGCGGCCGACGACCAGCATGAACACCGCCGCGAGCAGGTACGGAATCGCACTCAGCCAGCCGATCACCAGGTTATCGCTGAAGCCGAGGTTCTTGATGATCGACGGCAGCCAGAAGTTGATCGCGTACACGCCGCTCTGGATGCAGAAATAGATCAGGCCGAAGGCCCAGATCGCAGGATTCTTGAACACCGCAAGCAGTGAGTCGGTGGCGGTTTTCGGTTTGTTGGCGAGGTCTTCGGCGTGGTCGGCTTCGAGCACCGAACGTTCGTGGGCGGTCAGCCATTTGGCGTTGGCAAAGCTGTCGCTCAACAGGAAATACGCCAGTGCGCCGAGGAACACGGTCGGAATGCCTTGCAGCAGGAACATCCACTGCCAACCGGCCAGGCCGCCTTGACCGGCGGCGAAGTGGTTGAGGATCCAGCCGGAAAACGGGCTGCCAAGCAAACCGGAGACGGGGATCGCCGACATGAACAACGCCATGATCCGGCCACGGCGGAAGGTCGGGAACCACTGCGAGAGATACAGCACGACGCCCGGGAAGAAACCCGCCTCAGCCGCACCGGTGAAAAAGCGCAGGGTGTAGAACTCGGTCGGGGTGGTGACGAACAACAGGCAGGTCGACAGCGTGCCCCAGGTGATCATCATCAAGGCAATCCAGCGCCGAGGACCGAAGCGGGTCAATGCCAGGTTGCTCGGCACGCCGCACAGCACGTAACCGATGAAGAAGATGCCGGCGCCGAGGCCATATACGGTTTCGCTGAATTTCAGTGCGTCGAGCATCTGCAGTTTGGCGAAGCCAACGTTGACCCGGTCGAGGTAGTTGAACAGGTAGCAGATGAAAATGAAGGGAATCAAACGCAGGGTGATGCGTTTGTAGACGGCGTTTTTACCGTCGTCGATGGTCTGGGTAGCTGCGGCGCTCTGCGACATAGCGGCTCTCTCTTTATTATGATTTTTTGCGATGCAAAGGGTAACGTTGATCGCCCTGAGAGTCTCGGCCACCTTTGGCCGGATTGTCTTTGTGCCTGAGCACAGGGTTTGCCGCCAGACCCTGTGCGGCTGAACAACCGCTAGTGCCTGAAATGAAGGATTGCCGCCGCTATGTTCGAACTCGATCACGATCTTGCCCAAGACATCGTCGACCGGGCCATGGCCATTTTGCCGTACAACGTCAATGTCATGGACAGTCAGGGCCTGATCCTCGGCAGCGGTGAACCGGAGCGCATCAACACCCGGCATGAAGGCGCGCAACTGGTGCTGGCCAACGGGCGCGTGGTGGAAATCGATGCGCAGACGGCGGTGCACCTCAAAGGCGTGCAACCGGGGATCAACCTGCCGCTGCTGCTCGATCAGCGCTTGATCGGCGTGCTCGGCATCACTGGCGAGCCGGAGCAATTGCGCACCTACGCCGAGCTGGTGCGCATGACCGCCGAAATGCTCGTAGGCCAGCGCAATCAGCAGGCCGAGCAGCAATGGCGACGGCAGCGTTGCGATGATCTGCTGGCGTTGCTGTTGAGCGAGGCGGGGGATTCGCCGCGCCTGATCGATGAGGCGCAGCAGCTTGGGCTCAAGCCGCAAATGACGCGGGTGCCGTATCTGTTTGAACTGGGGCTTGAGCACGGCCCGGGGCAAACCGTCGAGGCATTGAGTGCGTGGCTGACCTCGCGTTATCCCGACAGTTGGTGTGTGAGTTCGGCGAAGTCTTCGCTGTTGTGGTGTCGCCCGGCGAGCCAGAACGTCGAGCACGATCGCCTGCTGGAAAAACTCGATGGCCTCGGCTGGAAGATTCTGCGCATCGCCGTCGGCGGGCAGGCGGATGGCCTGGCCGGGTTGCGCCGCTGTTATCGACGGGTCGGCGATCTGCTGGCGTATGGTCGTGACGTGCTGCCGAATTCGAGACTGCTGACGCTCAATCGTTATCGCTTGCCGGTCATGCTGTGGCGTCACCGCAACGATGATGCGCTGGACGAATTGCTCAAGCCGCTGCGCAAGGTCATCGCCAAGGACAGCAACGGCCAGCTATTGGCGACCCTGCGCAGTTGGTGCGAGCACGACGGGCAGAGCCAGGCCTGTGCCGAAGCGCTGGGCATTCATCGCAACAGCCTGCGCTATCGCATGGAACGGATTGCCGAGTTGAGCGGGGTTGATCCGTTGAAGCTGGACGGGATGCTGGCGTTGTATCTGGGGGTGCAGCTGTTGCCGCAGACTGATCCGAATTGATCGGTGTATTTCGGGGCCCCTTCGCGAGCAGGCTCGCTCCCACAGTGGCATGCATTTCAAATGTGGGAGCGAGCCTGCTCGCGAAGAGGCCGGAACATCCAGCGCCAGTCTTTTGTGGAAATGAACAATAAACGCCGACGCCACTTGTGCACCCGACCGGCGTCAAGGCGCATGCCGACTGGCAGCATGAATGCCACTGCAACCGGAGAATTCCCATGAAGATCGTCATCGCCCCCGACTCGTTCAAGGACAGCCTGAGTGCCCAAGGCGTTGCCGAAGCCATTGCCCTCGGACTGGCGCAGGTCTGGCCGCAGGCGACGCTGATCAAATGCCCGATGGCCGATGGCGGCGAAGGCACGGTCGAGTCGATTCTCGCAGCCTGCGAAGGTGAGTTACGCCGCACCCGCGTGCGCGGTCCACTGGACGCGCCGGTCGATGCTGCTTGGGGTTGGCTGCCGCACAACCACACCGCGATCATCGAAATGGCCGAGGCCAGCGGTCTGCAACTGGTCCCGCCGGGACAGCGCGATGCCTGCATCAGCAGCACCTTTGGCACCGGTGAATTGATTCGTGCAGCGCTGGATGCCGGCGCGCAACGAGTGATCCTGGCGATCGGCGGCAGCGCGACCAATGACGGCGGTGCCGGGGCGATGCAGGCATTGGGTGTGAAGTTGCTGAATGCGCAGAATCAGTCGCTGGTACCCGGCGGCCTGGCCTTGGCGCAACTGGCGCGATTGGACCTGAGTGGACTTGATCCACGTCTGGCCGAGGTGCGTTTCGACATCGCCGCCGACGTCAACAATCCGCTCTGCGGCCCCCATGGCGCCTCGGCCATTTTCGGCCCGCAGAAGGGCGCATCGCCCGCGCAGGTTGACCAGCTCGATCGGGCGCTTGGGCGCTTCGCCGAGCTTTGCGCGCAAGCATTGGGCAAGGACGTGCGCGATGAACCGGGCAGCGGCGCGGCGGGTGGTCTGGGGTTTGCCGCCAAGGCTTTTCTCGGCGCGCAGTTTCAGGCGGGCGTCGAGGTGGTGGCGGAACTGGTCGGGCTCGCTGACGCGATCAAAGGTGCGGATCTGGTGATTACTGGAGAAGGGCGCTTCGATGCGCAAACCCTGCGCGGCAAAACACCGTTCGGTGTCGCGCGAGTTGCCAAACAATACGCTGTGCCGGTGATCGTGATTGCCGGGACCTTGGGCGAGGGTTATCAGGAACTCTATCAACACGGCATCGACGCCGCGTTTGCTGTTACCAGCGGGCCGATGACTCTGGAACAAGCCTGCGCCGAAGCCCCGCGCCTGCTGCGTGAACGCGCCACCGATATTGCTCGGGTCTGGCAACTCGCCGCCAAACGCTGAACGGCTTGCCTCTGTAGGAGCTGACGAGTGCAACGAGGCTGCGATCTTTTGATCTTGCTTTTAAAAGTCAAAAGATCGCAGCCTCGTTGCACTCGACAGCTCCTACCAAAGGCAGCGGAGCTGGGTAGATTGTTGTTACGTCCCGAAAAATATTTGCCGCAGACCCGAAACCTTCCTCAAGCCTGGCCGATACAACGGTCAGGCGCACACAAAACCACAATTCAGTGCCGCCGGACTGTCGCCCGCTATGGGCCAGTGCTCACTGCATGGACGCTCGTAGTTTCTTTCTTTCGAGAGTCCGACCATGTCCCTGCGTAACCTGAATATCGCGCCCCGTGCTTTCCTCGGTTTTGCCTTTATCGCCTTGCTGGTGATTGTCCTCGGCGTGTTCGCCGTCAGCCGCATGACGGTCATTCGTCAGGCGTCGGTCGACATGGACACCAACCAGTTGCCAAGCGTGACCCACCTCAGTGTGGTCACGGAAAACGTCCTGCGCATGCGCATTCTCTCGTTCCGCGTGCTGGTCAATCGCGAACCGGCCAGCCTGCAAGAGGCAGAAACCCGCATCGCGGTGCTGGTCGACAAGGTGCGCAAAGCCCAAGCCAGCTACGCTGCGTTGCCGGCAGGCCCTGAAGAACACGCGGTTTTCGAGACATTTTCGACCACGCTCGACAACTATCTGCAAGCGCAGAACCAGATGCTTGAGCTATCGCGCCAGGGCAATCTCGAAGGGCTGCGTGCGTTGATCAACACGCGCATCAAGGAAGGCACCGATCAGATGGGCGAGCAGCTCAACAAGTTGATCGGCATGAATACCGCCGGGGCCAGAGCGGCGGCCACCAAGGCCGGTGAAAACTATGACAGCGCCATCACCGGGATCATCATCGTCGCCGTGATTGCGGCGCTGGCCACCGTGTTGCTCGCCTGGTTGCTGACCCGCAGCATCGTCACGCCGCTCAACCGCGCCGTGCTCGCCGCGCAAACCATTGCCAACGGCGACCTCAGCAAAGCTATTGAAGACGACGGCAAGGATGAACCGGCGCGCCTGCTCGAAGCCTTGGCCGCGATGCAAACCAACCTGCGCAAAACCATCGAGCAGATCGCCGGTTCCGCCACGCAATTGGGCGCCGCTGCCGAAGAACTCAGCGCTGTTACAGAAGAGGCCTCGCGCGGCCTGCAACAACAGAACAACGAAATCGAACAAGCCGCCACTGCCGTCAACGAGATGACCGCTGCGGTGGAAGAGGTGGCGCGCAATGCCGTGTCGACTTCCGAGGCTTCGAATCAGTCGACCCACGCCGCCCGCGAAGGTCGCGATCAGGTGGTGAAAACCGTCGACGCAATCCAGACCATGACTCACGACGTGCAGAACACCGCGCAGATGATCGAAGGCCTCGCCGCGCAGGGTCGTGACATCGGCAAGGTGCTGGACGTGATTCGGGCCATCGCTGAGCAGACCAACTTGCTGGCGCTCAACGCTGCGATTGAAGCCGCGCGTGCCGGCGAGGCTGGCCGTGGTTTTGCCGTGGTGGCTGACGAAGTGCGCGCCTTGGCCCATCGCACCGCGCAGTCGACTCAGGAAATCGAAAAAATGGTCGCCGGCATCCAGAACGGTACCGGAGAAGCGGTTTCGTCGATGCAGCAAAGCAATCAGCGCACCCAGACCACATTGGAAATGGCCCGCGCGGCCGGCGTGGCGCTGGAGCAGATCACGCAATCGATTCACCAGATCAACGAGCGCAACCTGGTTATCGCCAGCGCTTCGGAAGAGCAGGCGCAAGTCTCCCGCGAAGTCGATCGCAACCTGGTCAACATCCGCGACCTCGCCACGCAATCGGCCGCCGGCGCCAACCAGACCAGCGCCGCGACCCACGAACTGTCGCGGCTGGCGGTGGATTTGAACGCCATGGTGGCGCGTTTCGTGATTTGAGATACGGTGAAGGCTGGAAACCGCGCTAACAGGAGACGTACATGCGCTATTCAGCCTTGACCCAACGAATCGCCGGGGAGGGTGCCGCTGCCTGGCAGATTCACGACCGAGCGCTGGAACTGCGCGCCGAGGGCGTAGATGTTTTGTTGTTAAGCGTCGGCGATCCGGATTTCGATACGCCGTTGCCGATCGTCCATGGCGCGATCGATAGCCTGTTGGCCGGCGACACCCATTACGCCGATGTGCGTGGTCGGTTCGAGCTGCGCAGGCTGATTGCCGAGCGTCATCGTCAGCGCAGTGGTCAGCGTGTTGGTCCTGATCAGGTGATTGTCCTGCCCGGCGCGCAATGCGCGGTGTATTCGGTGGCGCAGTGTCTGCTCGATCCGGGCGATGAAGTGATCGTCGCCGAGCCGATGTACGTCACCTACGAAGGCGTGTTTGGCGCTTGCGGTGCCAAGGTAATTGCGGTGCCGGTGCGCCCGGAGAACGGTTTTCGTGTCGACCCCGCCGATGTCGCCGCGCGCATTACCCCGCGAACTCGCGCCATGCTGCTTAACAGCCCGAACAATCCCAGCGGCGCGAGTCTGCCCTTGCTGATCTGGCAGGAACTGGCAGCGCTGTGCATTCGCCATGACCTGTGGCTGATCAGCGATGAGGTGTACAGCGAGCTGTTATATGAAGGCGAGCACATCAGCCCGGCGAGCCTGCCGGGCATGGCCGAGCGCACCGCGACGATCAACAGTCTGTCGAAATCCCATGCGATGACCGGTTGGCGCATCGGCTGGATGATCGGCCCGAAAGCCTTGGCCGAGCATCTGGTGAATCTGTCGCTGAGCATGCTCTTCGGTCTGCCGGATTTCGTACAGAAGGCCGCACAAGTGGCGCTGCAAAGTGATCTGCCGGAAGTCACGCAGATGCGCGAGGAGTATCGCTTGCGCCGCGATCTGGTCTGCGAACGTTTGTACGGTTGCCCTGGGTTGCAGCCGATTTGCCCGGATGGCGGCATGTTCGTGATGGTCGATGTGCGCCAGACCGGCCTTGGCGCTCAGGCGTTTGCCGAGCGCTTGCTGGAAGGTTATGGCGTGTCTGTGCTGGCCGGCGAAGCGTTCGGACCGAGTGCGGCGGGGCACATTCGCATCGGGCTGGTGGTGGATCGGGTCAAACTGGCGGATGCCTGCGCGCGGATTGCGTTGTGTGCGGTGCAGCTGTTGCAGGCGCGCAGTGCCTGAGGGTCTTGCATTGCCTGCCCCGGCGCCTTGCTGATCGTTCCCAGGCTCCGCGTGGGAATGCCTCTAGGGACGCTCCGCGTTCCAGCTTTCGGAAGGGACGCGGAGCGTCCCGGGCTGCATTCCCACGCTGAGCGTGGGAACGATCAGTTTAGAGGATTCACCAGATTCGCCGGCCGCTGTCCATTCAACGCCGCCAACAGATTCTCCACCGCACACCGCGCCATTGCTTCCCGGGTTTCATGGGTCGCCGAGCCCATGTGCGGCGTCGCCACCACATTGCTCAACTGCAACAATGGCGAATCATGATTCAACGGCTCGCGCTCGAACACATCCAGCCCCGCCGCGCGAATGCGCTTGCTGCGCAACGCCTCGATCATCGCCACCTCATCGACCACTTTGCCCCGCGAGATATTGATGAAAATGCTTTCCGGCCGCATCAGCGCAAATTGTTCCGCGCCGATCAAACGTTCGGTCTGCGCCGTCAGAGGCAAAGTCAGGCAAATGAAATCGGCCTGCTGGAGCAACTCTTCGAGGCTGCGATATTGCGCAGCGAACCGCTCCTCGACCGCCGGCTTGCGCGACTGGCTGTGGTAGATCACCGGCATGCCGAAACCGAAATGCCCGCGCTGGGCCAGGGCCTCGCCGATGCGGCCCATGCCGATGATGCCCAGCGTCTTGCCATGCACATCGGTGCCGAAATGCGCCGGGCCGATATTGCGGCTCCACTGCCCGCCACGGACCATGTTCGCCAGTTCGACCACCCGCCGGGCAGCGGCGAGGATCAGGGCAAATCCGGTGTCGGCGGTGGTTTCGGTGAGCACGTCGGGGGGGTTGGTCAGCAGAACCTTGCGCCGATTCAGATACTCGATGTCGTAGTTGTCGACACCCACCGAGACGCTGGCAATCGCCTCCAGCTGCGGCGCCAGATCCAGCAACGCCGCATCCAGTTTCAGGCTGGCGCCGAGCAAACCGTGGGCGCGGGGCAGGGCATCGCGCAACTGCATGAGGCCATCGGCGTCGAGGCTTTCGATCAGCGTTACGTCAAACTGCTCTTGCAAGCGCGCCATCAGCGCGGGCGAAAGTTTCTTGTACAGCAAGACCTGTTTTTTCATGGCAAAAAATCCTTTCAGGAATGCGCCGGTACACGCGGTGTGGCGGCGGCTTTGGCGACGACGCGATCACTGGCGCCGGGCTTGAGGAAAATCGTCAGCACCACCGACAACAGCAACGCGCCGCTCATCAATAAATAGGAAGCGCCGGGCGAGCCGGTGGAGCTGTTCAGATAACCGACCAGATACGAGCCGCCGAACGAGCCGAGCGCGCCCATGCTGTTGATCAGGGCCATGGCGCCACCGGCAACGTTGGCCGGCAGGATCTCGGGAACGATGGCGAAGAACGGCCCGTACGGCGCGTACATGCAGGCGCCGGCAATCACCAGCAGCGTGTACGACCACCAGAAATGTTCGGCGCCCAAGGCATACGAGCCATAAAACGCAATCGAAGCGATCAGCAGCGGCGGCCAGACGAAGCGTTTGCGCTTCTGCAATTTGTCCGAACCCCACGACACCGCGAGCATGCCCAGCACGGCCGCCAGATAGGGCAGCGACGACAGCCAGCCAGCCTCGATCATGTCCATTTGCGCGCCTGCCTTGAGGATCGATGGCAGCCACAAAACGAATCCGTAGACGCCGATGCTCCAGCAGAAAAACTGCAGCGCCAGAATGATCACCTTCGGCGAACGGAACGCCTCGGCGTAGTTCTTCACAGCTTTGATTCCGACCTGCTCTGCGGCGAGGGCGCTTTCCAGATCGTGTTTTTCCTGCTCATTGAGCCACTTCGCCTGGGCCGGACGATCATCGGCCAGACGCCACCAGATAAACGCCCACAACACTGCGGGCAGACCTTCGATGATGAACATCCAGCGCCAGCTGAAATGCTGTACCAGATAACCCGAGACTACCGACATCCACAGCATCGTCACTGGGTTGCCGAGGATCAGAAAAGTGTTGGCTCGCGAGCGTTCGGCACGGGTGAACCAGTGGCAGAGATAGACCAGCATCGCCGGCATCACCGCAGCTTCGACCACGCCGAGCATGAAGCGAATGACGATCAGCCAATAGGCGTTGGACACCACGCCCGTCAGCGTGGCGAGCCCGCCCCAGAGAATCAGGCTGACGAAAATCAGCTTTTTCACGCTGTGTTTCTGCGCGTAGATCGCGCCCGGTACCTGGAAGAAAAAGTACCCAAGAAAGAACAGCGCGCCGAGCAGCGAGGACAGGCCCGGCGTGATCATCAGGTCTTCGGCCATGCCCGACGCGGCGGCGAAGCCGTAGTTGGCGCGATCGAGATAGGCCAGGCTGTAAGTGATGAACACGATCGGCATGATGTACCACCAGCGACGGGTGGCGAGGGTAGCGGTTTTCATCGGTGTGACTCCTGAGCTTGTTGTTTTTGTCGCAGCAGGTTCATTGATTTGCGGTGATCAGGCAGGCCTCTTCGCGAGCAGGCTCGCTCCCACAGGCGATTGCATTCCAAATGTGGGAGCGAGCCTGCTCGCGAAGGCGGATTCAAATTCAACCGATAACTCTTGGCGGGTCGGCAACCCCTCCATGTCGCCACGACTCTGCACCGCGCGACTGCCAATCCAGTTCGCCCGCTGCACCGCCTCGGCAAAACTCTGGTGCTCGAGCAGGGCGCTGATCATCCCCACCGCAAAGCCATCACCGGCGCCCACGGTATCGACCACGCTGCTCACCGGCACGCCAGCGACAAAACCCTGATCGAGGTGCGTGCGGTAATAAGCGCCTTCAGGCCCAAGCTTGATCGCCACCGCTTCGGCACCCTGATCCAGATAAAACGCGGCGATGTCCGCCGGATCATCAAAACCAGTCAGCAAGCGACCTTCGCTTAACCCCGGCAGCACCCAGTGGGCGAGGGCGGCGAGGCGGTTGATCTCGCGGATCATCTCGCCCTCGCTGGCCCACAGGCTCGGGCGCAGATTCGGGTCGAACGACACGCTGCGCCCGGCGTTGCGCATGCGGGTCATCAGTTCGAAGGACATTTCCCGAGTGGAAGCTGACAGCGCCGGCGGAATGCCGGTGGCGTGCAGATGGCGGGCGCTGAGAAGCGACGGCGTGATCGATTGTGTCGACAGATGACTGGCCGCCGAGCCCCGACGGAAATACTCGACCTGCGGATCGCTACCGTCATCGTTGCGCGATTTGAACTGAAAGCCGGTCGGATGGTTTTCGTCGACTTCGACGTGGCTGCAATCCAGACCTTCGTTGATCAACGTATCGACCACAAAGCGCCCGAGCGAATCGTTACCGACCCGGCTCAGCCACGCGACGTTGAAACCCAGCCGCGACAAGCCGATCGCGACGTTGCTGTCCGCTCCGGCAATACGTTTGTGAAACTGCTCGACCTTAGCCAAGTCGCCGGTCTGCTCGGCGACGAGCATTGCCATGGTTTCACCGAAGGAAAGAATATCGATCTCAGACATAAGCTGGCTCCAGACGCGATTGACCGAGGCGGGCGAGGGCGGCGACGTGCTCGCGGGTAAGTTGCACCAGATCATCGCCTTGCAGCGGGTATTCGGCGGCGCGCATAACGCCTTGGTCCATGTGCCGCAGCAGTTGTTCCCACAAATGCAGGTCGCTGATAGCTGGCGGTACGGCGACCAGTTTGCCGTCGGCGCGGCGGGCCACGGCTTTGCAATGCACATAACCGACATGACGCCCCAGCGCGCGGGCGGCGCTGGCGGCCGACTGGTCCTGCCAGTGCCAGTTGCCGATATCGAAAGTCATCTTGATCGGCAGGTTGTGCTGCTCGACGGCGGCGAAGAAACGCTGGAATGGCTCGATGCGCCCGCCGTGCAAGGTCTGGTCGTTCTCTACCAGCAGTTGCACCGGGCTTTGCTTGAGTCGCTCAGCCAGCGCCTGCAAATCAGAGTTGTCAGTGAAATAACCGAGCGAGACCTTCAGCCATTTCGAACCGAATGCCTGAGCCTGTTGCAGCGCGGTAATCAATTCGGGATTCGGCTGTGCTTGCCCGGCCAGCCACAGTTCGGTGGGCGAGGAATAGATACTCTGCAAGCCCTGCGCTTGGGTAGCCTGAGCCAGTTGCGAAGGGTCTTCGCGGGTCAGCAGTTCTTCGCGCCACTCGATGCGATTGGCGCCGGCTGCCGCGAGTACCTCGATAAAAGAATCCTGGCCTCGCTGGCGCACAAGCTCTGCACCGTAGCTGGACAGACTGATGGAAACGGCTGGTTTATTCATTGTTATTGACCTCTGAAACCGGTTTCATTTTTGTTCAAAAAAATATCAGTTGGTTCTGCGGTGTTCTTCTGGGCCCCTTCGCGAGCAGGCTCGCTCCCACAGGTGACCGCATTCCAACTGTGGGAGCGAGCCTGCTCGCGAAAGCGCCCGATCAGTCACTGCCAATCCCCAGGGTCGAACCCCGCTCAATCAGCACCGGCGCAAAATCCACCACCCGCGCCACCTCATCATCCCCGCGTAAGCGCTTGAGCAGACACTCAAATGCCCGCGCGCCTATCTCTTGCGTCGGCTGCGCCAACGCAGTAATCCCACTGCCCACCAACGGATACCAATCCAGATCATCCAGGGCAATCAACCCGACATCCTCGAACAAGCGCACACCGAGTGCGCGCAACGCATGAGTCGCCGCCAGCGCCGCCACGCCATTGGCGCAAAAAAGCGCTTTCGGGCCATCACCGGGTGTGTTTAAAAAGGTTTGAAGTTGCGCGTTCAGATCATCACCGGTTTCCAGCATCGCCCCAGTCAGGGTCGAGCGCTGAGCAATCTGCGCCTGAAAACTGCTGACCCGCTCGATCCGCGAGCTGGTTCCGTCATACGGTTCAGTGACCAGCAAAAGATCGCGATATCCGCGTTGCTCAAGGTGCGTAACCGCCATCTCTACCGCTTGCGAGTTGTTCAACCCGACCATATCGCTGTCGAGCCCGTCGACCTTTCGATCGACCAGCACTAGCGGCATCTCGCGGCGCAGTTCATGCAATTCGTCACGGTGATGGCCCAGGGTATTCACGATCAGCCCTTCGATGTTGTACGAGCGCAACAGCGCCAGATGCTGGCGCTCCTGCTCATCATCGCGGTCGGTGTTGCACACCACCAGGCTGTAGCCGTGCGCACGGCAAGCGGTTTCCACCCCGTGCATCACGGCAATCGAATAAGGGTTACGGATATCGGCGACCAGCATGCCGATCAGGCGAGTGCGCCCGCGTTTCAGACCGCGAGCCATCTGGTTGGGGCGGTAGCCGAGTTCGGCGATGGCTTGTTCGATGCGCAAGGCAATTGCTTCGGAGAGCAGGGGACGGTCATCGCCAATGAAGCGCGACACGCTTGCCTTGGACACGCCCGCCCGCTCGGCGACATCGAGCATGGTCACGCGGCTGCGCTGGGCGGCGGAAAAGTCGTTCACGGGCGTATAGACCTTATTTTTATATCGCGGGGACAGCTCTGAAACCGGTTTCAGTGTTCTCCGAAAAACGAAATATCGTCAAGTGCTCTGATATTCGCCTGCAGTGATCCATCCGATTAATCCGACAGACGGTCATTTGACCTGTCAGATATGACAGTAGGCAAAAGGGAGAATCCGGCGCCTAATCGGGCCAACACAGACTTGATTGTCGTGCACACAGCAGATTATCGCAGAGAGTAGATAACATGGAGCAGAGTAATCAGCTCACCGCGGAGCCTTTTACATTAGATGGCATTAGTTCATCAGACCCGGACGGCCACGTGCCGCCAGATATTTTGATTAACGGTACAAAAGGGAGAATACCGCGCTGGGCAAATTTTCCACAAAAACCGCTTCCAGGAGAAGATGAAGACTACACGGAGCTTTATGTTTGTTGGGAGCAAAGCTCGAAAACAACGGAAATTTTCAACGACAGATATACCTACATCAACGATAAGCCAGAGTTCGAATTCGATCTCACAGCAGAGCATATGATAGAAGACGGTGTTGCCGAAATTTATTATGTGCTTGTGGGAAGGAATGGTAACCCTGATGAATCGCCCACGCGTAAGCTGACAATCGTCCACGCTCTCACCCCCACGCTTCGGCCGCCAGCATTTCCGAATGCAGATCTTTATGGCTATATCAATTGCGACACTGATCCTTGGGTTGGCGAGAAAATACGAGTCCAGATAGTGCCTGAGGCTGCGAATATATTTCAGTACGAGGATGTATGTGTACTCATCTGGCAGGGGTTTGCGACATTGAATGGATCTCTCCCTGTACTCACTCCGCAACATACGTTCAGGGAAATAATTGATGGTGATAAACCTGTTAAAGGGTTTGTTATAGATATTCCGTTTGATCCTTTTATAAGGCCTATGTTTGACAAGCATTCTGCCATCGCCCGATACACGATCCTCCGTCGGGGGGTGCCGATTTATGCATCACATCCCGGTCTGGTGAAAATAGACCGCATTGAACCAGGCTGCCCAGTGCCCTGTGGCGGCGGTCCTTTGAAGTAAATGTTGTAACACAGTCGCAATCAAAGCGGTCTGGCCTCTACATCATGCATGTCGGCGGCAGGAAGTTGCTTGTGTGCGGCTTAGGTTTTTAATTAATACGAGGAAATGAACGTGAATACTTCAATCTTTAACGGTAAGCCGCAGTCTGCTGTTGCTCTTGGTAAAAGTAGTCGTCTTGCGCTGCGTACTTCCAACGTTAACGTAGGGGTACGCTTGGCTGATCCCGAATTTGTTGGCTTGCTACCCGGTAGGCTGTTGCCGAAAACCATCATTGATTCAGGTACAGCGCAGGTAAGATTCCTTACGTCAACAATCCTGACGCCCGAAGATAACGATTTATATGAGTTGTACCAGCGAAAAGGCCCTGGCGGGACTGAGACCATGATTGCGGATGACGATTTGGGGCTCGTCGCCGGCCGCCAGACGGAAGTGCTTATCAGCGTGCCGACCGCGGCGCTGCTGGATGATGATGTGAATAAATTTTCAACAAGATGGGAGTTTCAGTTAAGCGTACTTAACGGGAAGAACGGCAATCGGGATGACTCGAATTGGTTCACTGTAGAAATCGATAGAAATCCACCAGAAGTGGACAAGGGCTCGGGTACGAAATTTCAGCCGGAAAGAGCTGTTTACCTGAATTTGCCCAATAAAACTGTCGACGACGCATGGCTGGCAAATAATGAGTTTTTACAAATAAGCATCAATCGGAGCTACGAGTTTTATAATGCAAGCGACACGATTCATGTGTACTCGGGCCCTACATATGGAACTGGAAAGTTGCTCCATACTCAGCGATTAACAGCGGATACAGTTGAAGTGCCAAGTGCTGAATTGCCAAAAACAAATTCGCGGGAATATCTCTGGTACACATTGACGGACGCGACGGGCAACATCAGCGAACTAGCGGTTGCCAATGATTATCAAATTTCTCGAGAGCCACTTCCAATCTTTCACGATTGTGAGTTTCCGCAGGGTATCTCTCCGGATCCAATCGACCTCAACGATCTGCAGGGTACGGTGTATTTGAATGTCAAGCGCCCCGACAATGCGCAAGACACCGACCGCATCGCTGCAGCTGTCACCAATGGAACGCTTTCAGTTGGTTTGGGGATTCGCGTCTTGGGGGCCGCCACTGTGTTGCAGTTCCCTATCACAACCAGCAGATTACTGGCGCTTTGGGATAACGCGACCGCGGCAGTGACGATTAATGGATCTTATAAATTTTTTCGTGGAACTGATCCGGAAGTTGCTCCGCCAGGTACCGCCTCCGAAATCAATTTGCTTGCCCCCGGCCCAAGTAACCCAGGCTTTCCCGACATCAAAAACCCTAACATGGTTGAAGTTACAGTGGTGGGCGCGTCGGGAACCAAGAACCACATCACCGCTTCCGACCGTTTGGCGGATATCACATTCAGCACACCGATGATAAAAACCGGAGACACGTGGGTACCTGTAGCAGGTGACATTGCCAGGTTTTTGATAAACGGCGAAGAAATTGCTGACTTTGCGCTCACTGCGGGTGATACGGACCCATTGACCCATACGATGAAGCCAGATGAATTTGATGCAATAATTGGGGCGCCAGGTCAAAAACAGGCATGTTGGACGATCGAAAATAGCGCCACCAGTCCGGCCGTCACAGAGTCACTTAATACTGCAGTCCAAGTGGATCTCGCCAAGGTCGACTTAGTAGCGCCAACAGTCACGCTTTTCAATGGATACGTATCATGCGCATATCTTACCCGGCCTGATCGAGAGTTGCCGGTGACCGTGACAATAGATGCAGTGAATATGCCGAAAGACACCGTTGTTACAGTTTACTCCGAAGGCTATGAAGATCCGCTTGGGACCAAGAAAATCCTAGGTACAGAATTTAGTGACACTTACACCGTACTTGGAACCGAAAACCCGGCGGAGTTCGTTCTTAACGTCAAGCCGTATTTAACTAAACTTAAGCCCATTCAACCACCATTCAGTTCCGGATTGCCAAATGGCTATATCAAGGTTTGGTATTCGATACTTATCTCGGGTGCTCCGAATCCTTCTGAAGAGTTTTTTAATGAGGTGTCGCTACTAAATTCAAGCAACAATTATTGTGAAGGTACTCCGACAATTTAGGCTTGTCAGATTACTGCCGAGACAATCGTTGTCTCGGCGGTTGGCAACGATTGGAAAAACACAATTTAGCAATATCGGACATGTCCTACATACCAATGCGTAACGGATCGGTAGTTTGGCGCCGCCTTGGGTGAAGGATCCTACTCGATCTATCACCATCGTCGTATATTTGGAGAATTGGATTTGAGTACTTCATCTCGTTGGACAACCACATATTTTCGCACTCGTGCCAAGACCGTTATCTGGCGTGGAACGTCTTCATTCTGCTTCTCACTGCTGGCTTGCGAGTCTGCGTTCGCCGCCGGACTGGTGGGAACTGCTCACACCGTCGACAGAGGCGATAATGTGGAGTCCTGGCAGCTTTCACAGCGGGCGACATTGAATATCGATCAGGCTGAGACTCTGGGCATCGTCGCTCGGCAATCTCAAGTCAATGCGGTAGGCGCCACTACTCAGCGGATTTCTACCTCCGATGGATCAGTCGTAAACCTGGCAGGTACCACTGTGACAGGTGGCAATGCGCGTGCCGGGGTTGAATTAGCCAACAGTACCGTGAGGATTTCTGGCAACAGCACTATCTCCAGTGATCGCCTTGGGCTGCAAGCCGGGCGCAACATCAACGTCAATTCCGGCTCGAAGGTGACAGTCAGTGACAGCACGATCCGGGGAGTAACAGGCGGAGCTCGTGCAACGGCCTTCAGTACTCTGGAGTTCTCAGGTTCCACTATCGAAGGGACGGGGGCAGGCAGTTTTGGTATAACGTTGCTGAGCGGTTCCGCTTCCGCCACGGCAGGCAGCCAGATACTCGGTGGCCAGAATGGCGTACGGCTTGGACTGGAAGGTGCAGGGTTGCCTGGCAGCCATTTGCTGTTGCGAGGTTCGAGCGTTGAGGGCAAAAGCGGGTCGGCAATTGTCGTGGATTATGAGGGTACGAGCGCTGCCGCTTCCCGGATCGACGTCCTCGACGGCTCTAGGCTGACGGGTGGCACCGGGACCATTATTGAAGTCAAGGGGCTGGGCAATGCGGACGTCAATGTGGAGCGCAGTGACCTGAAGGGCAATGTGCAGATTGCGGATACCAGTACGGCAGCGCTTGGTTTCAAGCAGGCTTCGTTGACCGGAGATGTGACAGCCGATACTGGGGCAACTGCTGCTGTTGCGCTGCAGCAAAACTCGCAATTGACCGGTGTCATGACCAATGTCTACAGCGCCACTATCGATTCGACGTCACGCTGGAATATGACGGGCAATAGTCAGGTGGGCGATTTGGTGCTCGATGGTGGTACGGTAAGGATCGGTGCCGATACCGCTTTCAATCGACTGGCCGTGCACAACCTTTCTGGTAGTGGCCTGTTTGAAATGAATGTCAATTTCGCAACAAATCAATCCGACGTGCTGAATATCACAGGAACAGCGACTGGAGATCATCGTTTGTTGGTCGCCTCAACCGGGACAGAGCTGGCAAGCGGTCAACCCGTGGATCTTGTGCATGTCGCCGGCGGTGACGCCAAATTCTCATTGGCCAACGTCAATGGCGAGGTCGATTTAGGTGCGTTTTCCTATGGCTTGAAACAGAGCGAAAGCGGCAACGACTGGTTTCTCGATCCGACTGCTCGGACGGTCAGCCCATCTACTCGCGCTGTCACAGCGCTTTTCAATACTGCCATCACTGTGCTGGATGGAGAGGCCATGTCTTTGCGCAGCCGTATGGGTGAAGTGCGTTTCAATCACTCTAAATCCGGCCCGTGGGGCAGGGCGTATGGCAGTAAGTACAATGTTTCGGACGCGTTTAGTGATGGTTATCGGCAAGATCAGCAAGGTTTCACGCTTGGCGCAGATGCTCCGCTTCCTATAGGTGGTGGACAGTGGCTGTTGGGCGCCATGGCCGGGCAAAGTCATTCTGACTTGAATTTGCACCGCGGAACCAGCGGCACGATCAAAAGTTACTATGTGGGCTCCTATCTCACCTGGATCGACAATGCCAAAGGCTATTACCTTGATAACGTCGTCAAGTTCAATCATTTCCAGAATGAAGCTAAAGTCGGGTTGAGTGATGGCAATCGTACGAAGGGCGATTACGACAACACTGGTGTCAGCGGATCCATTGAGTTCGGACGCCATTTCGCATTCGATCAAGGCTATTTCATTGAACCGTATATCCAAGGCAGTGCTGCAATAATCCAGGGCAAGGATTATGAGTTGGCGAACGGCTTGATTGTGGAGGGTGATCGTACCCGTTCCATGCGTGCCGAGGGCGGTATGACGTTAGGTCGAAACTTGAAATTGCGCAACGGCGTTGTCTGGCAGCCTTATGCTCGTGTGGCTCTAGCTCACGAGTTCTCAAAGAACAACGAAGTACAGGTCAATAATAATGTATTCAATAACGACCTCTCCGGTTCGCGTGTAAAAGTTGGCGGCGGTGCTGCGCTTAACATGTCGGATCGATGGCAGGCGCATGCGGAACTGGAATATATGAGGGGCAACAATATCGAAATGCCGATCGGCGCTACGCTTGGTCTTCAATTCAAATGGTAAATAAATGAATTAACGAGTTATAAAAAAGCCCCTTCATTCATGATGGGGCTTTTGATGTTTTTAATGTTTGGTCAAGTCAATGAGGTGTCGAAATTCGCGATGCACGGAAAGGTTCCACTTGCGTCGGATTTAGCTATGTCCGCTGTGAAGGTGCCAGTGAAATGGTTGGTTTCCGTGTCCAGTTTATACTCTAGGGTGCCCGAAGTCGCTTTTTGTAAAGTAGGGAGCTCTTGGTTTTCGTAGCTGTTGTAAGTAACATTTGCACCGACATCAACGTCTGTAATAGCTGTTGACGCCTCAAGCTTGGATTTTTCAAAAACGATGGTGAAGGTCCGCACGAATGGCTTTTCACGGTCATAGGCAATGACGATGTAGACGTCACCCCTGCCGGGAGTCGTGCCAGATATTAATTCTGTATACAGAGCTCTGAATTTCGTCCCGTCTTCCAAGTCGGCGGTGAATTCGTCTATGAAATCGTTTTGGTTATAGCCAATTTTCAGTGCTGCGCTGCTCATGAGTTCAATCTCCATATTATCGAGTCGGGAAGATCCAAGCAGCATCGTAGGATAAGAGTGCGTGGATAACTCATATAAGACGACCTATGCTGACTTGTAAACTGTCAGATATTACAGCTATGCAAGAGGTTGTTTTTATGCTTGGGGTTGCCGTGCGATATTCAACCGAACAAGCCTGCCGCAATGTTAATCGAAAACCCCAAAATAGCCGTATTGAACACGAACCCAATCAATGATTGCGCCAGCACAATCTTTCGAATATCCCGCGTTGCAACCCCCACATCCGAAGTCTGCACAGCCACGCCGATGGTGAACGAGAAGTACAAAAAGTCCCAGTAATTGGGCGTGGTCAGTCCTTCAGCAAAACGCAGTGCCGGCTCCTTGCCGTTCCAGGTGTAAAACAACCTCGCGTAGTGCACGCAAAAGATCACCCCAATCAGCAGCCACGAACCGATTATCGTCAGCGCGGTAAAACCGTAATGCATGAGTTTGCGCGTGGTTTCCAGATCCTTGCTGCCGGCAAGTTCGAAGGTAATGGTCGCCAGACTGGCCAGTGCGGCGATGCACACCACGAACAGCACCAGCCCGGCGTTCTCATCTTCGACTTCGGCAATGCGTCGAACGTCCGGGGCCTTGGCGCGTATGGTCAGCCAGAACATCAGGATCAGGTAAGTCCACACGCCGGTGTTCCAGCCGATAAGAATCTTGCTCGTGATGGAGTCGGCGGGGACCAGCAGGCCGGTGGCTAGGCCGAGCACGGCGGCAGCCGAAAGGCGAGGGTGGGTGCGGGCGAGGAAGGGCATGAAAGCTCGGTGGGCTAGGGTGGTTTGAACACCTTAGCCCAGCGATGACAGATGTGGCCACTGTGCAGGATGTTTGTCAACTTTGTGGGAGCGAGCGTGCTCGCGAAGACTTCAGCAGATCCAACATTAGCGTTGGCAGACCGGACGTATTCGCGAGCAGGCTCGCTCCCACAGTTTGATCAGTGTCGTCTGGTGAATCGTTGTACGAGCTTCATGACCACGACGAAGAACACCGGCACGAAGATCACCGCAAGCGTGGCGGTGATCATCCCGCCGATCACGCCAGTGCCGATCGCTTGCTGACTCGCCGAGCTGGCACCCGTGGCGATGGCCAATGGCACCACGCCGAGAATGAACGCCAGCGAGGTCATCACGATCGGCCGCAAGCGCAAGCGAGCAGCCTGCAACGTTGCATCGATCAGGTCGTGACCTTCGTCATACAGGCTCTTGGCAAATTCGATAATGAGGATCGCGTTCTTCGCCGACAGGCCAATGATGGTAATCAGGCCAACCTTGAAGAACACGTCGTTAGGCATCCCGCGCATTGTCACCGCCAGCACCGCGCCGAGCACACCCAGCGGGACAACGAGCAGTACCGACGTCGGAATTGACCAGCTCTCGTACAGCGCCGCCAGACACAGGAACACCACCAGCAGCGACAAGCCGAGCAGAATCGGCGCCTGATTGCCGGACAAACGCTCCTGCAGCGACAGCCCGGTCCATTCCTGGCCCAGGCCTTTCGGCCCCAGCGCTACCAAACGCTCGATTTCCGCCATCGCTTCGCCGGTGCTGTGCCCGGCAGACGGTTCGCCGGAGATGGCAATCGCCGGATAGCCGTTGTACCTGGTCAACTGCGCCGGGCCTTGAATCCAGTTGGCCTGGACAAACGCCGACAGCGGCACCATGTTCCCGGCGTTGTTGCGCACATGCATTTTCAGCAAGTCGTCGACCTGACTGCGCTGATCGCCTTCGGCTTGCACAACCACGCGCTGCATGCGCCCCTGATTGGGGAAGTCATTGATGTAGCTCGAACCCACGGCAGTGGACAACACGTTGCCGATGTCGGCGAATGAAACACCCAAGGCGTTCGCCTGCTTGCGGTCAACGACCAATTGCACTTGCGGTGCCTCGGCCAGCGCACTTTCGCGCACGTTCATCAGTACCGGACTTTTTTCGGCGGCCGCGAGCAGTTCCGTACGCGCCTGCATCAAGGTCGCATGGCCCAGGCCACCGCGATCCTGCAAACGGAATTCGAAACCGCTTGAGGTGCCGAGACCATCTACTGGCGGCGGCAGCACCGAGAACGCCATGGCGTCCTTGATCTGGCTCAGCGCCGCGTTGGCGCGGTCAGCGATCGAGCTTGCGGCATCGTCGCTGCCACGTTCCGACCAATCCTTCAGCGTCGAAAACGCCAGCGCCGCGTTCTGGCCGCTACCGGAGAAGCTGAAACCCAGAATCACGACACTGTCACTGATCCCCGGCTCACCGGCGTTGTGCGCTTCGAGCTGTTCGGCTACTTGCACGGTGCGGTTCTTGGTCGCGCCCGGCGGCAGCTGGATATCGGTAATGGTGTAGCCCTGATCTTCTGTAGGCAGAAACGAAGAGGGCAGGCGCGCGAAACAGAACCCAAGTCCAATCAACAGGACGACGTAAATCATCAGGTAGCGACCAGTGCGCTTGAGCGCATAGCTGACCCAACCCTGATAGCGATCGGTCAGTTGTTCGAAACGACGATTGAACCAGCCAAAGAATCCGGACTTCTCGTGATGCTCACCTTTGGCGACAGGCTTGAGCAATGTTGCGCACAACGCCGGCGTCAACGTCAGGGCGAGAAACGCCGAGAACAGAATCGACGTCGCCATGGACAGCGAGAACTGTTGGTAGATCACGCCGACCGAGCCCTGCATGAACGCCATCGGAATAAACACCGCGACCAGCACCAGAGTGATGCCGATAATCGCGCCGGTAATCTGCGTCATTGCCTTGCGCGTGGCTTCCTTGGGCGACAGGCCCTCGGTGGCCATGATCCGTTCGACGTTCTCCACCACGACGATGGCGTCATCCACCAGAATGCCGATGGCCAGCACCATGCCGAACATGGTCAGCACGTTGATCGAGAAGCCCAGCGCCAGCATGGTCGCGAACGTGCCCATCAACGCCACCGGCACCACCAGTGTCGGGATCAGCGTATAGCGCACGTTCTGCAAGAACAGGAACATCACCGCAAACACCAGCAGCATCGCTTCGCCAAGGGTGTAGATCACTTTGGTGATCGAGACTTTGACGAAGGGCGAGGTGTCATACGGAATCTTGTACTCCACGCCCGCCGGGAAGTAGCGCGCCAGCTCGTCCATCTTCGCCCGCACCAGCGTTGCGGTGTTGAGTGCGTTGGCGCCGGGAGAGAGCTGCACGCCAACGGCAGTGGAGGGCTTGCCGTTGAGGCGTGTGCCGAACTGGTATTCCTGACTGCCGATCTCCACTCGCGCGACGTCACCGATGCGCACCGTGGAGCCATCGCGATTGGCCTTGAGCACGATGTCGGCGAATTCCTGCGGCGTCGACAACTGGCCCTTGACCAGAATCGTCGCAGTGATTTCCTGTGCGGAAGGCGACGGCAGATCACCGATGCTACCCGCTGAAACTTGGGCGTTCTGCGCAACGATAGCCTCGTTGACATCGGCTGGCGTCAGGTTGAAAGCGATGAGCTTCCGCGGGTCGATCCAGATGCGCATGGCCCGTTCGGCGCCGTACAACTGCGCCTTGCCGACACCGTCCAGACGCTTGATCTCGTTCATCACGTTGCGCGCCAGATAATCGCTGAGCGCCACGTCATCGAGCTTGCCGTCGCTGGAGGTCAAAGTGATGAGCAAGAGGAAACCGGAAGAGACTTTCTCCACCTGCAAACCCTGCTGGTTCACTGCTTGCGGCAGGCGCGACTCGACGACTTTCAGGCGATTTTGCACGTCGACCTGCGCCAGTTCCGGGTTGGTGCCCGGCTGGAACGTGGCCTTGATCGTCGCGCTGCCGAGGCTGCTTTGCGATTCGAAGTAGAGCAGGTGATCGGCGCCGTTGAGCTCTTCCTCGATCAGGCTGACCACGCTCTCATCGACGGTCTGCGCCGAGGCGCCTGGGTACACGGCATAGATTTCGATCTGCGGCGGTGCGACGTCCGGGTATTGCGCGACCGGCAACTGCGGAATGGCCAGCGCACCGGCCAACAGGATGAACAGGGCGACCACCCAGGCAAACACCGGGCGGTCGATAAAGAACTGCGGCATATAAGAGCGTCCTGCTTACTGACCAGTGGTCTGGGCAAGTGGAAGAGGGGTTTCGTCGACCTGTACTTTTTCCCCGGGACGGGCGTGTTGCAGGCCTTCGATGACAATGCGGTCGCCGGGCTTCAGGCCGCCGGTGACGATCCAGCGATTGTTCTGCACCGCACCCAGTTGCACCGGTTGCTGCGCCACGCGCATCTGCTCATCGACGGTCAGCACCTGGGCAATGCCAGCACTGTCACGCTGCACCGCGCGTTGCGGCACGGTAATGCCGTTCTGAATGGTTGCCTGTTCAAGGCGTACGCGGATGAAACTGCCCGGCAGCAGGTCGAGATCCGGATTGGGGAGTTCACTGCGCAGGATGATTTGGCCAGTGCCCGGATCAACGGTAATGTCGCTGAACAGCAGCTTGCCAGGCAATGGATACAGGCTGCCGTCATCCTGAATCAGTGTGGCCTTGACCTGGTCCTGACCGACTTCCTGTAACTGCCCGGAACGGAACGCCCGGCGCAGTTCATTGAGCTCGCGAGTCGACTGGGTGAGGTCGGCATGGATCGGGTTGAGCTGCTGAATCAGCGCCAGCGGCGTGGTTTCGTTCTGCCCCACCAGCGCACCTTCGGTGACCAGCGCGCGGCCGATGCGGCCGGAAATCGGCGCGGTCACGGTGGCATAACCGAGGTTCAGTTTCGCCCGTTCCAGCGCTGCCTTGCTGGCGGCGACATCAGCGGCGGTCTGCCGGGCAGCGGCGCGGGCGTTGTCATAGTCCTGACCACTGATGGCCTGGTCCTCGATCAACTGCGAATAGCGTTGTTCTTGCAGTTTCGCCTGAAAGGCGTTGGCCTCGGCTTTGCGCAGCGCGGCTTCGGCACTGTCCAGATCCGCCTTGAAAGGTGCCGGGTCGATGCGGAACAGCACATCGCCTTTTTTCACGTCGCTCCCTTCGCGATAGGTGCGCTGCAACACCACGCCCGCCACTCGCGCACGCACTTCGGCAATCCGTGGCGCGGCGATGCGGCCGCTCAGTTCGCTGCTGATCGACAGGGGCTCGGCTTTAATGGTCTCTACGCGCACGGTGGCCGGCGGCGTCTGCTCTTCGGCGTTCGAGGATGAATCACAAGCGCTCAGCGTCAGCGCCAATGCGATCAGGCCGAGCCCGGCCAGCAGTTTTCCAGACATGTACAACCCCCAATATTGAAGGCCGCATCCTACGGCCAGACGGGGAGGTTAGCGGTGAAGCTTTGTAGTTGCTGTGTGAAATTGTGTAAGGGTTTTGCTCGGTGGTGCGCGAGGGCGTATATCCTGCAGGCCTTGAAATTTATTGCGACAGTTCGATCGCTTTCGCGAGCAGGCGCGCTCCCACAGGAGATCGCATTTCAATGTGCGAGCGAATGAGCCCTGACTGTCGCCACAGCATTTTCTGGAACACCCCATGCCCAACATCCTCCTCGTCGAAGACGACACCGCCCTCGCCGAACTGATTTCCAGCTACCTGGAGCGCAACGGTTATTCCGTCAGCGTCATCGGCCGTGGCGACCATGTGCGCGAACGGGCGCGGATCAGTCCGCCGGATCTGGTGATCCTCGACCTCATGCTGCCGGGCCTCGACGGCTTGCAGGTGTGCCGCTTGCTGCGCGCCGATTCAGCGACACTGCCGATCCTCATGCTCACGGCCCGCGATGACAGCCATGATCAGGTGCTGGGCCTGGAAATGGGCGCTGACGATTACGTCACCAAACCCTGCGAGCCACGGGTGCTGCTGGCGCGGGTGCGTACCTTGTTGCGGCGCAGCAGCCTCGGCGAACCGTTGGCCGTCAATGACCGGATCGTCATGGGCAATCTGTGCATTGACCTCTCCGAACGCACCGTGACCTGGCGCGACCAAGCGGTCGAGCTGTCCAGCGGTGAATACAATCTGCTGGTGGTGCTGGCCCGGCACGCCGGCGAAGTGCTGAGTCGCGATCAGATTCTTCAGCGTCTGCGCGGGATTGAATTCAACGGCACCGATCGCTCGGTGGACGTGGCGATTTCCAAGCTGCGACGCAAGTTCGACGATCACGCCGGCGAGGCGCGCAAGATCAAGACTGTGTGGGGCAAGGGCTATCTGTTCAGCCGCTCCGAATGGGAATGCTGAGCTGATGTTTCGCATTCTGTTTCGCCTGTATCTGGTGACGATCGTCTCCTATAGCGCGGCGATCTATCTGGTGCCGGATCTGGTGGTCATGGCCTTCCGGGATCGCTTCGTCACCTACAACCTCGACTTTTCCCGAGGTCTGCAATCGCTGATCACCAAGCAGTTTCATGCTGCGCCGCAAGAGCAGTGGCCGGAGATTGCAGCGGCGATGGACAAGGAATTCCAGCCGCTGCACATCGTCCTGACGCCAATCGACGACCCGGTGTTCACGCCCATCGAGCAGGAACGTCTGCACCGTGGTGAAAACGTGGTGCGCATCGGCGACTGGGGCTGGCGAACATTGGCGGTAACTCCGCTGAATGCGGACATGGCCGTGCGCATGGTCGTGCCGCCCGATCCGGTCGACGTCGATCTGTTGTACTGGAGCATCAACGTGCTGATCGGCGCCATGTTGCTCGGCTGCCTGTTGCTTTGGCTGCGTCCGCACTGGCGCGATCTGGAGCGCCTGAAAGGGACCGCCGAACGCTTTGGCAAAGGACACTTGAGCGAGCGGACCAGAATAGCACCGAGTTCGAACATCGGCAGCCTCGCCAACGTGTTCGACACCATGGCTGGCGATATCGAAAACCTGCTCAATCAGCAGCGCGACTTGCTCAACGCTGTCTCGCATGAACTGCGTACGCCGCTGACACGTCTGGATTTCGGCCTGGCGCTTGCTTTGTCCGAAGACTTGCCTGCCGCCAGCCGCGAGCGTTTGCAGAGCCTGGTCGCACACATCCGTGAACTGGATGAACTGGTACTGGAATTACTCTCCTACAGCCGTTTGCAAAACCCGGCGCAATCGCCCGAGCGCATCGAGGTGTCGCTGGATGAGTTCATCGACAGCATTCTCGGCAGTGTCGATGAGGAACTAGAGTCGCCTGACATCGTGATTGACGTTCTGCTGCACGGTCAGCTCGAACGCTTTGCGCTGGACCCGCGCCTGACCGCCCGGGCCATCCAGAACCTGTTGCGCAATGCCATGCGCTATTGCGAAAAGCGCATTCAGATTGGCGTGCAGGTCATTGCCGGCGGTTGTGATATATGGGTTGACGACGATGGCATCGGCATTCCCGACGACGAGCGCGAGCGGATCTTTGAACCGTTCTATCGGCTCGACCGCAGCCGTGATCGCGCGACCGGCGGATTCGGCCTCGGTCTGGCGATCAGCCGCCGCGCACTGGAAGCGCAGGGCGGTACCTTGACGGTTGAAAGTTCGCCGCTGGGTGGCGCGCGATTCAGGCTGTGGTTGCCGGCCACGGCCTGAACCGTATGACGAATATCAGGGCTGCGTTGTGCCGCTGGTCTGCAACACGCATTGCTGTGTTTTACTGTCCCACACTTGGCCTTTCGGGCATTCGGGCTTTTTCACGGCGTCGCTTTCATCGACGGCGAAAACAGCAGGGCTGGCCAGGGCGGCGACCAGCAGCGGGACGGCGAACAGCACTTGGCGAATGTTCATGGTCAATCTCCACGTTCATCGGCTTGGAGCGGAAGTTGTTGTTCTCATTTGCAGTGACTGTTCAGTTCTCAGGAAGATTCAAAATTGTGAGGCTGGGCCGACGGCGCAGCGGCAGATTTGCGCCGTTCCTGAATTCCGCGAATCACCAGGTACAACAGCGGCCCCACTGAAACGAACACGGTGGTCAGCAGCAAATAAGGCACTACCGACCAGACGGAGCGTCCCCGAGACCGGGCGTCCTTGACCATCCAAACACCGGCCAGTGTCGCCAGCAGGTACAGATCGATGACTACCTGCGCGGTGTCTGGTCGTGACATGAGGCTGATGCCGAAGTCGATCAGTGACTGTTCAGCCTGGAGCATTACCGAAACTGTGTACCCACTGAACGCGAGCAAAGCGGTGAGAGGCAGGGCGATGGACATCATGCTTTCCTTCCTTGGTGTGATGAGCAGAATCGCCAGCCTACCGGCGCGAAGCACAATTGACCATTGACTTGTCATCCGCCGGCAGGCTAATTTCCAGCCCATGACTTTCACCGTATCGCGCCGCCAGCCAAGCATTATTACCGCCATTCCTCATTTGGCGGGCTAGCTTACGACTGCAGCACCCAACCCGCCCTAGAGGCGGGTTTTTACTTTCTGTCTCCGGGGTTCTGAAAAATGTCAGGAGACGACCATGCCGCACAGCCCCGACCAGCAAGCACTGCTTGAGCACTACGTGAAAAAGATTCTGGCCGCGCCGGTGTACGACATTGCGGTGCGTACGCCATTGCAGTTTGCGCCAGCGTTGTCTGAAACAATGGGCAACCGGATCTTGCTCAAGCGCGAAGATCTGCAACCGACGTTCTCTTTCAAGATCCGTGGTGCTTACAACAAACTCGTGCAACTGAGCGAAGAGCAGAGAGCGCGGGGAGTGATCACTGCATCGGCGGGTAATCACGCGCAGGGTGTAGCGCTGGCGGCACGGGAGTTGGGCATCTGCGCGACGATCGTCATGCCGTCTACCACCCCTGAGCTCAAAGTCCTCGGCGTGCGCAGTCGCGGTGCCGAAGCACTGCTGCATGGCGAGAGTTTCCCGTTTGCTCTGGCCCACGCGTTGCATTTGGCTGAACACACCGGATGCACGTTCGTTTCACCGTTCGATGATCCCGAAGTGATCGCCGGACAAGGCACCGTGGCGATGGAAATACTGCGCCAGCATCAAGGCGCGCTGGATGCGATCTTTATCCCGGTCGGCGGCGGAGGCTTGATCGCCGGTATCGCGGCCTACGTCAAATACCTGCGCCCGGAAGTGCGGATCATTGGCGTCGAATCCGAACATTCGGCCTGTCTGCAAGCCGCTTTGCGCGCGGACGAGCGGGTGGTTCTACCAAGCGTCGGTACCTTTGCCGATGGCGTAGCGGTGGCGCAGATCGGCGCGTATGGCTTTGAGGTTTGCCGTTTTTGTGTAGATGAGGTAATCACGGTCAGCAATGACGAGCTCTGCGCCGCGATCAAGAATATCTACGACGATACCCGTTCGATCACTGAACCTTCAGGTGCGCTGGCCGTGGCGGGGATCAAGCAGTACGTGGCGCGCAGCGGCGTTCGCGATCAGACATTCGTCGCCATCGACTCCGGGGCCAACATCAACTTCGACAGCCTGCGCCATGTCGCCGAGCGCGCCGCTGCTTGCGGCGTGCCGGCGTAACAAGCGCTCCGGTTATTCCTGCAGGGCGGTGCCGACTTTTTCCGACGCCGACCAGATGCGATAACGCACTTCGACGTCCGACGGCGCGTACACC
The DNA here is from genome assembly GCF_946901175.1 of Pseudomonas sp. Marseille-Q5117. NCBI lineage: Bacteria > Pseudomonadati > Pseudomonadota > Gammaproteobacteria > Pseudomonadales > Pseudomonadaceae > Pseudomonas > Pseudomonas sp. Marseille-Q5117. Next base: position 213,063 of record NZ_CAMPPP010000005.1, on the reverse strand, counting down.
ACAACTGGCAACTTGCTGTTGTAGCGCAACATGAAGTCGTCACCGATGACGGGAACGAAAGCGCGCTTTTTCTGGCTGCCGGGCGGGCACGCCATCAGCGTGCTCATCGGGCCAATGACTTTTTCCAGACGATAGAACGGATAGCCCCAGCCTTGCAGATTTTTTTCATCGAGCACACCGCCCAGACGTTGACGGTTGCAATCCACTTCCAGAGTTTTGCCGGCGAGAATTTCAACCTGGAAATTCTCTTCCTGCTCTTGCTTGGGCAGATGGATGACTTGTCGGGTAAACCCGGCTTCGGCCTTGGGATACGGCGCGACGTCTTCGAGCTTGGCGGCGTGGGCGAGGGTGGAAAGGTTGGCGATCAACAGGCCGGTGATCGCGCAAACGCTTAAGGAATTCATGGAGGCCTCCGTGCGGGTTGAATTGCAATGGGAGACATTCTTGCCGTCATAGTCTTCGAAAGCAAATTTGCCCGGAGATTGCAGATTGCAGGGGACGGGTGGTCCATTCATGCAATTTGCAAATAGCAGGATACTGGCCACATTTCCAAGTGCTTGATTTTGAAGGGCGTAAAACGAACCGATCAAAGGCACGCTTTATGCGTTCTTCCGGTGAGGCGCACTGGATTTGGGCGCCTACACTCCAATGGGCATTTCGCAGTACCACCATTTGCCGCGCCAAGGAAACAGCGGGGGCACACCCGTGAAGGCGCAGCAAAGGGTCAGCGTGAATACTTGATTGGCAATCGCACAGAAAGGAGAGGGTTCGCCATGTTTTTATCTGCCTTGGAATTACGCAATATCATTGAAAGCAGCTTCTTGCCGAAACGCTGCCAGTGCACGCTGTCACCCGACTTGTCGATGTCCGTCAAAGTATTTGGCGACCATCGAACCGACCAAGCCGATCTCTACGTCAGTGGAATCGACGCCAGCCGCCTGAACAGCTGCCGTGAAATCAACAACCTGGTCGCAGGACTGCGATCCGATCTCGCGCAACAAACCAATACGCATCAAACCAGCGCTCGTTCTCGAGCGGTTTAACCCAGCGTTTCACCCAATTCGACCGTCACGCGCCGGGCCTGTACAAAACCAAGGCCCAGCGCGAACTCGACTAGCACCGCGAGCAAAATCCCGGGGCCGGCATGGCCATTGAGCCATTCTCCAAAACCCAACGCCGCCAAACCGAAACAGCCGACGATGAAACCATTGCTCAGTGCACTGCGTGCCGCTGACGGCGGAGCATTGCGCAGCAAATAAAACATCACCCCCAACGCCGCAAACAGCACCGCGCTGCGCCTTGCGACTACGCCAGTGCCTTCCGAATAGCCAATACTCCAGATCGCCAGCAACACCTCCGGAAAAAATCCCCAGACCAGCGCCAGCAAAAAACACAGGATTGAAGTGAAGCTCGACAACGTGCGGAACGACAACTGCATGGCCAATCCTTGCGGCAGTAGGGAAGGCCCCGAGCATAACCGTCGGAGCCACCCCACGCCTATGGCGAACCGGAAAATCAGAAGCGTCTGTCAGTTCTGCCGACTGCATGCGTCAGATAATTTCCTGTAACTGATTTGTGCGGGCTTGCCGGTGTTGTCGATGTATTTCATGTCGGCGGTGATGACTTTGCATTCCGAGGTCGGCGGCTCGGTTAGCGACAGCACCTTCGCCACGTGGAGTGGCATGCCGTATTGGTAGGGTGCTTGATTCGATGTGGCGGAGGTGTCGTTGGCTTGGGCCAATGCGGTGTATGAGCAGCAGGCGAGGGTGGCGGTGAGCAGGAAGGGACGGATGTTCATGAAGGGACTCCAGCGTAACGGATAGGCGCCCGGCACGAAGCCGAACGAGCCTGCCGCACTGGGCGTCAGCGGGGGAGAGCTGAGGGTGTGCGGTGATATGGAGTCTCTGACTGTGGCGTTAAGGCTGAGTTAACCGATTTGAACATGAGCTGAGTTATTTACGGTTGCTTTTCCCTTGTCTCGGGCATTTGTCGTTTGCAATATGAATCATTAGGGTACGGGCTTTGACGTGCTCGAAAAAAATTAATGATAAGGCTGTACTGCTAAATTTCAGTACCCTAACTTATCTGGAAAAAACGAGAGCGGTGGGTGAGTGGCCTTCCACGTTTTTGCGAGTTCTTTTGCTTTTTCTAATTGCTCTTTTGACAGCTTTTTTTCTACTTCCGGCAATACGTCGTTAACGTTGTTTATTACGTTTCCACCACCATCAAGCTCCAGTAGATTCGACAATAGTGCGTATGACTTTACCGGGTCTGATTCGAATCCGTATTTTGGTTCAGCTTCGCCAATATATGACGCGTAACCAAAAACTGCAGATGCATAGCCTGAGGCTGCAGCTTTTTCATTCCATTTTCTAAATGATGACAAATCGGCTTTTTCAATCCTGGTAGCGGCAAATCCCATCATGGCTGGTGGATAACCATTCTCTGCAGCGGCTTTCATCCATTTTTCGATTTCATCTGATCTGCTAGAGGGTAGTAGGAACATGCCTCCCCCCTCTTGATACTTGGTCGCTAAACGAAATTGCGCTAATGCAAAACCTTTTTCTGCGGACTTTTCAAGCCATTCATCGTTTCCTGTTATCTCCCATAGTAGGTACATCGACTCAGCGTCACCATGAGATGCCTGATCTGTAGCAAGGTTTTTGGCTTTGTTCATCCAATCTTTAAGCGATTGCTCAGAGGAAGAACAGTTGTTCATAGTTACGCACAAATCTTGATCCGCGCCGCCGAGCCGAATCATAGAGTAAATATTGCCTTTTTTTGCTGATTCCTCGTAAGCCTTTCGCGCTTCTTGAGTCATGTATCTGTTGTTTTTTCTTATAGATTCTCCCAAATAGTAAAGTGCTTCATCATCACCGCCTTCGGCTGCTATTTGTAATGTTTCAATTGCGGAGATGGCTTTGTGTTGATTGTATAGTTCAATGCCCTTGATTTTTGCCTGAGATTGTTCGTTCGTAAGCGCCAGTGACTGGGGCGACGCTAACGTTAATAAAATAAGCGTAGTGGTGATCACTTTTGGTAGTGTAAGTGCTAAGTTGTTTCTCGGTTGCAGTTGTTTAGCTGGTATATCGGTCTTTGTGAAACTTTTGAAAACGATACGGCAGAGCGCGGACGACAAGGCTGTCGATCGTTCTAATTGGGGAAGATTAGCCTCGTACCGGTTATTTCTTGCATTCTGCTTCATTACTAATTAAAAACCTAATTTCCTTGGAAAGAAAGAAAGGGGCGGGTGGGTGGCCTTCCACTCAATTGCATATTTTTCCGCTTCCTCAATCTGGTTCGATGTCATTTTTGCAGCAATTTTAGGAAGCTTCCCTTCCACATAGACTTGAACGTTTCCACCGCCATCCAATTCTTTAAGCAAAGAGACCAGTGCGTAGCCCTTGATCAAATCGACGGGGTAGCCAACTTTGTCGGGCGTGTGGGAAAGATATGCACCATAGGTTGCGACGGCATTTTGATAACCGGTTTTCGCCGCTTCTTCCCACCAATGCCGAACACCTGCCAGATCATTTCGCTGGGAAAGAATCGAAATATATTCGATCATTGCAGGAGGGTAACCTCCTTCCGAAGCAGCCTTTAGCAACTCCTCCTCGGCAGTCTTTCTTTTCCAAGGTAGCAAAAATGTGCCTTCCCCCTCGGCGTAACGATTAGCGAGCAACCACTGTGACGGCGCATATCCAGCCGCTGCTGATTTCTGCAACCAATCCAACTCTGCAGTCGCGTTGTAAAGCACAGCCATCGCTTCGCCGTCGCCACCCAAAGCGCGAGGCGTAGCAGTTTTTATCAATAAATCTAGCCAGTCACTTGGTTTTTTACTACTAGCAGGACATTGGTTGACAACCGAGCACAGGTCTTCCGATACGGTGGCGAGTTTAAACATCGCATAATAATCACCCTGTGATGCTGATGCCTCGTACCATTTTTGCGCTTCGACAGTCATTCCTTGTTTTTTTTGACGAAGCTCGTCAGCTAAATAGAATTGTGCTTCCGCATCGCCCGCTTCGGCTGCTATGCGAAGTTCCAGTTCTGCTGGTTTGTATTGATTGAAAAGCATTATCCCACGAGTTTTTGCGGCCTGCTGAGTTGGTGTAAGCTCGGCAAGTACATTGTTTGATAAGAGGGTTGCAATTGCGGTTGCTATATATATAAGTGTGCGCGACATTTTTTTATCCCTTGATGTATGTAGCTGGAGGGACATATTTTGCTTTTCCGCCAGGAACAAAAGTTTGTCCGTAGTATCGGGTTCTGTGACAAAAGCCATCTAGGTTCGCGCCTAAAAGGTTCACGTGCGCTTTATACCGGGCACGCATTTCGTCGTTCGCATCGTCGTGCAGTCGCAGAATTGCTTCTGACATGAAATTGTCCATATGCAGTCGATTCTCGCAATATAGCTGTTCTGCTTCGTCTGCGGCTTTGGTTCCGAACCGATTCATGCTCATGCATGCTTCTTCAAATTGTGCTTGGGCAAGGGTTATTGTTCCTTGCTTTTCCGCTTGGCGGACAATCAATCCTAGTATGCGCTCAACAGCCTGCTGCTGAAGCAGTTGACACTGGTCTTTTGTATAAGACTTTTCTGTGGCTTTAGAGCTTGCACTAGGCGCTCCATATTCCGAAATCTTGAATTTCTCCGGCGCGGAAATCAATGTCATCAACATTGGGCCAAGCGCACCTGGAGTCGCTGCCAAGATCCATTGGTCTAACTCAGCTTGATTATGATAATTCATAATCGTATGAGCGATAATTGCTCCTCTGCCGCCCCCGGTTAACGCCTCATATAACGACATCACCATATCAACGCCTTGCATGTAAGTCATCGCCACTTCCATCCCGGCAGCGCCAAGAAAGTTTAGTTTGTCGATGTAGTCGGCGGCTTCGTCCGTCACAAAAATTAGCGATTTATCCTGATTTTTATGCATTTCCCGTCGCAGCAAGTTAATCAAGTCAGTAACACCGTCATAGCCTACTTCAAATTGAAATTCGCCGCCGACGCCAGCGCCGACGATGACGGAAGCCTTGAACCGCATGATGAAGCGGCCTTCATGCAAGGAGATCCCAATATCTGCCGTAGTACCCAGCCCATACGCGGCAGTAAAGCCTGCTGTGAGTCTGGCCAGGCTCGCCCATTGGCTAGCTTTCGCGTTGTTGACGGTGTTCGCCATGCCGGGCGAAGGGGCGGTGCGCAACATAGCGATATCTTTCGGCGGAGCCCAGTTCAAGGCGCCTGTCAGCAGAATCCCAGCCTGAACTCCTGCAAAGAGATTGAATTGGGCTTTAGCCCCATCTTCAACCCGTACTTTCGCGGCGTCGCCCGCCAGAACAGGTTCGCTTCTAGTTGTAGTTGCTACGGCATTGGTGGTCTCCGGACGTTTTGCATCGGTGATTTCCGGAAGATTGAGGCCGCCTTGTACGTTTGCACGTCCCAACTGCACGCTGGAGGAGAGGAGGAGGGTAGCGCCTGTGTAGCCCCACGCTCTAGCGCCCAAATGGATCGAAAACCTGCCGAGATTCAGGTTTTTGCGGTTTTTCTCGTAATCCAGGTACGGGATCAGGATGTCTTTTGCTTGATCTTTACCCGGCAGATCCATCTTCATCAACTCAACTTCACCGCGTGCCAAGTCAATCCCAAGGCTGGCTTCGGCTTTGGCAGAGGCCTTGAAGTTATCGGTGACGCTGAAGCTCGGACCAGTGACCTTGGTTCCAGTGTGGATGGAGGACTGTGGTGGCGTGAGGCAACGAACCAATTGTGCTTGAGGACTGTTATCGAACAGGCGCAACGAACTTCGAACTTCTTCTTTGAACAGCAGCTGCCGAAGGCGCAGCCCCCAGTCTTTGCGGGCGCCTGCGTCCTCAATAGTATCCACTGTCAGTTTTTTCGACTTGAGATAGGAATGGAAGAGTTCTACATCGAACCAGCCTTTTTCATCGAACCAGTTGCTTTCCTGATCCTTGATGGCCATCGCGCCTTCGAGGCGTAGCCATTCATGGAAAGGGTTATCGTCTGTGTCAGTTTGCGCTTTCCCGTTGCTGTTGCCGGGAAGTTTCTGCAGGTCTTTGCTTGCAGTAGCACCGAGCGCGCTTACGTCTTTTTTCAAGGCTTTTTCAATGCCTTCCAGATTAAGCAGACTCAAATGCTTGACCGGACTGTTGGGGCTATTGAAAAGCGCCACTTCGCGCAACGGAAAGCCAGCCTTGACCAGGCGCTCTTCCGGTTTCGGCTGAAATTGCTCTGGCTCCCACAACAGATGGCGCAGTGGTAGGGCTGCGGCTACAGCGGCTTCTGCATCATCGCGAAGCTTCATGCGCTCTTGTTGAATGCGCTGCCACTCGGTTTTTTCAGCCTGCACGATGCCCGCTGGTGCCGCTACGTTTTGGCCGCTGGCGTCAATCCAGGCTTTGTATTTGGTGCGGATTTGTTCAGCCAGTTTGACCTGCCGCTGTTCCATCTCGAGATATGATTTGAATTTCTCGATACCTGCGCTGATTTCGCCTGTGTCAGGAATGAGGGCAAACTCAGGAAGTGCCAAGCCATAGTCGGCGACTTTCAAAATCGAATCGATATAGGCAGCAAAGTCTTTTTCGATTTTTTTGCGTTCGTTGGCCACATCGTTCAAATAACCGCACATCCGGGCCTTGCCATCGATCACACAGTTTGTGGCGTCCAGATACGCCTTCTTGTTCTTCTTGAAATCTTCTTCTTTGAGAGTAGTCAGCTTGCCGCTGGCTGTGAGTGCCGCACGGGCTTTCAGATAGGTCTGAACACGAGTTCTAGCCTCAAGAGCACCGGGCGAAAACAGGTTGCCACTTTCATAGATATAGCCAGCTATCTTGGCTTGCTCTATTGCTACAGCCTTCAGCTTCTTCCACTCGTTGTAGAGTCGTTGCAGCTTTTGCCCCTCGGAGTTGGCCTCAAGCAGGCTAGCCTGTTGCTGACCGGCCAGTGCCCGGTTCCGTGCGTACTCACTCTGATCCGGCAACTTCTCCAGCGCCGCTGAATTTCGGGCGTCACGGCTCACGGATTTCAAGCGCATGGCCATGGTTGGCTGCGCAATATCCGGCTCCTGAGCTTCGATTTCCAGCATTCGGCTTTTCTGTTCACCTTGCAGGAAGTTTGACAACTTGGGTTCGAGGAAGTACTCGAGCAACCCCGCGGTGTTCATCCCCTTTAAACGTTCCTCAGGAGACTTGCTTGCGCTGATATGTTGCTCAAGTTCATTCATCGCTTCTTTGATCGAGCTTGCAGCGCGTTCAGGCAGCAGATAGAACATTCTTTCCTTGGTTGCGTAGATCACCTCGCCATAACTTGTCGAGCAAGCCGTTTCCACTTTGTCGAACGCGTTGGGGCAACTGGCAGGCATTACAGGCTGAGGATCAAGCTCCAAGGCAGGTTTCGTTTCAACCGGTGTCGACGGGGCTGAGGCAGTTGCCGCAGAGCTGTCGCGATCTACCTTTGTTGCTTCTGAGATTTCAGTATCCATTTCGCTTCCATTCATTCTTAACGGACGGGTTCATCAGCAACGCTGGTGGTAAGTTGCTGCAGCTGCTGTACTTTGATGAACGACTCTTCCCTGGATTGCAGGATGGCCATTGCCTGTGGCTGTGTTTCAAGCAGTGGGCCATTTGTGATTGACCCCAGCTTCAGCAAGTGACGGCCTTCGTAAATATTGTGGGCAACCAGCACATTGAGGTTTGCCACAAGGTTGGGCAGATGCTCATCGCTCGGCTCGCCGTAATCTGCGTGATGGTCATCTGCCCAATAAATCCAACCGAAATGCTCTTGAACGTTCGCCGCGGATGGCGGCAGGCTGAACACTGAAGTATCGCCCAGCCATTCGACTTCCGAGACGGCGCGCCAACTGAGCCATGGACCTTTATTGCGCCCAAAATGAACCGGCGCTGGGCTGTATACGTGCTGCCAAGGGCCGAACAGCTGATGGGAGTTGTCGCCAGCGGTATAGGCCAGCGCGGCCCACAGGCTTGGCTTGTGGTAGCTCAGCAGGCTTTGTCCGCCAGAGCCATCATTAGCGCGCAAGAGCCAGCGCGCATGGGCGAGCGCTTTGTCAGAATCAGCTGTGGTAATGGCAATGCCAGAGAAATTTTCCTCGCACAGCTTTGCTGCCTCAGCCGCAAGGCGACTGCCCCACGGCGCGGTGATCCAGAGCGGACCGTCAGCGGCGATCTCAGCGAAGGCGGTTTTGAGGAACAGGCCCTGTGCATCTACCACCGGTTCGCCAACACGATAAAGGCGGCTCATCGCGTCAGGCTGTCGAACCGGGTCAATAATGAAACACAGTGTTGATTCAGAGCTTTCTCTCGGTAAATCAACGAACCCATGGCGTGGAGCTTCGAGGAGGGCGCTGAGCGCTTTTACATGCATGTGCAATCCTTACGGCTGCAGGCGCCGTTGCTTTGCTTGCCGCACAACGGCGTTATTCCAGACTCATTCAGACGTTTGGGCAGCGGGACAGGGACTTTCCCCGCCTTATCCGCATCCACAACCTTCATCGGCCCCGGCAACAACGGCGCCGCCGGCGTGCCCACCCCTGGCGAGCCGCCGGTATTGACCTTCACCTCAGCGCCGCTGATGGTCACGCCACCCGCATCGACCTTGACGAAGCTGCCGCCAGCCTTGGCGGTCAGTTCCATGGCGCCTTCGACCACGACTCTCTGGCCGGCGTAATAATGAATTTCATTGCCGGCCTCAACAAACTGCCCAGTCCCCACCTTCACATGCTGCGTCACACCCACCGTCAGGTGATCATCCGCGCGCATTTCGCTGATTCGGTCCAGATGGGTGATCCGGTGTTCTTCGACCTTGAACTCGCTCAACACATTGGCTTCAACGGTGTCGTGGCGTTCGTTGCCGACGCGGATTTTCTGGTCGTGTTCGATGTTTTCGTCCCAGTCGCGCTGGGCGTGGATGTAGATCTGTTCGGCGCCTTTCTTGTCTTCGATGCGGAATTCGTTGTAGCCCTTGCCGCCCGGGGAGCTGAGGGTTTTCAAGGTGCTGCGGGTCTTGTTGGCCGGCAGGTCGTAGGGGACGACGTTTTCCTTGTGGTACAGGCAGCCGGTGACGAGGGGCTGGTCGGGGTCGCCTTCGAGGAAGGTGACGAGGACTTCCATGCCGATGCGCGGGATGGCGATGCCGCCGTAGGCTGCGCCGGCCCAGCCGCTGGCGACGCGCATCCAGCAGGTGGTTTTGTCGTCGGACTGGCCGTCGCGGTCCCAGTGGAATTGCACTTTGATGCGGCCGTACTGATCGCAGTGGATCTCTTCACCAGGCGGGCCGGTGACGACGGCGGTCTGGCTGCCGAGTACTTTCGGTTTCGGGTGTTCGAGGGCAGGGCGGTAGTGCGCGTCCCACGGGGTGGCGAGGAAGCTGTTGCGGTAGCCCTGGTGGAAATCGCTCTTGTTGTCGGTGACGTCGCTGGTGACGTTTTCGCCGAGCACTTGCGGTTGTTTGCCTTCGTGGAAGACTTCCAGCAGCAGCCACAGGTCGTTCCACTCGGCGCGCGGGTGTTCGGCGAGCGTGAGGAAATGGCCGCTGGTCAGCGTCGGTTCATCACCTTTGCCTTCGGCGAGTTTGTAGTCGCTGCGATGGCGCTCCAGGGCGCGGGTCGAGAGGAACTTGCCGCGCTCGCGAGTGGTGAAGCGGCCGGGGTAATCGTAGTCTTCCAGATCCGGGGCAAATTCGGATTTGACCGCGCCTTCGGGCAGCAGCTTGGGTTTTTCGAAATCGTAGTCGCGACGGCTGACGCGGGTGGTGCGGGTTTCCAGGCGCAGGTTGAAGCGCTTGATCACCGGTTTCTCCGCAGCCATGCCGGAGTCCTGCTGGTAGCTGACCGGCTTCAGTTTGCGGAATACCGTCTGGTCGTCGCCGAACACCAGTTTGTGGCCGCTGCTGCTGTGCTGGAAGTGGAAGTGAATGCCTTCTTCTTCGCACAGGCGCTGGATGAAATGCAGGTCGGACTCGTCGTATTGCACGCAATACTCGCGTTCCGGGTACTCGGCGCCGAGCTGGAAGCTGTAGGCGTCGGAGAGAATGCCGCGATCTTCCAGCACCTGGGCGATGATTTTCGGCACCGTCAGTTGCTGGAAGATCTGCTGATCATGGTTGTGCTGCAGATAGGCCAGTTGTGGCATCAGGCTGATGCTGTAGCGGGTCAGGGTCTTGCCGGAGTCGCCCTGCTCGATGCGATAGACCTGACCGTGAATCTTGCCTTCGCCGGTAGCGCCGAACGTCAGGCAGGCGCGCTTGTGCAGCAGCTCTTCGAGCTTCAGGTCGGGGCGGGCGCTGACCAGTTCGAGGTCGAAACGGAACGGTTCGTTGAGGGCTTCGCGACCGGTGAAGCTGAGGACTTGCAGGTCGGCGTTGGCGTCTTCGATCGAGAGGGTGATGTGGGTTGCATTGGCGTCCAGCATGCCTTGAATTCCGTCCGTTGAATAAGCAGGTGATGGATGTTGCAGGATTAGACGGCCTCATTCAAGGCGCAAATGGCGTAGGTGTGAGGCCTTGATGCCATAGGGAAAACCCTTAGGGAGGCGGTTTGAGCCAGTAAAACCGGGCATCGCATGAATTTTTAGTGTCTGATCGGGTGCTATCGCGAGCAGGCTCGCTCCCACAGGGGATCTACGTGATCACAGAATATGTCGGCATCTGTGGGAGCGAGCCTGCTCGCGAACGGCTTCTACAACCAATGCCAGAACCGGCTCCAAAATCCGCGATTGAGGTCTTCCTTGCAGCCGGCATATTGCTGCGCATACAGATCCGAACGGTTCTGCACCTTGCGCGCGGTCGGCGGTAGCCAGGCCTTGCTGGCGTAGGTCTTGTTGCGGAAGCCGCCCCAGCCTTCGTGGTAGTTCAGGTACTGGTTATAGGCGTCGTATTTGTACACGCCGTTGATCGAGGTGGTCTTGTCCATGTACCAGCCGACGAAGTCGATGGCGTCGTCGAAGTCTTCGCGATCGGCCCAGTTGCGGCCGGTGCTTTTCTGGTAGTCGGCCCAGACTTCATCCTTGGCTTGCGCATAACCGGAAGCGGTGGAGACGCGGCCCCACGGAATTACCCAGAGCAGGTATTTGCGTGGCGTCTTGGCGTCGTAGCGGTAGCCGGATTCCTGATACATGATCGCGAAAGGCACCTGGATCGGCACGCCCCAGCGTTTCTGGGTGACTTGCGCAGCGTCGTACCAATCGCTTTTCTCGCGGAAGATTGCGCAGATGTCCTCCGGGGAGCGGGGCGGCGAGGTGCCGCAACCGCTCAGCAGAGTGGCCAGGGTCAGGAGGGCGAGGATGTGCCTGTGATTCAAGAGCTGTTTTCCGTCGTGCGCAAAAAGGCCGACAGTCTACGCGCTCAGCTCAATTGATGACGATAGGGCAGATCCGGACCGGTTTTGCTGCAGGTCAGTGCGGCGGCTTGTACGGCGAACCTGAGCATGCTGTCGATTTGCTCGCGGCTCAGTTGCTGCACGCCAGCGACCGAGTCCAGCGAGTGCTCGGTCAGCCACGTGATCAGCGCCGCCTGAAAGGTATCGCCGGCGCCGACCGTATCGGCGATTTTCACCGGAATGGCAGGCACAGACCATGAGCCATGAGCGCGACTGAACACCGTTGCGCCGTCGCCACCGCGCGTCAGAAAGACAATCTGGCAGCGATGTTCGAGCCAGCCTTCAATCACGTTTTGCGGATCCTGTTCGGGGTAGAGCAGGCTCAGGTCTTCGTCGCTGACCTTGATCAGATCGGCCAGTTGCACCAGCGTGGCGATGCGCTCGCGCCACAGGTTGATGTTCGGCTCAGGGTTGAGGCGTACGTTGGGGTCGAGGCTGATCAGGCGTTTGCCGCTTTCGCGCTGAACCAGTTTCAGCAACGTGTCGCCAATCGGCTGCACCACCAGCGAAAACGAGCCGATGTGCAGGCCGCGCACCTCGTCGCCAAGTGTCGGCAGATGCGCCTCGCTCAATTGCCGATCGGCGCAGCCTTCGCCACGGAAGCTGTAATGCGGCGAGCCATTGGCGCCTACCGCGACCATTGCCAGAGTGGTTGGCGCGGCGAAATCCACCAGATAGTCCGGACGCACACCTTCCTCCTGCAGCACTTGCTGCAAACGGCGACCGAGGTAGTCGGTGGACAGGCCGCCGAAGAGCGCCGAGTCCACGCCCAAGCGGCGCAGACCGACGGCGACGTTGAACGGCGAGCCACCGGCAATCGCCTTGAAATTGACTTTCGAGGCCAGACCGCTGGCATCGTTTTCGCTGAAGAAATCAAACAGGGCTTCGCCACACACCAGGTACATAGTTGTTTGCTCGTTATAGGGTTGCGACATGCTGTTGATAGCGTTCGTAGGCCTGCTGGAACGCCGCGACATTGGCGGCGATCGGCAGGGTTTCGCTGCCCGCGTCGAGTTTCACGCAGCGCTCGCACAGCTCGGCCAGGGAGACATCATCGCCGTTAGAGCGCGACGCGCACCACGCCGCTTGAATCGCCGCACCCAGTGCGGCGGCTTCGCTTTGTTCGGTGCAGATCACCGGGGCGTTCATGATGTCGGCGACGATCTGCCGCCACACCGGACTCTTCGAACCGCCGCCGATCAGGCAGATGCGCAGGCTTTGTAAACCATTCTGGCGGAGCAAATCCAGCCCGTAGCGCAAACCGAAGGTGGTGCCTTCGACGGCGGCGCGGCACAGATTGGCTTGGGTCAGGTTGTCGATGGTCAGGCCATGCAGGCTGCCGGTGGCGTGGGGCAGGGCGGGGACGCGTTCGCCGTTGAGAAACGGCAACATGCTCACGCCCTCGGCACCGATCGGTGATTGTGCGACCAGATGGTTGAAGGTCGGCAGATCGAGCTTGAACAGTTCGCGAATCGCCCCGGTGGCGTTGGTCAAATTCATGGTGCAGATCAACGGCAGCCAGCCGCCGCTGGAGGAACAGAACGTGGCAACCGAGGCATCGGCGCTGACGTTCGGCTCCTCCGAATAGGCGTAGACCGTGCCGGAAGAACCGAGGCTCATGGTGATCGCGCCGGGCTGGATATTGCCGGTACCGATGGCGCCCATCATGTTGTCGCCACCGCCGCTCGAGACCACGGCGTTGGGGTTGATGCCGAGTTGCTCGGCGATTGCCGGCAGGAGAGTGCCGACGGCGGCGTGCGCGTCGATCAGCTCCGGCAGCGCGGTTTGCAAACGCCCGCTGGCGTCGATGTCGCGCAGGATCTGCAAATCCCACTGCCGCGTGCGCACATTGAAATAGCCGGTGCCGGAGGCGTCGCCGTATTCGCTGCAGGCGCGGCCGGTGAGCCAGTAGTTGAGGTAGTCGTGAGGCAGCAGAATTCGGGCGATGCGTGCGAACACGTCGGGATGCTGCTCTTTGGTCCAGAGCAGTTTCGACACCGTGTAGCCCGGCGCAATGACCACGCCGAGGCGTTCCAGCGAACCTTTCTCTCCGCCAAGGTGTGCGAGCAAGCGCTCGTTTTCCGGCGTGGTTTCGGTGTCGCACCAGAGCTTGGCCGGACGCAGCACTGCGCCTTGCTCATCGAGCAGCACCAAGCCGTGTTGCTGGCCGGAGACGCCAACGCCACGGATCGCCTGGCCGTCGACGTTTGCCGCTTGCAAGGCCTGGCGGGTGGCGCTGACGAATGCGTCGAGCCACTGTTGAACGTCTTGTTCGCGGCGGCCGTTGGCGCCGCTGATCATCGTGTGCGGCGCCGCGCCCAGACCGAGCACCTGGCCGCTGTCGGCATCGAGGATAATCGCTTTGGTGCCTTGGGTGCCGCAGTCGATACCCAGGAAGAGTTGTTGGCTGGTCACAATGAGGTCCTCAGGATGTCAGGGTGTTTCCGAGTATGGCGGCTATTCGCGAGCAGGCTCGCTCCCACAGGTCAGTGTTCCAACATCACTTGTGGGAGCGAGCCTGCTCGCGAAGACGTCAGTCGCATCGCCGCAGGATCAGGCTAGAACTCGTCCCAGAGTTCGCGAAACCCCAACCTCGCGCAGACTCTGGCAGCACCACTCGAATGCCGCAACAAACTCCGCCGACTTCGGTATCGCCGTGCCGAAAATTTCTTCCACGCCCAACAGGCGCTCGGTGATCAACTCATCGTCCGCCACCAATCCCTGACAGAACGCCGCTCGCGGGTCCGGAATCTCATACGTATCGCCATTCTCATCCACGCCCTTCAAATACAGCGCCCACGCCGCCACGACTAGCGCTGCACGCTTGGTCTCGCGGCCATCGGCAATCAGCCGATTGATCGTCGGCACGGTGAACTTGGGAAACTTCGACGAGCCATCCGAACACACGCGCTCCAGTTGATCGGCAATCGCCTGATTGGAGAACCGCGCCACCAGCGTGTCCTTGTATTCGCTCAGATCAATGCCCGGCACCGGCGCCAGCTGCGGCGTGACATCCAGATCCATATAGGCGCGCATGTACTGCACGAACAGCGGATCGTTCATGGTCTCGTGGACGAAGCGATAACCCTTGAGAAAGCCCAGATACGTCAGCGCTAGATGACTGCCGTTGAGCAGTTTGATTTTCATCTCTTCGTACGGCGAGACATCGTCGGTGAACTGCACGCCGACCTTTTCCCAGGCCGGGCGGCCGTTGACGAATTTGTCCTCCAGCACCCACTGCACAAACGGTTCGCAGACCACCGGCCACGCATCGTCGACGCCGTGTTTGTCGGCCAGTTGCAGGCGATGCGCGGTGCTGGTCATCGGCGTGATGCGGTCGACCATGGCGTTGGGGAAGCTGACGTTCTGCTCGATCCAATCGCGCAATTGCGGATCACGCAGCGCGGCGAACGCCAGCAGCGTCTTGCGCGCGACCGCGCCGTTGTGCGGCAGGTTATCGCAGGACATCACGGTAAATGCCGGAACACCCGCCGCACGGCGTTTGGCCAACGCGGCGCAGAGGAAACCGAATACGGTGCCCGGCGCCTCGGGATGGGCGAGATCGTGTTGAATCTGCGGCAGGTGCGCCATGAACTCGCCGGTGCTGTCGTCGATGCAGTAGCCGCCCTCGGTGATGGTCAGCGAAACGATGCGGATCTGCGGTTCGGCGAGTTTGTCGATCAGCGTTTGCGCGCCATCTTCGGCCAGCAGCATGTCGCGGATCGCGCCGATGACGCGCACTTCGGTGTCATCGCTGTCACCCAGTTCGAACAGAGTGAACAGGTAATCCTGCTCGCGCAGATCATCGCGGGCGCGGCGATCTTCCGGGCGCAGGCCGACGCCGCAGATTGCCCAGTCCAGCGCTTCGCCAGTGTTCATCAAGGCATCGGTGTAATACGCCTGATGGGCACGGTGAAAACCGCCGACGCCGATGTGAGCAATGCCCTGGCGTGTGTCGCCGAGGTCGTAGCCCGGCAGTTGCACTTCGGCGGCGAGGCGGTTGAGGTTCTGTTGGTTGAGTTTCATCGGATAGTCTCGAAATCAGGCGGCAGCGCGCAGTGGGCGGGTCAGCGCCACACCTTCGGCGTCGAACAGGTGGCAGTGAGTCGGGTCCAGACGCAGGCTCAATTGCTCGCCATAACGGCTGGCCAGATCGCCGCGCACGCGCATGGTCAGGGCTTCACCGGCGCTGGTGGTGACGTGGCAGAAGGTGTCGCTGCCGAGGCGTTCGCTGACGTCGGCAGTCACCTGCAACGTGCAGTCGCCGGGTTGCGCCAGCTCTAGATGTTCCGGACGAATGCCCAACGTCACCGCGCTGCCGACGCTGAGGTTGGCGGCGTTGAACGGCAGGGTGATACGCGTGCCGGCGTCCAGCGAAACTTCGCAGCTGGCGCCGTCGATGCGGGCAATCTTGCCTTTGAGGAAACCCATTTTCGGCGTGCCGAGAAAGCCTGCGACAAACAGGTTGGCCGGGTTGTGATAGAGGTCCAGCGGCGAGCCGACCTGTTCGATTCTGCCGCCATTAAGCACCACGACTTTGTCGGCCATGGTCATCGCTTCGACCTGATCGTGGGTCACGTAGATCATCGTTGCTTGCAGGTCCTTGTGCAGGCGCAGCAGCTCCAGACGCATCTGCACGCGCAACGCCGCGTCGAGGTTGGACAGCGGTTCATCGAACAAGAAAATCTTCGGGTTGCGCACGATGGCACGGCCGATCGCCACGCGCTGGCGCTGGCCGCCGGAGAGCTGTTTCGGCTTGCGCTCGAGCATCGGCCCGAGCTCGAGAATCCGCGCCGCTTCGCCAACCTTGCGCTCGACCTCGGCTTTCGGCACGCCGGCCAGATCGAGGGCGAACGACATGTTCTTTTTCACCGTCATGTGCGGGTACAGCGCGTAGGTCTGGAACACCATCGCCAGATCACGCTTGGCCGGGCTGACTTCGGTGATGTCGCGGCCATCGAGTTCGATGGTGCCGCCGCTGACCTCTTCAAGGCCGGCGATCAGGCGCAGCAGGGTGGATTTGCCGCAGCCCGATGGGCCGACGAAGACCACGAATTCCTTGTCGTTCACTTCCAGGTCGATGCCCTTGATGATGGAAAAGCCTTCGAAGCCTTTTTGCAGATTCTTGATTTTCAGGTTGGCCATGAGATGGGCCTCCGCATTGTTGTTTTTCAAGATCAAAAGATCGCAGCCTGCGGCAGCTCCTACAGGAGGTTTATACCGATTGGACATTCCATGTAGGAGCTGCCGAAGGCTGCGATCTTTTGCTTTTCAGTTCATTTCACGGCACCAAACGACAGGCCGCGCACCAGTTGCTTCTGGCTGATCCAGCCAAAGATCAGAATCGGCGCACACGCCAGGGTCGACACCGCCGACAACTTGGCCCAGAACAGCCCTTCGGGGCTTGAATACGAGGCGATCAACGCGGTCAGTGGTGCGGCATTCGAAGAGGTCAGGTTCAGCGACCAGAACGCCTCGTTCCAGCACAGGATCAGCGACAGCAGCACGGTCGAGGCGAGGCCGCCCTTGGCGATCGGCAGCAGCACGCGAACCATTTCCTGCCACAACGTCGCACCGTCGAGGCGGGCGGCTTCGAGGATGTCTTTGGGGATGTCCTTGAAGTAGGTGTAAACCATCCAGACCACGATCGGCAGGTTGATCAGCGTGTAGATCACGATCAGCGCGATGCGCGTGTCGAGCAGGCCGAAACTCTTGGCCAGCAGGTAGATCGGCATCAGCACGCCCACCGGCGGCAGCATTTTGGTCGAGAGCATCCACAGCAGCGTGCCTTTGGTGCGCTGGGTTTCGTAGAACGCCATCGAGTAGGCTGCCGGCACCGCGATCAACAGGCACAGGGCGGTGGCGCTGAAGGAGATCACCACCGAGTTCCAGGCGAAACTGAAGTAATCGCTGCGCTCGTTGATGTGCAGGTAGTTCTCCAGCGTCGGCGTGAAGATGAACTGCGGCGGCGTGGCGAAGGCGTCGATTTCGCTCTTGAAACTGGTCATCACCATCCAGAAGATCGGGAAGAAAATCACGATCGCGATGGCCCAGGCCAGGGTGCCGAGCAGCAGGCTTTGCAGGCGGCGGGATTGTTGGAGGGTCATGGCAGGCCTCACGCTTTGTCAGTCAGGTTTTTGCCGATCATCCGCACCAGAATGATCGCGGCGATGTTGGCGATGACCACCGCAATCAGACCGCCCGCCGAGGCCATGCCGACGTCGAACTGCACCAGCGCCTGGTTGTAGATCAGGTAGGCGAGGTTGGTCGACGCGTAGCCGGGGCCGCCGTTGGTGGTGGTGAAGATTTCGGCGAACACCGAGAGCAGGAAGATCGTTTCAATCATCACCACCACGGCAATCGGCCGCGCCAGATGCGGCAGGGTCAGGTGCCAGAAGATCGCGATCGGGCCGGCACCGTCCAGGCGTGCGGCTTCTTTCTGTTCCTGATCCAGCGATTGCATGGCGGTCATCAGAATCAGGATCGCGAAGGGCAGCCATTGCCACGAAACAATGATGATGATCGACAGCAGCGGGTAGTGCGCCAGCCAGTCCACCGGTTGCGCACCGAACAGCTTCCAGATGTAGGCGAGGATTCCCGAGACCGGGTGGAAGATCAGGTTCTTCCAGATCAGCGCACCGACGGTGGGCATGATGAAGAACGGCGAAATCAGCATCACCCGCACCAGGCCGCGACCGAGGAATTCGCTGGCCTCCAGCAACGCGCTGATCAACACACCGAAGACCACGCTGATAAGCAGCACGCTGCCAACGAGCAACAACGTATTGGTCGCGCCGGGCATGAAACCCGAGTCGGTGAGGAAGTAAGTGAAGTTCTCCAGCCCGACGAATTCGTTTTCGCCGGGGTAGAGCAGGTTGTAGCGGATCATCGAAAAGTACAGGGTCATGCCCAGCGGCACGATCATCCACAGCAGCAACAGCGCCACCGAAGGGCTGACCAGAAACCAGCCGGGATTGCGCACCCGCAGCTTGCGCTGGGGTGGCGACAGTTCGATGTGGGCTTTGGCAGTTGAAGTATTCATGGCATTCACAACCGAGTCATACAGACCTATGGAGATCCCCATGTGGGAGCGAGCCTGCTCGCGAAAGCGCCGGATCAGTGTCATGTGTGTTGGCTGACACGACGCCTTCGCGAGCAGGCTCGCTCCCACAAGAGGCAGGAGCAAGTCGTTCAGCGCTTACTTGGGATAACCCGCGCGCTTCATCTCGCGTTCCGTAGTCTGCTGCGCCGCCGCCAGCGCCTGATCCACCGTGGTCTGGCCGATCAGTGCCGCCGAGAACAGCTTGCCGACTTGGGTGCCCACCGCCTGGAATTCAGGGATGGTCACCAGTTGAATGCCAATGTACGGCACCGGTTTCAGCGTCGGTTTGCTCGGGTCAGCGGCTTTCAGCGATTCCAGCGTCACCTTGGCAAACGGCGCTGCGCTCATGTACGCATCGCTGTAGGTCGAAGCGCGGGTGCCCGGCGGCACGTTGGCGATGCCATCGGTCTTGGCAACCAGTTCGCCGTACTCTTTGGACGTGGCCCAGGCGCTGAAGGTTTTTGCTGCGTCCTTGGCCTTGGAGCTGGTCGGAATCGCCAGCGCCCACGAATACAGCCACGCCGAGCCTTTATCCGTGACCTGATGCGGAGCGAAGGTGAAACCGACATGATCGGCGACCTTGCTCTGAGTCTTGTCGGTGACGAACGAGCCGGCGACGCTGGCATCGACCCAGATCGCGCATTTGCCGCTGTTGAACAGGGCGAGGTTTTCGTTGAAGCCGTTGCTGGATGCGCCCGGCGGGCCGGATTTCTTCATGGTGTTGACGTAGAAATTCAGCGCATTTTTCCATTCCGGGCCGCTGAATTCCGGTTTCCATTGCTCATCGAACCAGCGCGCGCCGTAAGCGTTGGCAACCGTGGTCACCAGCGCCATGTTCTCGCCCCAACCGGCCTTGCCGCGCAGGCAGATGCCGTATTGCTCTTTGTCTTTCTGGGTGAGTTTTTCCGCAAACCCGGCGATCTCTTCCCAGGTCGGCCGCTCCGGCATGGTCAGCCCGGCTGCCTTGAACAGGTCGGTGCGGTAATAGGTGATCGAACTCTCTGCGTAGAACGGCAGCGCATACAGCGAACCCTTCACCGACAGGCCTTCGCGCACCGACGGGAAGACGTCGTCGAGGGCGTAACTGGCCGGCAGATCCTTCATCGGCTCCAGCCAACCCTTGCCGCCCCAGAGTGCGGCTTCGTACATGCCGATGGTCAACACGTCGAACTGGCCGCCCTGAGTGGCGATGTCGGTGGTCAGGCGCTGACGCAGGACGTTTTCTTCCAGCACCACCCAATTGAGCTTGATGTCCGGATGCTCGCTCTCGAAGGTTTTCGAGAGTTTTTGCATACGGATCATGTCGCTGTTGTTGACGGTGGCGATGGTCAGGGTCTGGGCGCCAAGGCTGACGCTGCTGAGGGTCATGCAGGTGAGAGCGAGCAGAGCTTTTGCAGTGGGTTGCATCGTGCACTCCTTTTCTGACACCCGACGGGGCAGAAGGACAGTTATTGTTTTTGTGTCTTCCGAATGCAGGAAGAATCTGCGCTGATTACAGCCCTCAATCGAAGGGCTGACAAATCATCCCTAGCACTTTTGTTGATACTTTTTTGCACTGGGGTTTGAGCGGGGGAACGCAGGGAAGGGCTTTTGCGCGAAGGATCGTTCGCGAATGCGTACAGATTTCGCCAGCCGGGGCACGGTTTTTTGTGGGAGCGAGCCTGCTCGCGAAGACGATATCCCTGTCACAGGGTTCTTGACTGACAGACCGCTTTCGCGAGCAGGCTCGCTCCCACAGGGATAGTGTCGTCAGAGATGGTTCTGTTCAGTCAGCCGCTGCACCGCCAGCCGCCGATAGTGCGACGGCGTCATGCCCTTGAGTTGCTGAAAGCGCCGGTTGAAGTTGGAAATATTGTTGAAGCCCGACTCGAAGCACACCTCGGTCACCGGTTTGTCGCCATCGGCCAGCAACTCACAGGATTTGCTGATGCGCAGGCGGTTGACGAACTCAATGAAGTTGCGCCCGGTCGCCTGTTTGAACACTCGGCTGAAGTAAGTCGGCGTCATGCCCAGATGCTCGGCCACTTCCTCCAGTGAAATGTCCCGGGCGTAATGGCTGAAGATGTAATCGACCGCGCGGTTGGTGCGGTCGATGTTATGTTCGTCGGCCAATTGCGGGGTGGTGGCACCGGACAACAACTGGAAGTCATCACTGGCCGCGAGCAATTCCATCAGGATGAAAAAGTGCCCCAGGCGAGTGATGCCCGTGCTGTCGGCGATCCGTTGCATGAGTGTCATGGCCTGGCGGATCGTGCGTTTGCAGCGGAACTCAATACCGTACTGCGCACGCTCTAGCAGTGGCGCCAGGGATTTCAGCTCAGCGAACACCTGATGGCCGCTCTCGAACAATTCGTCGGTGAAGTTGACCAGCATGTCGCGCTTCTCCACCACTTCATCTTCAGCGACCTGGCTGATCCAGTTGTGCGGCAGGTTGGGACCGGTCAGAAACAGGGTTTCCGGATAGAAGTTGCCGATGTAATCGCCGATGAACACCTTGCCCGAGCTGGCGACGATCAGGTGCAGTTCGTATTCCTTGTGAAAATGCCAGCGCACCAGCGGGCAGGGGAAGCCGTGCTGGCGGTAGATGATGGACAAGCCGTTATGGTCGTCCATCAACTCGTAGGAAGGGTCGGTCACGCGAGCGGTTCGGGTCATGACGAGGCACTTTTTTTATTATCGCTGCGCGATCATGCCTCGTTTTTTGCCATTTGTGCCACTTCCGATCGGCCGTCCGTGGAGACCGTTCAGCTGAGCTTGTCGCGGGCCTTTTGCAAGTTGGCCATTTGGCAGAAACGCACGATGTTCGAATTCTTGATGAAGTCGAAATTGATGATGTTGCACTTGCGCGCCCAATCGGATTTTTCCGGGTCGAACCACTCGTCAAGACTGTCGAGGATTCGCTGTGGCCCGCCGAGTGTGTAACTGGTTGCCGACAGCGACCACGGGCGGCGCGTACTGACAGGTGTGCTCAGTACGTTGTCTATATAGCCATAAAGATCCGAGGTGCTGACCTGTGATTTGCCGATCCACTTGTGATTGACCTGGCTATAAAAGCGGAAGTCCAGGGTTTCCCAGGTCATCGGCGCAGCTACCATAATGCGCTGCAATGGATCGATGGCTTTGAGTTGGCCAATTGTCAGATGCAGATTTTCGGTGGGAATGATCCGTTCCCCAAGGTGCTCCAGCAAAGCTGTTCTGAATTCCTCATGGTTGAATGGATCTGTAGCGTTGGAAAGTTCATGGAAGTCCAGAACGATAAACTCGTTCGGGCTTCTTTCATAAAACCCCTTGAGGTCTCTGATCAGGTCTTCAAGCGTTCGCGAAGAGTTGAATCCATTGTGCTGGAAACGGAATCTCGCCAGTTGTTTCGCCTTGCTGTTGTAAACAAGGCGTACATCAAGTGCGCGAGCGCCGCGATTCAACTGCGAATAAAACGAAACGTCCTGGCAGGCAAGCCAGTTTTTCCCGGGAATCAGGGCATAAGAAGCTTCCCAGTCACAGCCGGCGTTGTGCGCGCCGGGCAGGGTCATTTCGAATAACGAAAGATTATCGATTTGTGGTGAATCAGCCATCCATTGATGGGTTGGTATATCGTCGAAGTTTTCCATGTTGCATATCCTGCGAAGTGGTTGATTAGTTGCGCGCAGGATGTTTATAGGCATGTTAACGTTATTGCGAAAGTTCGCTTTTAATGCAAGTCATGTAATTGATGTAATCAACGCTCTGTTGGATTCAACTGGTTTTTCGCTTCGATCCATTGAGCCATGTATTGAGTGCTTTTGAGTGTGTGATGTCGCAGCATGGCGCCGGTGAAATTGTCGTTTCTAAGTTGTGCCAAGTGTTGTCGGCAATCATCTATCCGGTTGATCAGACGCGGGCCATGTACGCTGCGCTGATAACGTTGCTGCAAAAGTGCCGAAGCCTGAATCTGCGCTTGCTGCCAGCGCGCTGGATCTTCGTACAGTTGCACGGCCTGTTCGGCGAAGGTATTTGCGTCCAGGGCAATGGCGCCCGGCCAAGGAGCATCGCCGTGCATGGCTTCGGCGCCGATCGGTGTCGTTACGCTTGGCGTGCCACAGAGCATGGCATCCACCAGTTTGCCCTTGATTCCCGCGCCAAAGCGCAATGGCGCAAGGCAGACCCGCGCTGCGGACATCACTTCAAGCGCATCTTCGGCCCAGTCCATGATGTGAAAGCCTTGGGCCGGGTTGTGCAATGCGGTGGCTTTGGGCGGCGTATAGGCACCATAGATATGCAGTTGCGCGCGAGGCAAGCGCGCGCGGATCAGCGGCCAGAGCGTGGTCTTCATCCAGAGCACGGCATCCCAGTTTGGCGCGTGACGGAAGTTGCCAATGCTGAGGAAATGCGCGCGCTCTTCGAAACCTGGCGCGGCGGTGTCCGGAAGATCAATCATCAACGGACACCAATGCAGGATTTGCCGAGGCAGGCCAAATTCCTCCACCAGCAGGTCGATCTCGACTTCGGAAATCATCAGGTTCAAATCACACCGGTACAGCGCAGCGATTTCCCGTTTGGCCAGATCGGTGCTCGCCATCAGCTGGAATTCTTCGTGCAATGCCGGTGCGAACAGTTCGGTGAAATCAGTCTGTTCGTCGTCGCTTTTCAGCCGGTCTTTCAGGCGCTGATGACGCGCATGTCGCAGGCTTTGCAGGTCGGAGGTTTCGAGGATGCGCAGGGCGTCCGGACAGTGTTTCTCCACCCGCCAGCCAAACTGTTCTTCCATCATGAACTGATCGAACAGCACGATATCCGGCGCCAACTCGCTGATGAACGTATCAAAGCTGCTGTTGTTGAGTTCGATCGGCACTTCGCGAATGCCCAGCGCGGTCAGATCAGCCTTGTGTTCACCGGGGCCGGCCGGGCTGCTGAACGTGATTTCCCAGCCTTGCTCGAGGAACGCTTCCAGAATCTGCATGACATGCCCGCTGGCCGCCGAAGAGCGGGGCTCGGGCCAGACGTAGCCGATGACCAGGACTTTGGTGGGAACGGAGTGGGACATCACTGAATTCTCGGCGCGTAAAAAAGGGCGCAATTAAACCACAGTGATGTGTGCTCATCGCCAGTGCCGGTTGATCAAGATCGCTCGGGTTCCACCTGATGCTGGTAGATCTGCAGGACTATTCCAGTATGGATTTGACCTTGTCGCGTAACTGGTCAATCGAAAAAGGTTTGCCGATGACATGCATGTCGCCGGGTACTTCGATAGTCTCGGCATAACCACTGGCGAACAGGATGGGCAGAGCAGGGCGCAGCTGACGGGCCTTTTGAGAGAGTTCGCGACCATCCATGCCAGGCAGGCCGTGGTCGGTCATCATCAAATCGATGGCTTTGCCAGGATTCGCAAGGATCTCGAGTGCCGCGTTGCCGTCATCAGCCTCCAATACCGTGTATTCCAGCTCCTCCAGCACATCCACGATGAGCATGCGCACGATGTCGTCATCTTCTACGACAAGGATAGTGGAGGCATTGGCAGACATGGCAGGACTCTCAAAAATTGAAATCGGGGGATACCGGGCAAGCGAATTTTGCCGGACTCTTGCATGAGTAAGTGGCGCATAGCCACAAGTTCCCGAGCTGATACAAAAAAGAACAGGTCAGTGCGGTGCGGCAAGGATAACCGTTGGCGTCGTCCAATGCGCAGGCGCGTGTAGGAAAATGCCATCATTTGTGTGAGAAAAATGGATCCATGGCGGGGTTTTGGGGCAAACTCTCGGGTTTTCAACAGTTCGACAAGGCTGCCCCATGTCCTCTCCGTCCTCGGTTGATGAACAACGGTTCCGCAAACTTCTGAGTCGCAACGTCAGCCTGCCGCTGGGCGTCGGCGTGCTCAGCGCCGTGTTCTTCGTCTCGCTGATCACTTATTTGCTGTCGGTCATCCAATGGGTCGAGCACACCGACCGGGTGATCAATAACGCCAATGAAGCGGTGAAGCTCACCGTTGATCTGGAAACCGGCATGCGCGGCTATCTGCTCAGCGGTGACGAGCACTTCCTCGACCCGTATGAGATCGCCAAGCCGCGCATTGATGTTGCCCTCAATACGTTGCTGGAGCTGACCGCCGATAATCCGGTGCAGACCGATCGCCTGCGCCGTTTGCAAGCCTTGCAGGTGGAGTGGGCCAATTACGCGCAGTCGATGATCGATCTGCAGCGCAGCAGCGGTGATTATCGCGGCGCGGTCAAGGCCGGGCGGGGCAAGCGCCTGACCGATGAGATCCGCAAGCAATTCGAGGACGTCATCGAGACCGAGCAAGTGCTGCGCGCCACGCGCAACGAGGATGTGCGTCGCACCACCATCTGGAGCATCACCCTTTATCTGATTTTCATCGTCGGTATCAGTGGGTTGCTGGCCTACATCGGCCGCCGTGATTTGCTCAACCTGTCGACCAACTACAGCGCCAACCTCGCCGCGCAGCTGGCCAGCGCTGAACGCCTCGAGAAACAGGCGTGGCTACGCAACGGCCAGACACAATTGGCCGAGCAGGTGCTGGGGCAACTGACGCTGAACCTGCTGGGGCGCAACATTCTGCAATTCTGCGCGCAATACCTCGGCACTGCCGTCGCCGCGCTTTATGTGCGTGAAGAGCATGGCGGCCTCAAGCGCGTGGCGACTTATGGTTTCTCCCGCGAGCAGGAAGAGCTCAATCAAACGATCTACAGCGGCGAAGGCATCGTCGGCCAAGTCGCAGAACAAGCGCGCCTGATCCGTCTCGACGCGGTCCCGGGCGACTATTTCAAAGTCAGCTCCGGTCTCGGCGCAGGCCTGCCGCACAGTGTGCTGGTGGTGCCGACCAGCGATGACGATCGGGTCAACGGTGTGATCGAGCTGGGCTTCCTGCGTCCGCTGTCCGAGCGCGACATCGAATTGCTGGAATTGATTGCCGGCAACATCGGCACCTCGATCGAAGCGGCGCGTTACCGTCAGCGCTTGCAGGAAGTGCTCGCCGAAACCCAGCAGCTCAATGAAGAGCTGCAAGTGCAGCAGGAAGAGCTGAAGACTGCCAACGAAGAGCTGGAAGAACAGTCGCGGATTCTCAAGGAATCCCAGGCGCATCTGGAAACCCAGCAAGTGGAGCTGGAGCAGACCAACGAGCAGCTCGCCGAGCAGCGCGATGCGATGGACAAGAAAAACACCGAGCTGAATCATGCGCAGATCCAGCTTGAAGAGCGTGCCGAAGAGCTGCAACGCTCGAGCAAGTACAAGTCCGAATTCCTCGCCAACATGTCCCACGAACTGCGCACGCCGCTAAACAGTTCGCTGATTCTGGCCAAGCTGCTGGCGGAGAACCCGCAGCAGAATCTGTCGGCGGAACAGGTCAAGTTTGCCGAGTCGATCTATTCGGCCGGCAACGATCTGCTCAACCTGATCAACGACATTCTCGACATTTCCAAGGTCGAGGCCGGCAAGCTTGAAGTGATTGCCGAAAACACCCGCGTCGATCGTCTGGTCGACGGCTTGCGTTCGATGTTCGAACCGTTGGCGGCGGACAAGAAACTGGCCTTCAGCGTCGAAGTTCAGCCGGACGCCCCTGGCTTGCTGTTCACCGACCGTCAGCGTCTGGAGCAGGTGATCAAGAACCTGCTGTCCAACGCGATCAAGTTCACTGAGCACGGCGCCGTAAGCCTGACCATCACTGCGCAGCCGAACGATCATATCGCCTTCAGCGTCAAGGATTCCGGGATCGGTATCGCCGCCGATCAGCAGGAAAGTATCTTCGAGGCGTTCCGTCAGGCGGATGGCACCACTAATCGCAAGTACGGCGGCACCGGTCTGGGCCTGTCAATCTCGCGGGATCTGGCAACGTTGCTTGGCGGTTCGATCAGCGTCGACAGCGTGCCAGGGCAGGGCAGCACGTTTACGCTGGTGTTGCCGCGCCAGTATCACGAGTTCGGCGAAACGCCGGCCGCGCCGCTGACGTTCCACCCGGCACCTGTGACGCCTGCGCCAGTTGCTGTTGCGGCTCCGCTCGCATCGGCGATTCCGGCAGTCATCCCGCGCTTTGCCGACGATCGCGACAAGGCACCGTTCGCCACCCGCTGCATTCTGGTGGTGGAGGACGAGCCGAACTTCGCCCGTATCCTCTATGACCTGGCCCATGAGTTGGGCTACATGTGTCTGGTCGCCCACGGCGCTGACGAAGGTTACGACCTGGCGCGCGAATTCGTGCCGGATGCGATCCTGCTCGACATGCGCCTGCCGGATCATTCCGGTCTGACTGTGCTGCAACGCCTGAAAGAACGCGCCGAAACCCGGCACATTCCGGTGCACGTGATTTCCGTGGAAGACCGCGTCGAAGCCGCCATGCACATGGGCGCGATCGGCTACGCCGTGAAGCCGACCACCCGCGAAGAGCTCAAGGACGTGTTCGCTCGTCTCGAAGCCAAGCTGACGCAGAAGGTCAAACGCGTGCTGCTGGTCGAAGACGACGATCTGCAACGCGAAAGCATCGCGCGGCTGATTGGCGACGAAGACATCGAAATCACTGCCGTCGGCCTGGCCCAGGACGCCCTGGAACTGCTGCGCACGACCATCTACGACTGCATGGTCATCGACCTCAAGCTGCCGGACATGCTCGGCAACGATCTGCTCAAGCGCATGTCCACCGAGGACATCTGCTCGTTCCCGCCGGTCATCGTTTATACCGGCCGCAATCTGACCCGCGATGAAGAGGCCGAACTGCGCAAGTATTCGCGCTCGATCATCATCAAGGGCGCGCGCTCCCCGGAGCGGTTGCTCGATGAGGTCACACTCTTTCTGCACAAAGTCGAATCGCAGCTGTCCCATGAACGGCAGAAGATGCTCAAGACCGCGCGCAGCCGCGACAAGGTCTTTGAAGGTCGCAAAGTGCTGCTGGTGGACGACGATGTGCGCAACATCTTCGCCCTGACCAGCGCGCTGGAACACAAAGGCGCAGTCGTGGTGATCGGCCGTAATGGCCGCGAAGCGATTGAGAAACTTCATGAAGTCGAGGACATCGACCTGGTGCTGATGGACGTAATGATGCCGGAAATGGATGGCTTCGAAGCCACCATGGAAATCCGCAAGGATCCGCGCTGGCGCAAGCTGCCGATCATCGCGGTGACGGCCAAGGCCATGAAGGACGATCAGGAGCGCTGCCTGCAAGCGGGCGCCAACGATTACCTGGCCAAGCCCATCGACCTTGATCGTCTGTTCTCGCTGATACGTGTGTGGTTACCGAAAATGGAACGCATCTAGTGGAACGCAGCAGTTCAGCCGAGCGCAACAGCGAAATCGAATTACGCTTGTTGATCGAGGCGATCTACCTGAAATACAGCTATGACTTTCGCGACTACTCCGGCGCTTCGATCAAGCGCCGGGTGCAGCACGCGCTGAGTCAGTTCGAATGCGCGACCATTTCGGCCCTGCAGGAAAAAGTCCTGCACGACCCGACGGCGTTCATGCAACTGCTGCAACTGCTGACGATCCCGGTCAGCGAGATGTTCCGTGATCCGTCGCACTTCCTGGCGATCCGCAAGGAAGTGGTGCCGCTGCTGCGCACCTATCCGTCGCTGAAGATCTGGATCGCCGGTTGCAGCACGGGCGAGGAGGTCTATTCGATGGCGATTCTGCTGCGCGAAGAAGGCTTGCTCGACCGCACGATCATCTACGCCACCGACATCAACCCGCGCTCGCTGGAGAAGGCCAAGCAAGGGATTTTCTCCATGGAAAACGTCCGCGCCTACACTGCCAACTATCAGCAGGCCGGCGGTCAGCGTTCGTTTGCCGATTACTACACGGCAGCCTACGGCTACGCGATTTTCGACAAGAGCCTGTGCGAGAACGTGACGTTCGCCGACCACAGCCTGGCCACCGACAGCGTGTTCTCCGAAACCCAGTTGATTTCCTGCCGCAACGTGCTGATCTATTTCAACAAGAAGTTGCAGGACAGGGCGTTCGGGCTGTTCCATGAATCGTTGTCGCATCGCGGCTTTCTGGTGCTGGGCAGCAAGGAAACCCTGGATTTTTCCAACTATTCGAGCCAGTTCGAGGCGTTGGTCAAACAAGAACGGATCTACCGCAAATCATGAACGACACCCCGAGCCTGCCTCGCATCGAGGCCGTCGTGATCGGCGCCTCCGCAGGCGGTGTCGAGGCGTTGCTGACCCTGCTCGGGCCATTGCGCAAAGGCTATGTGCTGCCGATCATCATCGTTCTGCATCTGCCGGAAGAGCGCCGCAGTCATCTGGCCGAAGTGTTCTCCCGCCGTGTGGCGATGCCGGTCAAGGAAGCTGAAGACAAGCAGGACATTGAAGCCGGCACGGTGTATTTCGCCACGCCCGGTTATCACTTGTCGGTCGAAGCGGATCGCAGCCTGTCGCTGAGCCTGGAGGATCGCGTGCATCATTCGCGGCCGTCTATTGATTACCTGTTTGAATCGGCCGCTGACGTTTACCGCGAGACACTCGCCGCCGTGCTGCTGACCGGCGCCAATCAGGATGGCGCGCGCGGGCTGGCCTGCGTCAAGCGCTGCGGCGGCCTGACCATTGTTCAAGACCCCGATGATGCACAAGTCGCCACCATGCCCCAGGCTGCACTGAACGTTCTGCAGCCGGATCATGTCCTACCCATTCACGGCATCGGCCGTCTGCTAGTCGAGCTGGAACGAATCGCATGCTGAGTAATATCCAAGCCAAACTGTTGATCGTTGACGATCTGCCAGAAAACCTGCTGGCGCTGGAAGCGCTGATCAAGCGCGAGGATCGCACGGTCTACAAGGCTCTGTCGGCGGACGAAGCACTGTCGCTGTTGCTGCAACACGAATTCGCCATGGCCATTCTCGACGTGCAGATGCCGGGCATGAATGGCTTCGAATTGGCCGAGTTGATGCGCGGCACCGAGAAGACCAAGAACATTCCGATCATTTTCGTCAGCGCCGCTGGCCGTGAACTCAACTACGCGTTCAAAGGCTATGAAAGCGGTGCTGTGGACTTCCTGCACAAGCCGCTGGACATTCATGCGGTGAAGAGCAAGGTCAACGTTTTCGTCGATCTGTATCGCCAGAGCAAGGCCATGAAACAGCAGGTCGAGGCGCTCGAGCAGGCCCGCCGTGAGCAGGAAGCGCTGCTGCAACAGCTGCAAAGCACGCAGCTTGAGCTGGAACAAGCGGTGCGCATGCGCGATGACTTCATGTCCATCGTTGCCCACGAGGTGCGCACGCCGCTCAATGGGCTGATTCTTGAAACCCAGCTGCGCAAAATGCACCTGGCGCGGGACAACGCCGCGGCGTTCACCCTCGACAAGATGCAGGCGATGGTCGACCGCGATGAGCGGCAGATCAAAAGTCTGATCCGTCTGATCGAAGACATGCTCGATGTCTCGCGGATACGCACCGGCAAACTGTCGATCCGCCCGAGTCGTTTCGATCTGGTGCAACTGGTCAGCAATCTGCTGCAAAATTTTGCACCGCAAATGGAAGCGGCGGAAACCAGCGTTTCCTTTGAGGCGTCCGAGCCGGTCGAAGGTTGCTGGGACGAGTTCCGCATCGAGCAAGTGGTGTCCAATCTGCTGACCAACGCCTTGCGTTACGGCGGTCGCAGCCCGATTCAGGTGCGCGTCTATCGCGAAGCTGACGAGGCTCGGGTCGAGGTCCAGGATCACGGCATCGGCATCAGCGCAGAGAACCAGAAGCGTATTTTTCAGCAGTTCGAACGGGTGTCCGCCAAGACGGTGGTGGCCGGGCTCGGGCTGGGTCTGTTCATTTCCGAGCAGATCGTCGCCGCCCATGGCGGCTCCATCGTCGTCGAGAGTGAAATCAACGAAGGCGCCCTGTTTCGCGTTTGTCTGCCGATCCAGGAAAACGGCATATCCGACGCAACCTCTGAGTGACCACACGGTCGTATCAGCAGCTATTGACCGAACAAAGGCTTCCCATGAGCGTAGATGCGCAAGATGTAGTACTCGTCGTCGAAGACGAACCGGTTATCTTGATGGTCCTGACGGATTACCTGTCAGGGCAGGGCTATCGCGTGTTGCAAGCGGAAAATGGCGAGCAGGCTTTCGAGATCCTCGCCAGCAAACCTCACCTGGACATGCTGATTACCGATTTCCGCCTGCCGGGCGGGATCTCCGGCGTGCAGATTGCCGAGCCAGCGGTGAAATTGCGACCGGACCTCAAAGTGATTTTCATCAGCGGCTACCCGCAGGAAATCCGTGAAACCGGCAGCCCGATCACCAGCAAGGCACCGATCCTGGAAAAACCGTTCGATCTGGATGTGTTGCAGGAAAAGATTCAGGAACTGCTGGCCTGATGGTCATGCAGGAGCTGCCGAGCCTTCGGCAGCTCCTGCATGAGAATCAGCTATTGATCATCTCGCGCACCTTGGCGGTGAGCAGATCAAAGGTGAAGGGCTTGGTGATCATCTGCATTCCCGAGTCGAGGAAGCCACCGCGCACCGCCGCGTGCTCGGCATAACCGGTGATGAACAACACTTTCAGACCTGGCCGGTATTGCCGACCAACCTCCGCCAGTTGACGACCGTTCATCCCCGGCAGGCCAACGTCGCTGATGAGCAAATCAATACGCTGCGTCGAATTTAGAATCGGCATGGCGCCGTCGGCATCACCGGCCTCCACGAACGCATAACCCAACTCACTGAGCACGGCGCTGACCAACACGCGCACAGCCGGATCGTCTTCGACGATGAGTACGGTTTCGCCATCCATCGCATACGGAGCCTGCTGCGAATCCGAGACGGGAATTTCCACTTCTTCACCACGGAAACGCGGCAGGTAGAGTTTTACCGTGGTGCCTTGATCGACTTCACTGTCGATCGACACATGCCCGCGCGACTGCTTGCTGAAGCCATAGATCATCGACAGTCCGAGGCCGGTGCCCTGGCCGATCGGCTTGGTCGTAAAGAACGGATCGAACGCGCGGCTGACCACACTCTGCGGCATGCCGCTACCGTTGTCAGTGACGCTGAGCATCACGTAATCGCCCGGCTCCAGATTGCTGTAAGCGGCGGTGAAGTCGCTATGCAGGACCTGATTGCTGGTTTCCACCACCAGTTTGCCACCCTCGGGCATCGCATCACGGGCATTGATGACCAGGTTGAGCAGGGCGCTCTCGAGTTGATTGGGATCGGCCTCGGCAACCCAGAGGTTGTCGTCCAGGCGCATTTCCAGATGAATGCTCTCATTGAGGCTGCGTTGCAGCAGCTCGCCCATCGACAGCACCAGCGTGTTCATCTGCACGGCTTTCGGGTCGAGCGATTGCCGGCGGGAGAACGCCAACAAGCGGTGAGTCAGGCCGGCGGCGCGGTTGGCGGAGGTCACGCCTAGATCGATCAGGCTGTCGAGGTCTTCGGTCCGGCCCCGGGCCAGACGTCGGCGCAGCAGTTCCAGGCTACCGATGATGCCGGTGAGCATATTGTTGAAGTCGTGAGCGATGCCGCCAGTAAGTTGGCCGACCGCTTCCATTTTCTGCGATTGGCGCAGCGCTTCTTCGTTGTGGCGAAGCTGTGCGGTGCGCTCTTCAACCTGTTGCTCGAGGGTTTCCAGAGTCGATTGCAGGCGTCGTTCGCTTTCACTCAGGTCGATCAGCCGATCGCGCGCTTCATATTGTCGTCGCCGCCCGCGCAGGGCGGCGGAGACCAGACTGACCAGCGTCGCGGGATGGAAGGGGCGCTCGAGAAAAGTCACGTTGCCGAGCAGGGTGCTGAGGCGCGACGGCGGCCCTTGTTCATCGCCGCCATGATGAGTCAGCAGTACGATGGGCATGTCCGACCACGCGGGCTGCTGGTCAAGGTAGGCGATAAGCCCTTCGAGTTCCGGTCCGCGCAACGCTTCAGCAGCAATCAGCAGCAACCCGGCACCGACCTCCAGTTCGGTGCACAGAGCGCCGAGATTCGGCGCCACCATGCCGCCGTAACCGGCTTCGTTGAGAATCATCAACGCGATCTGGCTGTCACGACCCATGGGCGCCAGAACCAGCACCCGCTCGGCCAACGGCGTGTTGACCGTCACAAGCTTTCATCCTCAAGCAATGGATTGCTCGCTCCCATGTAGGTCGGCACGCCACGCAGCACGCCCTGGAACGATTCCAGCGGTTGGCCGATGGTCATGCCACGCGAGGAGATCCGGTATTCACGGATGGTCGACTCGTGGTTGCCGGTACGTTTCTTGATAATCGAGATCGCCCGGCGGACTTTGCCGAGGGCTTCGAAGTAGCGCAACAGAATCACCGTGTCGGCCAGGTAAGTGATATCGACCGGCGCCTGCATATCGCCCACCAGACCGTGCTGGGCGACCGTCATGAAGGTGGCCGCGCCTTTGCGGTTAAGGTACAGCAGCAGCTCGTGCATGTGCAGCACCAGCGCGTTTTCTTCCGGCATCGCCGCTTGATAGCCGTTGATGCTGTCGATCACCACGGTTTTGATACCCAGCTCATCGACGCAACGGCGCACGCGATGGGACAACTCACCGGGAGACAATTCGGCGGCGTCTACTTGTTCGATCAGCAGATTACCGGTGGCCTGCAAGGCTTTGAGGTCGATGCCCAGATGACGCATGCGTTCGAACAGCAGGCCCAGCTCTTCATCGAAAATGAACAGCGCGGCTTTTTCGCCTCGGGCCACCGCTGCGGCGGCGAAGATCATCGAAATCATCGATTTGCCGGTACCGGCCGGGCCGAGAATCAGCGTGCTTGAGCCGGTCTCGATGCCGCCGCCGAGCAGGGCGTCCATTTGCGGGATGCCGCTGGACAGCTGCAGACGTGGGTAGTCACCGCGATGTTCCGCCGCTACCAGGCGTGGGAAAACATGGACGCCGTCGCCCATGATGGTGAAGTCATGGAAACCGCCACGGTATTTCTGCCCGCGATATTTGACCACTCGTACGCGACGACGCTCGGCGCCGTAGCTTGGCGTCAGCTCTTCAAGGCGAATCACGCCGTGGGCGACACTGTGCACGGTCTTGTCGAGGGATTCTGTAGTCAGGTCATCGAGCAGCAGGACGGTGGCGTCGTAGCGCACGAAGTAATGCTTGATCGCCAGAATCTGGCGACGATAGCGCAACGAGCTCTGCGCCAGCAGACGGATCTCCGAAAGGCTGTCGAGCACTACACGGGTCGGTTTGAAGCGTTCGACCACTTCGAAAATCTGCCTGGTCGCCTCGCCCAGTTCAAGGTCCGAGGAATACAGCAGGCTTTGCTGATGTTCGGCATTGAGCAGGCTTTCCGGCGGTGTCAGCTCGAAGATCTTGATGTTCTCGTTCAGCTCCCAGCCGTGGGAGAGCGCACCTTGACGCAGTTCTTTCTCGGTTTCCGAGAGAGTGATGTACAAGCAACGTTCCCCGGCCAGCGCACCGGCGCGGAGGAAATGCAAAGCCACGGTGGTTTTGCCGGTTCCGGGTTCCCCTTCGAGCAAAAACACATGGCCGCGGGACAGGCCACCGGCAAGGATGTCATCCAGACCTACGATGCCGACGGCGGCCTTTGCACTGATCAACTCGTTTGATGTAGTCAAAAAACGCCCTCTTATGACTAGGGTAATCCGGCGGCTGGCTTAAGTGAGCCGCCTGAATAACTTGACCTCAGGGCATGTTCACGGTTCCGCTTTTTCTTTCGACAGGTGGTTGATTGCACCCGCTTTACCTTGATTAAAGACCCTGTTGCAGGGCCGGGTCGTCCGGATTGAGCTGCTCCAGTTGCGCCAGCAGAATCTGCACATTCTGCAACTGGCCGCTTTCCTTCCAATAGTTGATCAGCAGCACCCGCGCCTTGCGGTCGGCGGGGTGGCGCTGGACGATTTCCTGCAATTGTTTCTGCGCCGCTTCCAGTTCTTCCGCGCTGTGCAGAGTGGTGGCGAGGTCGTAGCGATAATCCTTGTTGTCCGGTTCCAGCTCGACTGCTTTGGACAGGCCGAGCAGGGCATATTCGCGCTGGCCGTGGTGCAGCAGCCACAGGCCGAGGGCATGTTGCAGATAGGCCGAATCGGGCTGCGCCTTGAGTTGGCGGGCGAGCAACTGGCGAGCGGCATCGCTCTGGCCCTGGCGGTCGAGCACATCGATCTGCATGACCAGCGCCGGCAGGTTGCCCGGTTCCAGGCGCAAGGTATTGTCCAAAGCCTGTTGGGCCTGTTTGTATTCGGCGTTGTGAATATAGAGACGGGCCAGTTGCGCATAGTTGGCGGCGCTTTCCGGCTGGCTTTCCAAGGTCTGTTGCCAGCCGTCGATGGCCTGCTGTAGCGGTGCGAAATACAGGCCGAGCTCGTCCGGGGCCAGGCCGAGCAGGGCATTGATCGCGGCGAAACGGACAGTTTGTTCTTCATCATCAAGCAACGGTCCTAGCAGCAGACTGCGCTGCCCGCCGGGCACCAGACCGACGATGCTTTTGATCGCTGCGACGCGCACTTGCGGCGCTTCGTGATGCAAGTCGATGTCCGCCAGCTTCAACGCCTGCGGACTGGGGTAATTGGGCAGTTCGCCATGCAGCCAGACCCGGCGCTTGACCGAGATGTCCGGGCGGCCCAATTGCTGGTACAACTGGCGCGCCGCTCCGGGTTCACCGGTGCGCGCGGCGTTCAGCGCTTCGCTGTAGCCATGTTTGATAGCATCGGGGATGGTCGGAGTGCTGCTGCGCCAGGACAGCCAGACGACGCCGAGGATCAGTACGAGGCCTAAGCCGATCAGCAGGTTGCGGCGGGACTGAGTCATGCGGGTTTCCGAAAGCTTCGAACTTGAGCAGAGCGGCAAGCTTCGTTCAGCTTGGCGCGTGAGTCAAACCGTTGCCGGCGAATCGTCCTACAACACGTGTCGACTGTGAAATCCGTCAGGCTTTTGCTGCAATGTCTACGCTTGCAGAAGTCGTTTTAAAGAGAGTGCCCATGTCTGCGCTGTACACCTATTTCAAGGCTTTGATCCATCCCGGTCAGGCTGTTCTGCTGTTTGCCCTGCGGACCATCGCCGCCGGGCTGTTGACCCTTTATCTGGCGTTCATCTTCGATCTCGAACAGCCGAAGTGGTCAATCATGGCCGTGGTGATCGTCAGCCAGCCACTGGCAGGGATGGCACTGGCGCGCAGTTTCGGCCAGGTGATCGGCACCACCGTGGGTGCGGCGGTGGCGGTGCTGATCATGGCGATTTTCCCTCAGGCGCCGCTGCCGTTCATCACGACATTGGCGTTGTGGCTGGCGCTGTGCACGGCGGGCGGCACCTTGTTGCGCTACACCAGCTCCCAGGCGTTCGTGCTTAGTGGCTACACCGCAGTGGTTGTGGCCTTGCTGGCGATTCCGGATCAGGACGGCACCTTTCTGCTAGCGGTTACCCGTGTCACCGAAACCTTGTTGGCGGTGGCTTGTGTCTGCGTGGTCAGTTTGCTCACGGCACGGCCTGAAGCTGTCGCCAAGGGCTATTTCGCCAAAATCGATCAGGTCATCAAACTGGCCGCCAGCCACGCCGCCGAGGTGCTTCGCACGGAAGAAAGCGAAGCCGATTTCCAGCGCCGGCAGATGCAACTGCTCGGTGAGATCAGCGCGCTGGAAGGTTTGCGCCGTCATTTGTATTTCGATGCCCCACGTTTGCGCAGTGCCGACAACCTGGTATTGCTGCTCGGCAATCAACTGATGCTGCTGACCTCGCGACTGACCGCGCTGCGTCATCAGCGTGAATTGCTCATCGAACGCTGGGAGGGCGATCTGCCGCTGGAGGTCCAGCAGCTGCGTGCCGAGGAGTTGGCGTTGCTTGAGCAGCTGGCGCAACAGGGTCGCGCGCTGTCTGGCGCCGATCGGCAGCGTTTCGTTACCTTGCAGCAACAGTTCGAAGCATTGGCGTACAAGGCCGAGCAGCAGACCGAGAACATGAGCGCGACCCTGCGTTCATTGGCTTGGGCGCTGCGTTGGGAGCAGGCGCGCCTGTTGCAGCAACTTGAGCAGATCCTCGAACTGAGCGACGCGATTCAGGAAGGGCGCCCGGCCAGTTGTCTCTATCGCGGCCAGAGCAGTCCGTTGCATCTGGATTTCACCTTGGCTTCGATGAATGCGATCCGTGCCTTTACCGCGCTGTTGGTCAGCGGGTTGATCTGGATCGAAACCGCCTGGGATGGCGCGCGCGGCGGAATGATTCTGGTGGGGATTCTCTGCTCGCTGATGGCGACTTTTCCGCGTCCGCTGATGGCTGCGCAAAGCTATGCGCGAGGCTTGGGTCTGGCGCTGGTGGTGTCGGCGTTCTATCAATTCATGCTGGTGCCGGCGATCAGTGATTTCGAGCTGCTGGCCTTGCTGCTGGCGCCGCTGCTTTATGCCATTGCCGTGGGAATTTCCAGTCCGGCCACCGCCGGCATAGGCATGGGCCTTGGGCTGTCGAGTTTTCTCATGCTCGGGCCGCAAAACACCGGTACTGGGCAGAATACGGCAATCCAATGGTTCGAATTCGCCGGCGCCTACGTCAGCGCAGCGATGCTGGCCCTGATCGTTTATGCGCTGATCTTCCCGTTCCGCCCGGGCTTGCGCATCCGGCGCCTGTATGGCGAAGCGCGGGAGCAGGTGTACCAACTGAGCAAAATGCCTGCGACCGATGAACAACAATTCGCTTTCGAGAGTCGGATGACCGATCGCCTGACCAGCATGCTTGGCCTGCTGCCAGCGGCGAACGATCGTGCCATGCAGCGCTTGTATGAAATCAGCCTGGCATGCGTGGCCTTGGGCGTGGCCATGCATCAGCTGCGGCAGCAGGCGCAGAACAACGCACTACTTACCGATGCGTTCGGCCAACGCCTGGCGTCGGCGTTGCGCAAGACTGGTCGTTTGGTTGCCGGTCGCGACGATGTCCAGCTTGCGGCGCTGCTGGCCACGTTGCACCAACTCGGAGATGAGCTGGACGAGCTGCACGCCACCAGTCATGAACATCTTTGGTCGGTGTTTCGCATGCGTGTGGCGCTGCTGATTGTGGTGTCGTTCCTCGAGCGGCACGGCGATTATTTGCAACCTCAAGGCCTGGAAGGAGAACCGCAACTTGCCCATTGATTTCGAAATTGGCGGCGTTTATCTGCCGCCGATTGCCCAGGCACTGTTACTGGCGATTCCGATTTTCATGTTGCTGGACTGGTGTCTGCGGCGCCTCGGCGTGCTGCGCCTGGTGTGGCATGAAGCACTGTTCGAAGGCGCGCTGTATGCCTGTGTCTGCGCCACGCTGATTCTGTTGATGGGAGCCTGATGTCTTGAAAGCACTAGTTGCACGAATGATGACCGTGGCAGTGGTGATCCTGGCGATCGTCCTCGGCTGGTTCGCCTGGGAGTATTACACCCGCGCGCCGTGGACACGGGATGCTCGGGTGAGGGCGGATGTGGTGACGCTGTCGGCGGATGTTTCGGGGCGAATCGTCAAACTGGCAGTGCAGGACAACCAGCATGTCGATAAGGGTCAGTTATTGCTGGAGATCGATCCGGCGCGCTATCAACTGGCGGTCGAACATGCCCGGCGTTCGGTGGAAGTGTCCAAGGCCTCGCTGGGGCAATCGCAAGCGGCAATCGTCGCCAGTGAGGCGTTGCTCAAACAACGTCAGAGCGAGGAGCGCCGCCGCCGTACGCTGAAGCAGGGCTTCGCGATTTCTGGTGAAGAATGGGAGAAGGCCAGTACCGACGTAGCGGTTGCCCAGGCGGATCTATTGCGCAATCAGGCCAACCTCGGGCTGGCCGAAGCCAATGTGCAACTGGCAATTGCCGCGCTGACCCAAGCCGAACTGGACTTGCAGCGCACCCGCGTTGAATCGCCAGTGAGCGGCTATGTCACCAACCTGCTGACCCGCCAAGGTGATTACGCACAGGCGGGCGGCGCACTCTTGGCGCTGGTCGACAGCGATTCCTTTTATGTCAGCGGTTACTTCGAGGAAACCAAGTTGCCGCGAATCGAGGAGGGTGATCGGGTACGCATTCAATTGATGAGCGGTGAGCGTTTCGGCGGCACGGTAGAAAGCATCGCCTTTGCCATCGCTGACCGCGAAAACGCGCCGGGCAGTCGTCTGCTGGCAAACATCAACCCGAGTTACACCTGGGTGAAACTGGCGCAACGGGTGCCGGTGCGCATTGGCATTGATGGTGACTTTGCCGGCAAGCATCGCCTGCGCGCCGGTACCACCGCCACCGTCACCGTCCTGGAACCCTGATCCCCGGTAGGAGCTGTGTTGATCGTTCCCACGCTCCGCGTGGGAATGCAGCCCGTGACGCTCCGCGTCACTGGACGCGGAGCGTCCCTTGAGGCATTCCCACGCGGAGCGTGGGAACGATCAACAACAAAAAATCCCAGTGCTGCAAACAGGCATAAAAAAACCCCGCGACCGAATGATACGCGGGGCAAAAAATTTGGTTGGTTGCGGCCAACCAAAGGAGCTCTTTAACAATCTTTACTTGCTGGCAACTGTCTCCGGCTGCCAGCCACCGCCGAGGGCCTTGTAGATTGCGACGATGCCGCGATACAGCTCGACTTCGGCCTGAGCCTGAGTGTCTTCGGCGTTCAGGCGCTCACGCTGGGCGTCGAGCAGGACGAGGAAATCGGTGGTGCCTTCGCGATAGCGGATTTCCGCCAGATCGGCAGCCTTGCGGCTCGATTCGCTCTGACGGATCAGCGAGATCAGACGTTGCTGACGCTTGCCGTAATCGCTGAAGGCGTTTTCCGATTCTTCGAGAGCCAGCAGTACTTGTTGCTCGTAGTTGGCCAGCGCGCCTTCGGCGTCAGCGTCGGCGCCGCGCAAACGAGCGCGAACGCTACCCAGGTCAAACGCCGCCCAGGTGATGCTCGGGCCGAGCGCCCAGGCGTTGGCCGCCGAAGAACCGATCTGCGACCCACGCCCGGCGGTCCAGCCGAGGAAGCCGCTGAGGCTGACCCGGGGAAACAGATCGGCCTTGGCCACGCCGATACGCGCGGTGGCCGAAGCCAGTTGCCGTTCGGCGCTGAGGATGTCCGGACGACGTTGCAGCAGTTCACCCGGATCACCGATCGGCAGCGCCTTGGCGATGGCCGGCAGATCTTTCGGGCTCAGGTCGACGGTCAGCTTGTCCGGGCGTTCGCCGAGCAGGGTGGCGATACGGTTTTTCTGCCGAACCTGTTCCGCCTGCAACTGCGGCACGGTGGCTTCGACGTTGGCCAGGCGCGCATCGGCGCGCTCGACATCAAGCTGATCACCGACACCGGCGTCACGCAGGCTGATGGTGATCTTGCGCGACTCCTGCTGGTTGTTCAGGTTGGCCACGGCGATTTTTTCCCGCAGCTGGGCGCCGCGCAGTTGACCGTAGGCGTCGACCAGTTCGGCAATCATCGTGACTTGCAGTTGGTACAGATCGGCTTCGGCGGCCTGCTGGTCGGCATCACTGGCTTCCAGATTGCGCTGGATGCGGCCGAACAGGTCGAGCTCCCAGGCCATGTCCAGACCGAGGTCATAGCGCTCGCTATTGACCCGGTCGGTGGTCTGGCCGGGAATCTGACCCTTGC
Source organism: Pseudomonas sp. Marseille-Q5117 (assembly GCF_946901175.1). Classification (NCBI taxonomy): domain Bacteria; kingdom Pseudomonadati; phylum Pseudomonadota; class Gammaproteobacteria; order Pseudomonadales; family Pseudomonadaceae; genus Pseudomonas; species Pseudomonas sp. Marseille-Q5117. The sequence continues at coordinate 173,091 of NZ_CAMPPP010000005.1, read as the reverse complement.
CCAAGTCACTGCTGGCGCGGCTGGTGATGGTCGGCATCGCGTCGTTGCTGGCGTCGTCGCGGATTGCCCGGGCGGCTTTCCAGCGGGCGAACGCCACGCGCAGTTCACGGTTGCCTTGCAGCGACTGGCTCACCAACTGGTTCAGGGTCGGATCGTCGAATTGCTGCCACCAGATGCCCTCGAATTTCGAACGGTCGAAGTTCTTTTGCCCGGCGGCGCCATCGGTGGCGGTCGTGATGTTGGCCGCCTCCGTGGCCGGGGTCTTGTAGTCGGGGCCGACGGCGCAGGCGCTGAGGGCCAGCACCAGCAGACTCGGCAGGAAGACTTTCAGACTCATTGTTGCGCCTCCAGTGGCTTTTGAAGAGTGTGCGCCTTGGCTGCTTTGCGCTGCTCGCCGCGTTCGACAAAGTTACGGATCAGTACGTAGAACACTGGCGTCAGCAGCAGACCGAAGAAGGTCACCCCGAGCATCCCGGAGAACACCGCCACACCCATGGCGTGACGCATTTCGGCACCGGCGCCGCTGGAGAACACCAGTGGCACCACACCCATGATGAACGCGAACGAGGTCATCAGGATCGGCCGCAGACGCAGGCGGCAGGCTTCCAGCACCGCTGCGAGCGGGTCGAGGCCTTCTTCCTGTTTATCCTTGGCGAACTCGACGATCAGAATCGCGTTTTTACAGGCAAGTCCCACCAGTACGATCAAGCCGATCTGGGTGAAGATGTTGTTGTCACCGCCGGAGATGATCACACCGGTAATGGCCGACAGCAGGGTCATCGGTACGATCAGGATCACCGCCAGTGGCAGGCTCCAGCTTTCGTATTGTGCGGCGAGCACCAGGAACGCCAGCAGTACGCAGAGCGGGAACACGAACAGCGCGGTGTTGCCGGACAGAATCTGCTGGTAGGTCAGGTCGGTCCACTCGTAGGTCATGCCGTTCGGAAGTTCTTCCTTGAGCAGTTTCTCGATGGCTTTTTCTGCCTGGCCAGAGCTGTAGCCCGGGGCTGCGGCACCGTTGATTTCAGCGGTGATGAAGCCGTTGTAGTGCATCACGCGGTCCGGCCCCGAGGTGTCGCTGACCTTGATGAAGGTCGCCAGCGGGATCATTTCGCCTTTGTTGTTGCGTACTTTCAGCTGACCGATCTGATCGGATTCAAGGCGGAACTGCTGTTCGGCCTGAACGTTGACCTGATAGGTGCGCCCGAAGCGGTTGAAGTCGTTGGCATACAGCGAACCCAGATAGATCTGCAGGGTGTCGAAGATGTCGCTGACGGCCACGCCATGGGTCTTGGCTTTTTCGCGGTCGATGGCGGCATCGACCTGCGGCACGTTCACCGTGTAGCTGGTGAACAGGCCGGCCAGTTCCGGCACGTTGTGGCTCTTGTTGATGATGTTCATGGTTTCTTTGTACAGCTCGTCGTAGCCGAGGTTGCCCCGGTCTTCGATCTGCAGGCGGAAACCACCAATGGTGCCCAGGCCTTGTACCGGCGGTGGCGGGGAGATCGCCATGTACGCTTCCTGAATGTTCGCGTACTGGCCGTTCAAGGCGCCGGCAATCGCACCGGCGGACATGCTCGGGTCTTTACGCTCGTCGAACGGTTTCAGCGTCACGAAGACGATGCCGGCGTTCGGGCTGTTGGTGAAACCGTTGATCGACAGGCCCGGGAACGCTACGGCGCTTTCCACGCCCGGCTGTTTCAGCGCGAGGTCGGACATGCGCTTGATCACGTCTTCGGTGCGATCCAGGCTCGCGGCGTCCGGCAATTGCGCGAAGGCCACCAGGTATTGCTTGTCCTGGCCGGGTACGAAACCGGTCGGCGTGCTGGAGAAACCGAAGAAGGTCAGCACCATCAGGCCTGCATACACCAGCAGGGCAATGCCGCTGCTACGGATGACCCGGCGCACGGTGCCGACGTAGCCATGACTGGCACGGTCGAAGAAACGGTTGAACGGACGGAACAGCCAGCCACCGAAGATTCTGTCGAGCACTTTCGAGAAGCGGTCTTTCGGCGCGTCGTGACTTTTCAGCAGCACAGCAGCCAGCGCTGGCGACAGGGTCAGCGAGTTGAACGCCGAGATCACTGTAGAGATCGCGATAGTCAGTGCGAACTGTTTGTAGAACTGCCCGGTGAGGCCGGAAATGAATGCCGCCGGAATGAACACGGCACACAGCACCAGTGCCGTGGCCACGATCGGCCCGGTCACTTCACGCATGGCGCGCTTGGTCGCTTCGACCGGCGTCAGTCCGAGTTCGATGTTCCGTTCGACGTTCTCCACCACGACGATGGCGTCGTCCACCACGATACCGATGGCCAGCACCAGGCCGAACAGCGATAGGGCGTTGAGCGAGAAGCCGAACAGGTGCATGACCGCAAACGTACCGATCAATGATACCGGTACCGCCACCAACGGAATGATCGAGGCGCGCCAGGTCTGCAGGAACAGAATCACCACCAGCACCACGAGGATCAGCGCTTCGAACAGGGTGTGCACCACCGCCTCGATCGAGCCACGAACGAAGATCGTCGGGTCATACACGATGCTGTAATCCATGCCCTGCGGGAAGCCTTTCTTCAGCTCTTCCATCTTGCCGCGCACTTCGTTGGAAATGTCGATGGCGTTGGAGCCGGGACGCTGGAAGATCGGGATTGCCACCGCCGGCTGATTGTTCAGCAGCGAGCGCAAGGCGTATTGGCTGGAACCCAGTTCAATGCGCGCGATGTCCTTCAGGCGAGTGATCTCACCGTCGTCGCCTGCACGAATGACGATGTTCTCGAACTCTTCCTCGGAAACCAGACGGCCTTGGGTGTTGACCGACAGCTGGAAGCTTTGCGCGGTCGGGGCAGGGGGCGCACCCAGTTGACCGGCGGCGACCTGACGGTTCTGCTCGCGAATCGCGGTCACCACATCGGTGGCGGTCAGATTGCGCGAAGCGGTCTTGTTCGGGTCGAGCCAGACACGCAACGAGTAGTCGCCCATACCGAACAACTGCACGTCACCGACACCACCCAGGCGAGCCAGCTCATCCTTGATATTGAGGATCGCGTAGTTGGACAGGTAGAGCATGTCGTAGCGCTTGTCCGGTGAGGTCAAGTGCACAACCATGGTCAGGTCTGGCGAAGCCTTGTCGACGGTGATACCGATGCGCGTCACTTCCTCGGGAAGCTTCGGCTCGGTCCGGGTCACCCGGTTCTGCACCTGCACCTGCGCGTTGTCCAGGTCAGTGCCCAGGGCGAAGGTGATGGTCAGGGTGATCTTGCCGTCAGCGGTCGACTGCGAGGACATGTACAGCATGTTCTCGACGCCAGTGATGGCCTGCTCCAGCGGAGCGGCCACGGTTTCACCGATGACTTTGGGGTTGGCGCCGGGGAAGTTGGCGCGCACGACCACGGTCGGCGGCACGACTTCCGGGTATTCGCTGATCGGCAACTGGAACAGCGAGATCGCACCGGCGATCAGGATCAACAGCGACAGCACCGCTGCGAAGATCGGCCGGGAAATGAAGAATTGGGAAAAATTCATCGGAGTTGTCGTCCCTTAACCGCGTGGGGTCGTAGCAGCCAGCTTCGCAGCCGAACCCGATGCGCCCTTGGCAGGGGCAACTTTGGGCAGGTTGCTGGCTTCCAGCGCTTGACGTTGTTGAGCGAGGGCGGCGAGGGTCTGCTCGCTGGCCATCGGAATCACTTCAGGGGTGACCGGTGAGCCAGGACGAACCCGTTGCAGACCCTTGACGATGATGGTGTCGTCCTTGTTCAGACCGTTGCGGACGATGCGCAGGCCTTCGATTTTCGGACCGAGTTCAACGGCGCGGTAGGCGGTCTTGTTGTCGCCATCCATCACCAGCACGAACTTCTTGCCCAAGTCAGTGCCCACGGCTTCGTCATTGATCAGCATGGCGTTGTAGGTGCCGCTGCCGACCAGTTTCAAGCGAGCGTAGAGGCCAGGGGTGTAGGTGCCGTCAGCGTTGTCGAAGACTGCGCGACCACGGATGGTGCCGGTTTTCGGATTGACCTGGTTGTCGACGAAGTTCATCTGGCCGAGGTGCGGGTTGCCGTCTTCGTTGGACAGGCCCATGTACACCGGCGTGGTGGCGCCGCGCTGGCCGTTGCGGGCCAGTTGGGTGTATTTGAGGAACACGCGTTCGTCGGCGTCGAAGTAGGCGTAGACCTTGTCGGTGGAGACGACGCTGGTCAGCGCGGTGGTGTCGGCGGTCACCAGGTTGCCGGCAGTGATTTCGGCGCGGCTGACGCGGCCGCTGATCGGTGCGGTCACGCGGGTGAAGCTCAGGTTCAGTTTGGCCAGGTCCAGTTGTGCCTGCAGGGCACCAACCGCGGCGCGGGCCTCTTGGGCAGCGCTGGTGCGCGAGTCGGCCAGTTCAGCGGAAATGGCGTTGCTGGTACGCAGGCGTTCGCCGCGAGCGGCTTCGTTTTCGCTGCGAGTGGCGGTGGCGCGGGCTTGAGCAACCAGAGCTTCGAGGCGGCGCACCTCGGCCTGGAACGGACGCGGGTCGATCTGGAACAGCAGGTCGCCTTTCTTGACCAGCGCGCCTTCGGTGAACGCGACCTGATCGATCTGGCCCGAAACCCGTGGGCGGATTTCAACGGTTTCCGGCGCTTCGAGGCGCCCGGTAAATTCGTCCCACTCGTTGACCGGTTGTTCCAGCACCTTGGCTACGCTGACTTTGGCAGCGGGCGGGGCGCCGGCAGTCTCCGGAGTTTTGCCGCAGGCGCTCATCACCAGTACGGCCAGCATGGCCAACGGGAAGCGCAAATGTTTGAGTGATTGTTCCATGGATGCAATCCGCCGAAGTATTGAAGATGGGCGGATGATGCTCGGCGCGGGTGTGATGGCACGAATCGAATGAAGCAAAGGTAACTATCATTCGGAATGATATAAGCGCCGAGGCAGCCCTCTAGGATGCACCTTTCGTTAGGGGGCTAACAATGTGTTTTCTTGCAAATCTGTCTTGCGTGACGAGCAATGATCGAGCAAGGCTTTTACGAGAGGGAAGTCCTGTAAAGAAACGGCCATGAAGGCCGTTTCGATCCGCGATTGCGGCTATTGATCAGTTGAAGCCTTTGCGGTTGGCACCGAAGCGATTCGGGCCAGGCTGGCTGTCTTGCGCCAGAAACACGATGTTGACGATGGGCAGCAGAATCCACCAGCCGCTGCGGTCAGTGTCGTGCATGCGCCGTACGCCAACAGCGAGGCTCGGCAACAGCATTGCCAGGTTGTACAGGCTCTGCAAGGCGCCACCGGTTTTGAGCATGGCGTCAAAAACGCTCATGACAATAGCGATGCCCATGTTGATCAGAAAGAACATCCAGTATTCACGGCGCGTGGCGCGTCCGGTGAACACGGCATATTTCTTCAGTGCTTCCACGTATGGGTTGCCGCTCGCCATGACGGGGCCACTGGCAATGGAATGCAGTGGCGCTTGAGGTGCGCCGCACTGGGGGCATGCCAATGCCAGAGTACTTATTTCCTTGGCGCAACCACGGCAGAAAACCAGGCTCATGTTTTTTTCCCTAAAAAATGGTCAGTCGAAAGACGGGACAGATACATCCCGGTGTTTTCGTTGGTGCAGATGTCGTCGCCAACGAGAGCAGAGACTGAATACCCGACTCTCCATTGGCGGGGCGGCGGTAATCTAATCGTTACCATAAGGTTTGTCATCGGCTCTCGGCTTTCGATTTGTGGGTCTGCGGCTAAACCCCAACCCGATCGTCACCATATCCACTTGGTGCGAGAGGCATGCCAAAGCATTTCGCTCTAACATGAGCTGATATTCATGCCGTCAGCTCTGCCAATCCCGGAACTTTCATATATGCGCGACCTGCCCCCGACCGCGACCCTGCGGGCTTTCGAAGTGGCCACTCGGCACCCGACGTTCACGGCTGCCGCTCAAGAACTGCACGTGACCCAAAGCGCCGTCAGTCATCAGCTCCGGCACCTGGAAGAACTTTGGGGATTGCAATTGTTCGAGCGCGGCAAGGCGTTACGCCTTACAACAGCGGGGGCGACGCTGGCGCCGATCGTGCGCGAGTTTTTCATGAGCCTTGAAGCAACGCTGGAGGATCTGCGCGAGCAAAAGGACAGGGTTCGCCTGACCGTCAGCACCACTTATTCGTTTGCCTTGAAGTGGCTGCTCCCGCGCTTGCCGAATCTGTCGCGCCTGCACCCGGAGCTGTTGGTGTCGCTGGATACCACGGACACGATCATCCATTTCTCCAGCGGCGAAGCTGATGTCGCCATTCGTTTGGGCAAGGGCAATTATCCCGGTCTGTATTCGGAGTTCCTGTTCGGTGAGCAGGTGTTTCCCGTGGCCAGTCCCGAGATGCTGCAGCGTGTCGGCATGCCGGGCAGTCCCGCCGATTTGCTGCAGTTGCCGTTGCTGATTCGCGACGGCGCCGAGCTGGCGCCAAAATGGGAAGCGTGGTTTGAGTCCGTCGGGCTGGCATTTTCGCCGCTGCGCGAAAGCGTAAGGTTTGGCGACACCAACATGACTGTCGAAGCTGCATTGCTCGGCCAGGGTGTGGCGCTGGTGCGCAGCGGCCATGTCGAAAATGAAATCGGCGACGGCCGCTTGGTAAGGCTGTTCGATGTGCCGTTCACATCGCCGCTTGCCTATTATTTCGTCTGTCCCAAAGGTATCGAAGCCCAGCCGCATATCCTCAACTTTCGCGAGTGGTTGCTCAGTGAGGCGTTGAAAGTGCAGGGCGCGCAGCACTGAGTCATGAGGTATTGCTCATGACTGGATGAAGAGACTTCTCTGTAATGTGGGCTGCGGCGATGACTAAAATGCCGCATGCCAATCCATCTCGTACTCCTCGTTCTGTTCGCCGCGCTCCTGCACGCCAGCTGGAACGCGCTGCTGCGCGGCGGTGCCGATCGGCTCTGGTCGATGACGATAATGTGCGTGGCCATCGCCATCGTCTGCCTCATCGCCACCTTTTTCATGGCCGCGCCTGCACCTGAGAGCTGGGGGTATGCGCTGCTCTCGGCACTGGTGCATGTCGGCTACAACCTGTTTCTGGTGCGCAGCTATCGGGTCGGCGATCTAGGGCAGATCTATCCGATTTCCCGCGGCTCGTCACCGGCGCTGATCACCCTCGGCGCCGCGCTGTTTGCCGGCGAAACCATTACTCCCGCTGAGCTGCTCGGCATCGGTCTGGTATCCGGCGGAATCATTTCCCTGGCCTTTCGCGGGCGCAGCCTGTCGGTGCCGAGCCTGCCGTATGCGCTGGGCACCGGTTGTTTCATCGCTGCCTACAGCGTGGTCGATGGCATTGGCGCCAGACTGTCGGGGGCGCCGCTGGCTTACACGGTGTGGATGAGCGCCCTGTGGGGCGTGCTGATGCCGCTGGTGTATATCGGCCTGCGCGATGCTCGCAGTCTGTTTTCCGTGCGGCCCGGCATGCTCGCCGCAGTGGGCGGCGGACTGGTCTCGTTGCTGGCCTACGCAATCGTTATCTACGCCATGAACGAAGCGCCACTGGGCGCGGTGTCGGCCTTGCGCGAAACCAGCGTGTTGTTTGCCGCATTGCTCGGCTATTTGTTCCTCGGTGAAAAGCTCACCGTCCGCAGGATGCTGGCCTGCGTGGTCATCGCCAGCGGCGCCATCATCATCGGCTGACATAGGCCACCTGCTCAGGAGAACGTCGCATGGATAAAGTCTCGCAGGCCCCGCTGATTCTGATCACCGGCGGCAGTCGCGGAGTCGGCGCCGCCACCGCCCGATTCGCTGCCGCGCAAGGCTACGACGTTGCCATCAGCTACGTTGCCAACGAGTCCGCCGCTCTTGAGGTGGTGGCGGATATCGAAGCGTTGGGGCGCAAGGGCCTCGCGCTGCGTGCTGACAGTGCTGACCCCGAGCAGGTTGCTGAATTGTTCTTGGCTATCGATCGTTTATTCGGGCGTATCGACGTTCTGGTCAATAACGCTGGCGTTCTGGCGAAACAGTCGCGCATGGAAGACCTTGGCTTTGCACGCATGCAGCGCATCTTCGCGGTCAATTCGATTGGGCCGATCCTGTGCGCGCAGCAGGCGGTGAAGCGCATGTCTCTGCGCCACGGCGGAACGGGTGGCGTGGTGATCAATATTTCGTCTGCCTCGGCGCGCTTGGGCAGCCCGAATGAATACGTCGACTACGCAGCGTCGAAAGGCGCGCTGGAAACCTTCACCATCGGCTTTGCCAAGGAAGTCGCGCGCGAGGGTATTCGGGTCAACTGCATTCGCCCGGGGCACATCTATACCGACATGCACGCCAGCGGCGGCGAGCCGGGGCGGGTGGATCGCGTGAAGGAGTCGATCCCGATGGGCCGGGGCGGTCAGCCGGAAGAGGTGGCGCGGGCCATCTTGTGGCTGGCCAGCGCGGAGGCCTCCTTTGTCACGGGTACTTTTCTGGATGTGACGGGTGGCAAGTAGGTCCGGCTACAGACTATCCGGATCGCCGAAAAACATTTTGACTTGGCTCTAGGGCAGTAGTTACAGCCTGAAAAAATAGAATTGTGCCCCCAGTTTTGCCCCCATTTGCACCGGGTGTGCGAGTGATCGCGAATGGCGATTTCTGAAGCGGGGCGGGGTGGACGTGACTGGTATTCAGTGCGCCTCCGTATACTGAATGACCAACCAGAATCCGGCAAATCCCTGGTGGTTCGATGAGTCGATATGCGAACTACTTAGCCCGCCGAGATGAGACATATGGTGTGACGTCTCTGTCTTCTACCGCCTGAAGCTTGAAGTACTGCCCTTTGGCTTTCAGCGCATGGATGATGCGACATTGGGCATAAGCGGTGCCGTATGAGGTGCTCGGGCCTTGGATGTTGAGTACCAATTCCCCTCCGTAGCTTCGCTCGTACCTCAATTCTCTCAAGGCTCCCGCCGCTTCACCATTTGCCTCGGCGATCTCGATCACCAATTCCCTTAAGGCCGATTGGTCGGTGTCTGGTAGCTCAGCGGAAAACTTGACCTGGCGTTGGCTTTGAAAGCCTCCGCCACTGGCCGAGCCTATTCGGTTAAGTGTGATGTGGGCGAGCAGGACTACTTCCATGGTCTGAACCTTCTATGTGAGTCTTACTCCTTTGTCGTAGGGGGCAGCGTCAAGGCCAAGTGTCCCCTGGGTTCTTTTTAATTCGCACCCAACAATGATTTACCGATTGCGTTGTAGCGGTGCGATGAGAAGGCCCCAAAGCGTCTCGGCGCCGCCTTCTTGGGAAAGCTTCTGGTCTTGCCGAGTCTGGAACGCCATGCCGAAGGTCTTCAGGTACATGGATTGGTCGTCCGTATTTACGGTGAGCGCCTCGTTGTACGAGCCGCCGCCAAACGAGTCTCCATGGCTGTAGTAGATACCGGCGCCCATCTGGCCGCCGGTGAACACTGCCGCTTTTGCAACGTCGTGGCCGTCCTTGTAGATATTCGCAGAAAAGCGATTTGCATCTATCCGACGGAAGACCCCTTCATACCCTGAGTTGCGCGCTTGGAGCTCCAGCAACGAGTTCTCAAAATAGCGGGCGATGTACTCGAAGCTGTCGAGCAAGAAGCGGTCTTTGTCCAGCTGGGTGAAGCTCTTAGCCATTCGAAGGTTACTCGACCTAGGGCCAGCCGGGGCGATAAGGGAGGGCGCTGAACCTCCATTGAAATCGTTGCGTTCGGCTCGCGGAGCAGTGTTCGGTTGGCCACGGCTGCGTCGCTCGGCGGCCTTCCGAACCTCCTTCGCAACCTGCAAGAATGCTTCGTCCCGATCAGGCCAAAGGGTCACTGGCTTACCATCTTGGGGCGTACCAAGCAGCTTGCCGAAGGGGGCATGATGCCAATCGCATGGGCGAAGAATCACAGGAATGACAGTCGCTTCTTTAGCGGCATGGCGCTCCATCGCGCGAGCCATCTCGATGTTGTAGCAATAGTCGGAAGCGATGAAATCCGGGCTTACCAGCAACAGGATAATTTCGTCGCTGTTGATGTGATCATCAATGGCAGCATCGATCTCTTGGCCTGCTCCGATTCTGCGGTCGTGCCAAGTCTCAATGACGCCTTGGCGCTTGAGCATCGAAAGCTGCTTTTCCAACTGGTCGCGCAGCGCCTCGTCAGCATGGCAATAAGAAAAGAACACGTTCGGCAAAAGGGTCACTCCTACTCGGATAGGTGCGATGTCGATCTTACGGGCAGCTTGGCTGCGAAGTACAGACGTGGGCTGGCTTGACTGCTGATTGGATCCCCTTCAGTTGAACCTGTCAGCCAAAAAACAACGGTGCTCGAGTCGTAACATGGTGGTAGATCATTTGGGCTCGCTCGTAATGAATGATGTGCTTGCCGTGAGGCGTTGGCCACACGAACTGACGGATCTCAAGTGGCGCAAATGTAAAGGAAGGTGGAAGGCCTAGGCGTCTCTTAACCGCGCCGTCAGCACTGTTGCATTGCTCGCAGATGATAGCGGGAGCAAATGTGGTGATCCGATGAGGTTCTCCAAGAAGCGTTTTTCGTACGTAAAGGTCGGTTCCATGGTCATGGTGAGTATGGAGACCTACAGCCCACCCTTCTCGCCTATGCGGTTTGTTCGGGTGAAGCATCGTCCAACGTAGCAATTGGTATCGTGTCCGTTCGCAGCACGGGCATCGCCAATGATCATCAAGCTTCGCCCATAGCTGGTGGCAATGGGCGCCATCAAAGCTCAAGTATTCCTCCCAGCTAGGAATGCGCCGGAGCAGATTGCTATTCAGCGTTTTCTCTCTGTTAGCATTCTTGATTTTGGTACCGTCGCAGGCCAAACAGTAGCCATTGTCCGAAAACTCGGGCTTGCAGGGACAGAGGTTTTTGGTCATCAGAGCTTCTCAGTCTGTCGTTGGGTTAACCCCCGTGATGACCGCGCGCCAGGCATTTGTGCCGGAGTTGCTGGCAGCCACCATCATTTGTAGCTGCTAACGGTATGCGGGTCTCTGAGGGTCTCATCTGTCCACGCAAGGCCAATGCAGAACTTCAGAGTCAAGGAGGCGTAGCTGATCACTCGCCCCGCATTATCCACGCCCACCGTCTCGCGGAACCATCCGGCAAGCATTTCGCCGTCGGTGGTCAGGCGCTGAACAGCAACTCGATGCCGTCCGGCCCCGGTTACCCGGCCTACCTAGTTGTCGATACGAATCCGGACGCCGTAGTCGAGGCTGAGTTTGAGTCTGGGCAGCTCAGGGCCTGAACACTTTGTGTGCAGGCCAATGGCTGGCGGTATTTAGCGTGCGTTTAATTGCATTATGCTATTAGCTTGTGGCTTCATCTATGGGGCCCACGATCACCGGGCTTCGCTGATGCTCTATTAATGGGGAAACACTTTGTGGATTGCGGCGAACGTCGCGCTCCGCACTGTCGCGATAACGGCCGTAAAGCAGGAGGCTTGGCGTTAGATGCCTGATACAGGTGATGTCGTCGTACAGACGATGCCTACCGACGATGAGATAGTGAGCGTGCTTCGCGAACCGCAGGGTTTCTCCCATGCGGTCGAGGTGTTCACTCAACTGCGGGTCGGTCGGGAACAGGAACTCCCCAGCGCCATTGGCCTGAATATAGAAGCCCAGACCCAAATGCGGGAGCGCGCCAGTCACTGGCTGGAAAAGCTCAAGGCGTATGGTTGCCTGGAAACTTTCATCTACGGCATGCGTACACGCAATCTGCTGCTCCAACCCAGCCCTCTGCCCGCAGCCGAAGCAAGCGGTAACCTGGGCACTTTCGACGATAAGCAACTGAGAGACTTCATGTCGCGGCAGGAAGCGTTCCGCTGTGTGATTCAGGTCGCGGGGGAAGCCAAGGGCTCGGGCATTCTGGTCGGCCCTAACTCGGTATTGACGGCGTGGCATGTCATCGCTACGGGCGGACCGGAGGTCGAGCCCGAGGAGCTGCCGGACATCCATGTCGTGCTGGCCGACGGTCGCAGAATCGGAGTCGTCAAGCTAGCGGTCTCGTCGCCCTGCGCTGACGTCGAGTGGCCACCTCACGGTGGGCGCGTGCCGAACAACGACCATGAAGCCCTGGACCGCCACGACATAGCGCTGTTGCATCTGTACAAGCCTGCCGGCATCCATCTGGGTTATGCGGCGCTGGCCTCCCGGCCTGGCTACTTCGCCGATCAGGCGAGCACCGTGTTGGTCAGTTACCCCGCAGGCGCGTGGTGTGGCGTGGAGTTCGCCAGGATGCAGCGCTTGCAGCAACTCACTGCCCGCTGGTGTTCCACCGTCACCGACAATCGTCCGGGGTCCTCGGGGGGCGGTTATTTCGACAACAGCTTTTCCTTGGTGGGTATTCATCAAGGGCGCTGGCAGGACTTCGGCCGGCTGGTACCCCTGGTCCGCTTCTACGATCAGATACGTCAGGCCATCAACGACGACGAAGTCCCGCCGCTGCTGTGGTCGCTCGATGGCTCCCCAGACAGCGAACTGATCGTTGCCCGCGATAAATTCTTCATCGGTTACCAAGCGGCCATGAGTGGCCCTGCACGTGCCCGCGGACTCTGGGTCTGGCGGCTCGACCCGGGCAACGATGTGGCCGGCTTGCCGTTTTCGTACCAGATACTTGCCCGACTGGTAGCGCGCAGCCCTAACACCCGCCTGATGCGGGTCAGCTTCGACACCATCGTCCATGACCTGCCACAGGAGATCGCCCGCCGCGCGGGCGAGGTCGATCTGCCAGTGGCGGTCCTGCAGGACATGGCTGGGGCGGGCCTCGACCAGACCGAGCCGGAAGCGAGGATCGCCGACCGTGCCCGGCGCATCGCCCTCTCGCTCAACGAGCAGGCCCATGCGCAGGGTGTCCGGCTTTGGGTGTTTTTCGATCATCCAGCCGCCGCATTCGGCGATGAACCGCGCTGGGCGCTGAGCGCTTTCGTCGAGCAGGCGCTGAAGCTGGACAATTTGCGCATCGCCCTGGCCGGCTTTGAACTCGTGCAGATGCCTTGCGCGCGCTTCAATGACCCCGGCGATGCCTTCGACTCGGGCCCTCCGGGACTGATGGTCGAATATCTGGGCGATCTCGAGGAAGAGGATGTGCGTCGCTTCATCAGAACCGCGTCCGACGACTTGAAACGCCCGGTCAGCCCGGAGCGGGTCGATGAGTGGACCGAGGAAGCCTTGGACGATCTGGCTCGCGTCAATGGTCGCTACGACAGTAGGGTGCGCAGCACGGTCGCCGAGCGGCTGCAAAAAAACCTGCAGAAGTTGTGCAAGAAGAAGGTGACGGTATGAACGACCGGAAAATCGGAGACGCTACGCTATTTGCCGCGCTGTCCGGTCCGTTCGAGCCAGGTCAGGCGCTGTCCGCCTTGAGCGTGGCGCCCGACACCATCGATCTGGCAATGGTAGCCACCCGCCTGGCCGACTTGTGCGATGTCCGTCCGGCCGATGCCGAGAACCTGTGGTTGCTTCGTACCTCGGTGCGCCACAGCGTGCTGGCCGCCCTCAAGGAGCAGAATCGGCTCGACACCGAGGTGGCAAGGCGGTTACGTCTCAATCCCGATGCGGCTACCCGTGACTTGCTCGCGGTGCTGGTCGACGAGGCGCCGTTGAGCCGCGCACATATTAGCCGAAACCTGGACGAAGCCTCCGGACGGGCCGAACTGGAGCGCATCATTCTGGCGCTCGATCGGGCCGGCGAGTCCGCGCCGAGTTACGACCTTTTGCCCCGTGCCCGCGCGGCCCTGGCCCGGTTCCACCGTGCGGAAAAAATGGCGCGACTGGCCGAACGCGGCTTTTTCGGTCGCGAATCAGAATGGGCGCGGATCTCCGAATGGCTGGAAAAACCGGACATGTCCTCGCCGGTGGGCTGCTTGTTCCTTAGCGGTGTGCCAGGTATCGGCAAGTCGACCCTGTTGGGGGAGGCGGTCCGGCGTATTACCGAGGTGGATCAGCCCTTGATCCTGCGCCTGGATTTCGACCGTGCCGGCCTCGATGTGCAGGATCAGCTAGGGCTGACCATGGAAGCCGCGCGGCAATTGGCGGAACAACTGGAGGGCAGCCTCATGGAACTGCTGGAGGCCCGGGTCGCGGCGGGGTTTGTCGACAAGCGGGTGAAGGACACGCGGGGTTCACGGCAGAGGTTGCCAGAGGCGCTGGCAAGCAGCCTGGGACGCGCCGTGGAACGTTCGGGGCGGCTGTTGCTGGTGGTGCTCGATACCCTCGAAGTGCTGCGCGGCCGCGGCGAAAGCCAGCCAGGCCAATTGCTGCAATGGCTCGATCGCCTGGTCGAGGTGGGTGTAGTCCCCATCCGTGTGCTGGCCGCCGGACGTGGTGATGCGCTCGACAGCCTGAGCGTGCGCTCTAGACGCCGCCTGAAGCAGCCGGCACGGCATATCGAGCGGATCGACTTGGGTGGACTGGAGGACCCCGCAGCTATTGATCTGCTGAACAGGCTTGGCGCGCCAGCGCGATATCACCGTGACCTGCTCGAACTGGCCCAGGGTAATCCGCTCAAGCTGCGTCTGGGCGCGGAACTCGCCAAGAACGGCGCGCCCTTGCCGAAGGGGCAGCGCAGCAAGGAGGTCAGTTCGGCTTTTCTCTACCGCCTGCTGCTGTCGCGGATCGACGATCCGTTGCTGAAGACGCTGGCTCATCCGGGCTTGATCGTCCGGCGTATCAATACCGAGGTGATTCGCCAGGTGCTGGGGCCGGTCCTCGGCCTGGCGCCCTTGAGCGTCGAGCGGGCCGAGGAACTACGCACCCAGTTGGCGAGCCATCACTGGCTGGTCGAGGCCGATCCCGATGCCCCGGGGTATCTCAAGCACCGCAGCGATATGCGCGCCTTGCTTCTGCCATTGTTGTACAGCGGCGATGCGGCAACGGCGGCGCGGGTGGACAGGGCGGCCATGCGCTGGTTCGCCAGCCTGGAGCCATGGTGGGCTCGCCTGGAGTCGCTGTATCACCGCTTGCAATTGAGTCGCCGGGGTGTCGAGTTGCCGGACCTGACTAGCCAGGACGCCGCGCAGTTCGATAACGAGACGCTAGAGGAACTGCCCGTCAGGGTCGCGGATCACTTGCGCAGCCTGCGTGGCGAACGCAGCAGCGAACTGCGTGGCGACTGGGCACGCAACAATGCGGCGCAGGACGCGTCGATCGTGAATGAGTGCCTGACGGTGCTCGGGCGCCAGGACTGGGTCGAGGCCGGCTATCTGGTGCGTAGCATCATTGACGGGCGCAGGCTTCGCATGCACTCGACAGCGGCGGATGCCGTACGCATGCTGCTCTGGCGTTCCGGGCAGTGGGCCGAGGCGCGGCGCTGGTTGCGCGAGCGTGATCGCTTCAACGACAGCGACGATGACCTGGCCGGGCTGCCCGAAAAGGTGGCGTTGGTTCGCCTGGAAATGCGTGCCGAGTTCAGTCCTGACCGACTGCGCCGCCAGTGGTGGGCATGGCGTCCGCAGATAGATCGCCTGGAGCGTACGGCGGGCAACGCCAGCGACGATTGTGCTCGCTACGGCGCGTTGGGGTTGTTGCTCGGCAGCTTGCCGGAGCCGTACCGCTTCCCTCTGGTCCGTGACGGTGATAGGGATTTTGTCGAGGCGGCGCATGACCTCTGGCTCGGCGAAACAGGCAACGAGGCTTGGCACGTTCTCGAAGCCGGTCGTCGTCAACTGGCCCATTACAGGGCAAGCGCTCAGGCTCAACAAGATGTCGAACCCGGACGGTTGCTGGCGATGTTCACACCCTACACGAACGTTGTCCGCCACTTGCTGCTGCTACCGGAGAACCGTGCCCTGAACGCGTCGGTCGAGCGCTTCCTCGGTGCCGTTGTGGCGGCGGGCGGGTTGTTCGGGACTGAGCGTTCGCTGCCGATGCGACTGTCTCGGGAGGACCCGCTGACGGTACTGAGCGATCTCGGGCTGTTCGCCGATTGGGCGCAGTCCTGTGCCTTCATCGAGGGCAACCAGGACCTGTCGCGGATCGGCCGTAGCGCCGAGCGCTGGCGTAGAACCATGGCCGGCAACTGGTCGATTGGTCGACGCCTGGGGCGCTGGGCGCAGCAGCCACCTCTCGACCAGACCAGCGAGAACCGACTGAGCACGTTGTTGATGG
Source organism: Pseudomonas sp. Marseille-Q5117 (assembly GCF_946901175.1). Classification (NCBI taxonomy): domain Bacteria; kingdom Pseudomonadati; phylum Pseudomonadota; class Gammaproteobacteria; order Pseudomonadales; family Pseudomonadaceae; genus Pseudomonas; species Pseudomonas sp. Marseille-Q5117. Next base: position 157,042 of record NZ_CAMPPP010000005.1, on the reverse strand, counting down.
CGTCGAATGGCGTGCAGCAGGCGCAGTGGCAGTTGCAGGTGTGGGGCGAGGCCGTAGCCGATGGAGAGCTGCGCTCAACCCTGCGCCGACGTCTGAAACATGTCGCTCACACGACGCCGAACGGACTATCGAAACTCGATGTCCCGCGCAGCCTTACCCGCCAACTGCTGATCCGCGGAGTTCCCGCCGTATTCGCACCAGCGGTGGCTTTATTGATCATGAACGCTGAACTGTAAACAGGGGAATCGAGATGGCAGGCCTATCCAGAGAAGAGCGTATCAGCGGTCTGAAGCGGCGGTTGACGCCGGAAATGGAAAAGGCGGTGCAGGACGCACTGTTAAAGCACCGTCTGCCGGTATCGGCACTGACCGCGTTGTCCGTCGCGTCTATTGAAGCGCTCAAAAATGGCTCCGGCCTTGAGTCCATGCTCAACGACAGCACCTTGTCTGGCTTTGAGGCGATCGTCCAACTGACCGGCCGTCCTCCCTTGTTGATCGATAACGACCAAGTGGTGATGGAGCCGCTGCCGGACTTTCCGCCGGAGACCCAGGGGCTGATCCTCAAGTCGCAGAAGTGGATTCCTTCCGTCGGTCGCATTGAGTTTCGCAACCACCAGATGGAGTGGGCCGGAACAGGCTGGGTGGTGCAGCACGCCGGCAAGGGGGCGCTGGTAGTCACCAACCGTCATGTGGCGAATATCGTGGCGACCCGCAAGGCTGATGGCAGTGCGGTGTTCGGCCGTTCTCATGCTGGGGCGCGCTACGGTGCCGTCATCGACTTTCGCGAAGAGTTGCATAGCAAACCGGGCGATACCGTTCGTACCGCCGAACTGACCAGGGTGAAATACCTGGCCGACGATGCTGGTGCCGACGTGGCCTTGCTACTGATCGAAACCGCAGGCTTCGAGTTGCCGACGCCGATGGAACTGATCGGCGACAAGGAATTGCCGGGTAGGGGCGATCTAGTTGCCCTGATCGGCTATCCCGCCTATGACTCGCGAAACGATGCCGACGCCCAGGCGAAGTACTTCCGCGATTTCTACGATGTCAAACGCTTCGCGCCGGGCCGGGTCCTGCAGGCTGCCGACAACGGTCAGTACCTGACGTACGATTGCACCAGCTTGGGCGGCAACTCCGGTTCGCCGGTGATCCGCCTGAGTGACGGCAAGGTCGTCGGACTTCATTTCCAGGGCTCTCCCCTGAAGGCCAACGTCGCCGTGCCGGCGCTGACCCTCAGCCAGTTGATCAAGGGCGAGCTTCCCGTGTCGTCACGACTGGCCGGTGTTGGCGAGGAGGCCAAGGACGGCCGGCATGGAGCGGCGTGGTTCTCAGGCCGACAGGGCTTTGACCGCGAATTCCTGAAGGCCACCCACACTGCACAGGTCCTGAAAACGCCCTGGCCCGGTCTTCCCCCTGAACTCGCGGGCACCCTGGCCACGCCAAGCGATGCGCCCGTCGAACCCGATGAACTGCGCTATACCCACTTCGGCGTGAAGTATTCGAAAGAACTGAAGTTGCCGTTGATTACCGCAGTCAATATCGACGGACAGGCTGCCGTGCGGATCAAGCGCGGCACCGACCGCTGGTTCGTCGACGAGCGAATTCCGGCGTCGATCCAGTTGGGTGAGTCCAACTTCAAGGATCCGGAAATTGATCGCGGGCATATGGTACGCCGCGAAGACCCGAATTGGGGGACCGCGCAAGAGGCCGAACAGGCCAACTTCGACACCTTCCACTATGTCAACGCTTCCGCCCAGCATTCGACCCTGAACCGCGGCAAGGCGCTCTGGCAGGGCCTGGAGAACTATATTCTCGACAGCACCCGCACCCATGGTTTCAAGGCGTGCGTATTCACCGGACCGATCCTGCGCGACGTTGACAGCGAAGAGTCCGAACTGGTCATAGATGGTGCCGTCGCGCCGGTCGAGTTCTGGAAGCTGGTGGTGACCCTGGACGCTTCGGGCGATGCCTTGCATGCCACGGCGTACGTGCTGAGCCAGGGGCAGTTGCTGCGTAAGTTGGTGGAGAGTCGCTCGCGTCGTGAAACGCTGGAAGGTTTCCAGTTGGGGGCGTACCGCACCTTCCAGGTAGCCATCGCGGACCTGGCGGAGGCGACCAGCTATGACTTCAGGGACTACGCGGCCAGCGATGCACTGACCCGCGTCACTGCAGCGCAGGAGGCTCTAGCCGATGGTGAGCCGCTGTTCCTGCCGATTACCGGGTTGGAGCAGATCGTTCTTTAGTGCGAGTCCAGGCCTGAGGAACAGCGGCGACTCCTGCGCTTGGTTGCGCGATTCAGAGGCCGCGCCGAAGGTTAGCGCCTTCGAAGCGTCATCCACGGGGTAAGGTCGCAGTACGTCATCTCACTCAATGCGCATGATGTGGTGCTTGGCGTAGTAACGCGGTACGACATTGACCGGTGCGGCTTTGCCGGTTGTGTCAACCTTGATCGAATGCTTGAGGTTGCCGGCCGTGTTGGTCCAGCGGTTCCACATCGTATCCTTCCCCTCGTTGTTCGTGAGGCCTTGCCAACCACCGCCATTGGTGACGAAACCGCGATGATTGAATGCGGTGACATGATGATGCCGCCAGTCGTGTCTGACTCAGCGCTGTGTTCATGCGGTGGCAACTGATCGACGCTTGGAGGGAGTGTGCCATCGCCTGTCTGGCCCGCCTTGTAGGCTGTGCTGTTGCTGGTACCGACGACGAAGCGCTCGCGCAGGTCCGGCGTGCCGTTCTGTACGTCGCACAGGGCCCAGTCCTTCATGTCCGCTAACGGCGTGAACTGCCGTCAGGGTATAGGTCGCTGTGCTGTCCATCTCGATCTTGGCATAATCCTGGAAAACGGCGTCCCATACACTGTGGGCGTAGGTGGTGTTACTGATGCTGATGTAGCCGGCGTTCTTCACCGTGAAGTCCGAGGAGGCGCTCCTGGGTGCGATCGAGTTTGGATCTAGGTGGAAGTCAGTTACAAGCTATCGGGGCCCCGAAGAACATTTTGACTGGGCTCTAGGACGGTGTTTTCAGGAAGAAGAAATTCAAATGCGCCCCCAATTTCGCCCCCAGTACATCAGGTTCGCGAGTGGCGATTTCCGGCAGAGTCCAGATGAATTCAGTTGGCTTTCAGTAGTTCATAAGTAGGGGGTAGGGGGCTCACACTGCTTACCTCTCAGTCGGGAATGACCAGCGGTGTCGAATGGAGCTGTCTACAGTGCTGCGTATCTTTCAGTCCGACGCTGATTGACCTACGAACAATTGGATATTTATACAGCCATTACGCAGCCTCCGACGATTTGCACCAAAAATTGTCTCCGATCTTGTTTACCACTCCCCTCAATCACGCTAACTTGTGGTGATGCTGGCACAGTGCCGCTATCGGTCGTCCCCGACTAGATTTGACTCGCGCGCACAGTTGCTCAACTGGTGCCTACCAGAGGCGACCATTGTAATGGCTGTGTTGGATAAGATGAGCGGTGGGGAAGGGAACGCTACTTGCGGCAAGCGTGTCGAGCAATCCTGATTGGGCGATGCGGCGTGAGATGATGAGCCGTCGTTATACGACGCGGCTGGATCAACTGTGGACGGTAGGCCGGATATAGGAAATCCGGTAAGAAAAGGCTCTTTGCTGGCGTGAGGAGGTACGCCTCAAGCTTGCAAAGAGCCTGTGCCATGCCGCAACCTATTTTGCCGTTGCGCCTGCACCATGATGAGAGGTCGCTAATGGTACCGATACATTCTAACGGAAACTCCGATTAAGGGTTCACTCGGCCGCAGCCTGGATAGATTTAATCAGCACCGACGTAGCCTCATCTTTTGGTTCTATCGATGTAGCAATTTCAGCCGCGGATTGTTTCTGTTTCTCATCGGCAAGGGGAACCGTCTGACTAAGGACCACTAGCAGGTTACGTTGGCCGTCTTCGCTTGATTCTGGAAACTGTTGAATGACCAAAGGAATGGCACGCGGATCCTTTAAGTTGACTAGGACATTGGTTGCGTAGGATCGTACGGTACCGTCGTCACTTGCGGACGCTTTAGTCAGAGCCTTCAAATCGTCTTCTTCAACAACTGCTTTCAGTGCTCCGCTTTGGCCGGCATTTGATTGAGCAATTTCATTGAGGGAGACAAGCGCACCAAGCTTTGTTCGATAGGTACTGTCAGTGCTCTGTACTTTCGTCAACAGGGGTCTTGCAGCGGGCATTCCTTTTTTTCCGAGCTCAGAGCGAGCATCGCGTCTCACATAAGTGCTGTCGGAGTTCAAATTATTGATTAATTCATCAACCGTTGGAGTTTCCTCATCCGCATAAGCCGTTTGCAATAGCGACCAAGACGAACCATCAATAGCAGGCATTATGTCAACGACAGCGCCCGTACTGGTCCCACTGGGACATGGGCCAACCTTGGCAATTACTTTATTCGTCACGTCGCTTAGGCTTGCATCCTGGGAGTTGTAAACCCATTGAAGAGTATCTCCTGATCCTAGATGTGGACTTAACAACGCAGCATCAATGCAGCTAAATATTTGTTCTCTATCACCAATGTTGACGATGAGAGCCAACTTTTTTCGAACAATGTCCTTGTCGAAAACTACAAAGTCATAACTGGTTTTTAATCGGGACCCAAAAAAATCGTTGTCGCCCTCGAAAATCATCGTAGCCTCTCTAGTGTCCCCCTCTATTTTTATACGTAGGTAACGCCCGTCCATGCGGTCCAAAATTATAAAAAATATGCCGACTGCAAGTGCCGCACACCCAATGATCGTCATTGATTGGCCCGGTAGGGTGACGCTTGCCTTAGAGCCAAAAGCACCAAGAATTATTCCTAGCCCCGTACAGAACATGAAAATTTTCAACGTAAAGTTACCAAGGTGCATTGCTTCAAAAAAAGTGCCTATCCCGATCATAATCAACCCCATAACTAGGGCTGAGTAAAAAATAGGGCCTGTCTCGACTGACCGTTTATCGGGCTCTAACTTGTCGTTCATGGCTACTCCGGGATGCTGATTGCAAATGAGCGACCACTAGACTCAACAACCCAATGAGTGCATGTGCTTAAAGTGGTGGTTGGGTCAACGCTAGTCGGCACCTAGATACTTGTCCAGTAATGGCAGAATTGGGCTGTTGTACAGAAGATTTACATTTGTATAACATTTTTCCAGCAAATTGGTCGATGCTAGAAAAGGTGTTTGTTACTACTTTCTTCTTGAAAAGGCTGCAGGTTTTCAATTTATTTTTTTGCTGCCACCGCGAGGCTGTCCCTTACACAATTGGAACGCAAAGCGTCTAGATGGGTACTTTTGGCTCGTTTCGTTACAAATACAGAGGGTGGCGCTGGTAACGCGATGTCCAAATAATTGCATTTTGCTACTTCTGTGCTGTTCTAGGAGGACTGCACGCGCGGCTCAGCTTTGTCGCGCAAGGATCACCTTTGATCACAGAGCTGTTAGAGCCTCTGGTTGAGGTTTAGGAGCAAGGATGGCCCAGTCCAAAAAAATCAAGGTCATGCTTTCAAGTCGTTGCAACGACCGTTTCCCCATTGATAGCGATCACACCCTTAGCTCAATTCGAGAGCAGCTCAAGCGCGAGATTGAAGGTACAAAGCTGTTCGGCAGGCAGTTGTTTGAAGTCTGGATCAATGAAGACGCTCCCCCCGCCGATGCTATGGACGATAGCTGGGATACATGTCTACAGGCTGTTCGTGATTGCGATGTAATGCTTGTGTTATCCAATGGCAATGCAGGTTGGGCCAATCGTGCTGGCGACATTGGCATTTGCCATGCTGAATACATGGAAGGCCTGGCCACCACCCGCGGCAAGGTGCGCCTGATTGCTATGCCGAATATTCCGGTGGCTGAAGGGCAGGAAGCAGAGACTGCACGCAATAAACTGTTCCAGGATTTTGTCTCGCTGCAGACACCTTTTCGAGGCGGTACTGTTTCCACTGTCGAGCAATTGCGCACCCGGGTGCATGAAGCGCTTCTTGACGCGTTGGTTGTGCTAGCCCAGCGAGGTGTTACGGCAGCAGCCTCTACACGTTTTGACATGGGGCAGGCGCTCGACTGGACCCGTCTCGATTTCCGTCAGCGCAAACGAGCAATGGAAGCCGTTCTGTTGAGAGCGCTTACCGGGACAGATGCACCTTCTAGTGAGACTGCCGTCGTTGTTCCCATTGCCGGCGCGAAAGTCGCGGTTCTGGTCCACGCCATCCCGGCCGCATTCAGTGTTGCTGCTGCGCGCGAGCTTGTTGGCAAACCCTTTTTACGTGATCACCTTTATGCAGATGCTTTGAAAACTGCGGTTGGGCCATTGCATCTGATTGCCTGTCATCGAGGTGCTACTGAAACGCAGGCCACCGCGTTGCTAGGCTTCGCCGATGCGACGGTGGTCAGTGGTTCTTTCGGCATTTTCGTCGCAGACGATGTACAGAAAGTACAGTTTGCGTTCCTGGCATATTGTCGTGATGAATCACAAACCCGCCATGCCCTACAACGATTCATGGAGTGGCTGGGTCAAACCGGCGAGGCTGACATCTTGGCGAAAAGGGCCGCTTCGCGCGCCAAGATCGTCAGGGTGACCGCTGCTGAATATCAGGGGAGATAACAAGAATGGCCAAGTCGCTTTTCACCGTGGGGCCCGTGCTTTCGTTTCGAGGAATCAGTGCAGGGAAATGGAGGGTCACTGCGTTGATCGGCATCACCACCGGTTCGCCTGTACCCAAACTCTCTATCGAAGGAAAAGCGTGCCCAGTCCCTGTGGTTCTGTTGGCGGGGCCTAAGGAAACCATCCTTCGTTATGACCTAAGCTGCGCCCTCCAGAAGGAGGAGCGGGTCGTAGAGTTTGGTTTGGTGGGGGAAAACTTTAGATGGAAGTTCTCGGTGCCCGGGAAAGACTATGCGCCAAGGATGGCGTATGTCTCCTGCAATGGCTTTTCGGACCCTGCTGCAATGCGCAAGTTGGCCAAACCTCAAAATGCTGTTTGGGCAGATCTAATCGAAAATCATGACAGTGAACTGCGTCCCAATAGTTTCGAGCTGGACAAAGAACAGCTTTGGCACGAAAGCCGAATCCATGACAAACATCTGAAGCGCTTCCACTTGCTGCTAATGGGTGGGGATCAGATTTACTTCGACTCGATTTGGGAGGATGTCAAACCTCTCAAGCAATGGGTCGGGTTGTCGCGTAAGGACCAGTTGAAATTCAAGATGAATGCTGCACTGGAGCAGGAGATTGAGTCGTATTATTTCGATCTCTATGCCAAGCGCTGGTTACCTGACACGCGTCGCGACTGGGGCAAGGGTTTGCCGAACCTGGATGCGGCCGATGCCATGTCGCGTATACCAACGGTGATGATGTGGGATGACCATGACATCTTCGATGGTTGGGGTTCCTACAGTCCTGAGATGCAGCACTGCTCGGTGTTCCAAGTGTTGTTGCGTTGTGCTCGCCAGGCGTTTTGGGTCTTTCAGCTTCAGCACGCGCTTGAGGATTTGCCGCCTTTGTTGGCGCAGCAACAGCGGGTGAATATTTCAAAACAGGATCCGCAGTTTGAGCGGATCGAGTGGAGTGTGGAGCTAGCGGGCGATCCATTGGCGTTGCCGTTTCTCGATAATCAGCCGGGGTTCAGTTTTGCTCATCACATAGGACCAGTGTCCTTGTATGTGGGGGATTTACGTACTGAGCGCTCTCGCACTCAGGTGCTTGGTGAGAAAAGCTGGAAGGCGATGCAGGACTGGCTCGACACGCTTCGCGATGGCAAGCCGGCTCATCCTGGTAGCAAGTGTCAGCATTTGATTTTCATGTCATCTGTGCCTGTGGCACATCCTAAGTTGTCGTTGGCTGAGGGGTTGCTTGATACGTTTGGCCAGGATCACGTGCTCGACAGCAATGCCGATGATTTGAAGGATCATTGGTCACACGGAGATCACGAGGGGGAGCGTAAGCGGCTTCTGGAGACGCTAACACGCGTTGCTGAGAAAAAGCTGCTACGCGTGTCGATTGCCTCTGGGGATGTGCATGTGGCGGCTTGGGGGAGTTGCTATCGCCGGGATATTCCTCCGACCTCCAACTGGGCGCAGGTTCAACAGTTCACCTCTTCCGGTGTGGTTCATCCTTCGCTGATAGGGGTATCGGAATGGCTTTTCCTTCAGCTGTTGAACCAGACCGCCAGTAACGTTCAGTCGATTGATGTACAGCATTGCGTTGAGATGATGCTTTTTCCGGGATCTAACCGTTACATGATGCCCGCCAGGAACTGGCTGGCGTTCGAGTTGGATGTGGGGGAAGGGAAGGGGTGTAAGTTGTGGGCGACGTGGCGGTGTGAGACTGACTCGGGATTTTCGAATCATTTGCAGGCGGTGCAGCCGGTTCAGTTGTGAAGGGCGCAGCGGGGCTGATGGTTTGAAGTGGTCGGGGCGCTCTGGATGTCTGTCGCAGTTTTCTAGATTGGCCATTTCAGTTTTCTAGTGCACGCCTTAATAGTTTTCGACTTGGGTTCATAGGTGATAAGACGCTGTCGTTGCGTGCTGATAACCGCAGGTTTCGGCCGATTCTGTTGAAAAAGTCGGTCCGCCCAAACTGCCTGATCATTGACTGGTGTAAACGCCTTTTTTGCACGCTGCTACGTGAAATCTGAGTCCGGAAGCCTCTGCCTAAAGTAAAGATTTCAATCTCAGACGCGCACTTTTCTGCGGAGCAAACCATGGCCGACATTTTCAACAGAATCGGCCAGAAGCGGACATTGGGGGCCTGTGCGCCCAACTAAATTACCTGGTGCGTCTAAAAACAAGGAAGCGACTCATTCATTGTTAAAAAAGTATCTTCAGGGAGCGGAGTGATATGCATATTGAGACCGTTTGGGTGCGTAATTTCCGTCGTCTGAAGGATACTCGCATTGATTTGGCGTCCGATATTTCAATATTTGTTGGGGCCAACAACAGCGGTAAAACATCTGCGGCGCACGCTTTGCAGCTTTTTACCTCAGCTTCGAAGGATCGATTTACCCTCCATGATTTCAGCTCAGAATGCTGGGATTCCATCAACGCTTTCGGAGAAGGGGCGGCCGGAGTCGAACTGCCAACCATCTCCCTCGACATCTGGTTTCGCGTCACGCCAGCCGATCTGCATCGAGTTGTAGATCTGTTACCTAGCCTAGAGTGGCAAGGTGCCCGGGTTGGTATTCGAGTGGAACTCGCCGCAGCAGATGCCGGCCTCCTGAGAAGCAGTTTCCAAGAAGCACGGGCCGGCGCGCGGCGTGCTCAGTTGCAGCCAGCAGGGGAAGGCGTGGCACCAGCCGTTTCGCAAGACGGGTACAACCCGCGACCGCGTGACCTTTGTGACTTCATTGCAGACACCGTAGGTGACAGGCTAAGGCGTGATTTCGAATTGCGCTACTACATACTCGATAGCGCCGGATTTGATGCTGGTTTTAAACAGCTTGATGGTTACGTGCCTCTACGCCTGCTTCCTGATAAGGGGCGTAGCGGCAGGGATGTTCTGGGTAGTCTGGTAAAGGTCGACTGTTTGCATGCCCAGCGTCACTTGTCCGACTCCAATGCTGGATCTCGATCCGAAGATCTCTCCCGTTGTTTGAGTCGTTTCTATGAACGGAACCTTGAAAAGCGCGGGGAGGATTATGACGCTCAGCGCGCACTATACCAGTCCGAGAGTCTGCTGAATGACCACCTGGAGCGTGTCTTCGGTCCGACTTTGGAGCGTTTGGCAGATCTGGGCTATCCCGGGGTCAATAATCCTCGGCTGCTGATCAAGACTGCATTGAACCCTGCGACCATTCTGAGTAGCCATGAAGGGGCACGTGTTCACTACGCGCTCGGCGCTCTCGGAGCAGCAGAGGTCACTGCAACCTTGCCTGATAGGTACAACGGCCTCGGTTTCAAGAACCTGATTTATATGGTTGTTGAACTGCTCGATGTTCATGGTCGATGGTTGGACATTGAGGAAAACCGCCCACCACTCCACCTGATCTTCATAGAGGAACCGGAGGCGCATCTCCATGCTCAGTTGCAGCAGGTATTCATTCGGAAGGTGTTAGACATCCTTGCCGTGCCCGAAGAAGACGCCCCATATTGCACAAGTCAGCTTGTAGTCTCGACGCACTCGCCTCACGTCCTTTACGAGCGAGGCTTTAAACCTATTCGGTATTTTCGGCGAGTAGCGGATGCCGGCATACAGCAATCTCAAGTGCTCAGCATGACAGCTTTTTATGAGGCTACCGTAGATCCTAACGACCCAAATGACCGTACTAGGGATTTCCTTGAGCGATACCTTAGGCTAACTCACTGCGACCTGTTCTTCGCTGATGCGGCCATTTTGGTTGAAGGGAACGTCGAGCGGCTACTGATGCCGCAAATGATTGCTAAAGCTGCACCTCGACTTCAGTCGAACTATTTGAGCGTTTTAGAAGTGGGTGGCGCGTTCGGCCATCGATTCAAAGGCCTCATTGATTTCTTAGGGCTCACTTCTCTGATCGTGACCGACATTGACAGTGTTTCGCCGTCCACAGGGGGCGCTTTACCCGCAAACGGCGAGGTACCGGTTGATGAGGATCCAGCGGATGCAGAGCCTGACGACAATGAGGAAGCTGAAGAGGCCGAAGCGAGACGTACAGGGCGCAAGGCGTGCATGGTTCATGAAGCAGGAGCTCTTACTTCAAACCAGATGTTGATCAAGTGGCTGCCGGGGCACACCACGATTGACGATCTGCTGGCTGCGACTGCCGAACAGCGCACTCAACTCCGAGATGAAGAAGGCGGCGCCCTCGTGCGCGTTGCCTACCAGACACCTGTAGAGGTGGTGTGGAGCGGGGCAACTCAAGTGAGGACAGGTAGGACGTTGGAGGAAGCGTTCGCACTGCAAAATCTAACCTGGACGCAGCACCTGGACCGCAAGGATCTTGGCCTACGCATCAAGGGTTCCAACAATCTGGAAATCGAAGGTATTGCGGAGCGCCTCTACCGTAAGGTCAAAAGCTCAAGTTTTCGTAAAACTGATTTCGCTCTCGGTCTGCTGGCTCAAGAGCCGTCCGCATGGGCGGTGCCAAATTACATTTCGGACGGTCTTCGTTGGTTGGAGGATCTAGTCGCCCCACCACCGCCCGCAGTAACTGCGGTGGAAGAACCTCTCAACGGAGGCGACGTATGACTGCACGTATCGGTCAGCCGGATACTCAAGCAGATATTGAATTGCGAATGTGCTTGGACCAGCGTCCTCAACGCAGCTTTGTCATGGTTGCCGGCGCGGGTTCTGGGAAGACGACGTCGCTGGTAAAAGCCCTTGCGCACCTCGGCCAGACGCGAAGACTAAAACTCAACGTGCGTGGTCAGAGAGTCGCTTGCATTACCTACACTGAAGTAGCGGTCAAGGAAATCTGGGGTGACGTAGGTAACGATCCGCTGTTCCACGTGTCGACGATTCATAGTTTTCTCTGGACGGTAATTAGGCCATTCCAAGTAAATTTGAAGGCTTGGGTCATCGCAAGGATCCACGAGAAAATCGCCGAGGCGCAACAACATCACGACAAGCCTAGGACTCGGGCAGCAACTCGTGAGCGGCTCGTGAAAGATATCGCGCGTTACCAGCGTCACCTTGAGGCCGTAAGGCATTTGACTCATTTTAACTACGGCGCGGGAAGCGATTTCGGACGAGGTGTACTCGGGCACTTCGACGTTATTTCGGCAGCGGTCGAGCTAATCGAGCAGAGCCAGTTGCTTCGTGATGTCATCGCCAGCAGGTATCCAGTCCTCTTCATTGATGAAAGCCAAGACACGCGTCCGGAAGTAGTGGCTGCATTTAGAAGGATTGCCGAGACGACTCCTGTGGAGTTCTGCCTTGGATTTTTTGGCGATCCTATGCAAAAAATCTACCTTGACGGTGTTGGAGTCATCGAGACAGCCGCAGGCTGGGAGCAAATCACCAAGCCCGAAAACTTCAGGTGTCCGCAACGAGTGCTCCAAGTAGTGAATGCTATCCGGGAGCCCGATGACGGTTTGTGTCAAACACGAGGCCGGATGAACTGGGTTGACGGCAATCCTGAACCTGTCATGGGATCTGCACGCTTCTTCCTACTGAGAGCGGATGACCATCGCTCAGTGAAGCTAGACAAAGTTCGTGAATGGATGCGGCGTGCGAACGAAGACGATCATTGGGTGAGTGATGACTCTGCCGCTGACTTCCGGGTGTTGGTGGTCGTGCATCGGATGGCAGCGACGAGGCTAGGCTTTCCTAATCTTTACGCTGCTTTGAATGACAACGAAGCACCACCGTCCATCAAGGAGGGTCTCAAGGACGGCACCGCATGGCCACTGCGGCCGTTTCTGAGTTACTTGCTACCCTTGGCAATTGCGGTTTCAGAAAACCGAAAGCTCGACGTCATGACTTTCCTGCGTTCGGAATGTCCGTTACTACAGCCAACGGCTCTTGTCGGTGGCGATCCGGTAGCGGTGCTTCGGGCATTGCAAGTATCCACAACAGAGTTGGCCAGACTCATTTTTTCGAGCGATGCATTAATGCAGGACGTCCTCGTTCACTCCCAGGCAGCAGGTCTGCTGCAGTTGGACGAAGCGTGGGAAAAATACTTGGGCCCAGACCGCGCAGCCGACGATGATGATCCGGAGATCCCTGCAGTGTCGGCTTTCCTACGTTGCGGTGCCGGTGAATTGGCTGGCTATCGTCACTACCTCGAAGACCTTTCACCGTTTGCGACCCAGCAGGGAGTGAAAGGGGCGGAATTTGAACGAGTTTTGGTGCTCATAGATGACGAAGAAGGCAGGGGGCAAAGGCAGTTCTCCTACGAAAAGTACTTCGGCATTGTGGAGCCCTCAGATACTGATATGGAAAACTTTTTGCAGGGCAAGGATAGCGTGATGGATCGCACCAGAAGGCTTTTCTACGTGTGTTGTTCCCGAGCGACTAGGGATCTCGCTGTCGTCATGTTCGTGCAGGACATCGAAAATGCTCGAGAAAAAATCGCCGAGACCGGAATCTTCGAGCCTGGCGACATCGTGGATGAGTATGCTTTGGAAGCCGCTCTGATCCGGAGGGCCTAAGGTGCGCGACGCTTACATCCAAGGTGTTACTTGACGGTTTAAGGTTTACTCTGGCTAGGGTAGGTTTCGCATAAGATGTCGCAAGTTTGTCACTGAATAGAAGAGGGAAAGTTATTTTGTAAGGAGTTACTTCTCGCTCCTCCACAAAGCAACTATCCCTCCTTTATCTTTATTTTTTCATTGGGCAGTTACGGGCATCATGACTGCGCCCACTGCAAATACTGCAACGTCTGGCATCCGGGCACGTTTGAGCGTTATGCCCGGGTTTGCTGCATACAGAGCATCGATTAACGTTAGGGCAATTCCGCAGTGTGTGATTACCAGCTCCGCATTGACTACACGACATATCTATACCTCTTGATCAGTTCCTTGGCGGTTTTTTAAAACGGCGTTGGCTGCCATTTTCTCTTCGAGCCTGCCTGTGTCGCGCAGTTTCTGTAACTGTGCATCCGGCAAGTCTTGATATGTTTCTTTCAGTCCATTTGCTTCACGTACTTTCTTTACTGCCGAAGTACCTGCGTATAGAACGGAGTTGAATAGCCCCTTGCCGAAAAGCTTGGCTCCAGCCAAAGCAGTGTCTTTGGCACCTATCGCTCCAGACACTTCTTGATAAGCATCCTTGAGATCGAAATAGGGAGATTTCGATTTTTTTTCCTGTTGTGAAGCCTCGTCGCTATCCATTGCTAGCTATCCTGCGAGCTACTAAAAGGAGGCGATTTTAACCATTTTGAAATCATTATGCCACTGCCTTGGATTGCAACCCACATCCAATAATCGGTGGATGTTGAAGGCGACACTGGTCGATCTCAAAGGCTATCCGGAACCCCCACCTTTATCTGATGGGCTTGGAATACTCACCATGATGTCCTTGTATCGATAATGAGGGTTGGCGGCTGGGCTTTGTAAATAGCAAGCGCAAGCTTACGGACACATCCATTGATGGCTCCAAGCTACCATCATTGTCGATCACTCGATTATCCTCACTTTTTCTTGTACGGAGGTTCAGCCATTAACTGAGGTGATCGGATAGCGCTCTACGGCGGCAGGGAACAGCAGCGAGTGATTTTTCGCGAAGGGAGTGTTGGACCTTGAGCTGGGGGCATCCTTTTCAAACCATCCAAAGTATACCCTCAGATGTGCCCCCAATGTAGCAATCCACTGGAAGTGAATGGAGCTCCATGGTTTGTGGAAAGGCAAAAATGATCAGATGAACAGCCTGCCCGACGACGCCTAGAGACTCTCAGGGTCGCCAAAAAACATTTTGACTTGGCTCTAGGACGGTTATTTCAGGTCGAAAAAAAAGAGTTGTGCCCCCATTTGTGCCCCCACTGGCATCGGCTGTGCTAGCGATCGTGAATGGCGATTCCTGATAAACACCAGTGTGGCTTTGGCTAGCTTCCAGTGTACGCCCTGAAGTCAGTATTTAATGTTCTTGTGACAGTCCTCATCCTGCCTCGGCGTTGCGTTGCAGTATTTTTATGCTGCAATGCGTCGGCAGCAGCCTTCCATCTGCGTGCAATCGATTTGTTTCTTGTTTCGGATTTGTACCAGGTCATGCGGGGCTGCCACCGTTTGTGCTGACGCTGGACAACGCCGAGGGCTACTTCAACCCGTCCTCGGTTATTCGCAACTCCGCCAAGCATGGTGTGAAGGCTTTGTACGAATTGCCCAAGATCAAGAAAAAATATGCAGCGTTCCTGGAAGATAACGCCCCTGATCCGGCGCAATTTTTCCTCAGGGACACACCGGCGCCCGTGTACCAGGGTGGCCAATGATGGGAAGGAATCCAGCGCTCGACACCGTAAAGAACGTGCTCAACCAACAGCGCGTGCGTATTTCGTTTGATATTGATGACACCCTGGCCTGCCAGCCGCACCACAGCGCCGCTGAAGACAGCAAGCTGCCGGAATGCGTGCACCGCTGGCTGGGTGAGCCGTTGCGCAATGGCACTCGCGCCCTGATCCGCGAGTTGCGTCGGCAAAATTGCAGTATCTGGGTCTATACCTCTTCTGGGCGTACACCGGCCTACATCCGCCGTTGGCTGTTGCTGTACGGCATCCACGTCGATGGCGTGGTCAACAGTGTACGCCATGGCCATGCGCTGGCTGCACGCGGGTTGTCGAACGCGCCTTCGAAACTGCCGACCGCCTTTGATATCGACCTGCACGTGGACGACTCCGAAGGCGTGCAAATCGAAGGTTACGACCACGGTTTCCGTGTGGTTGTCGTGCGTCCGGATGATGAGCAATGGGCGCACAAAGTCCTGGAAGCCGTCGCCCGGGTGCAAGCGCAACTTGCCTGGCAACAGCGACCGCGCCGGCACAAGGTGCCTGCGCCGGTCTATTCGGGAATCACCCTTAACGGCTGAGGGTTTCCAGGAACTGTGTGTGTTGCAGCACCTGGGAAAACATCGGCAGCGTGAATTGCTCGGCGGCCTGCTGCTGTTCGCTGGTGAAGGTTGCCGTGCAGTCGGACAAGGTGACCACGTTGTAGCCCTTCTCGTAGCCTGAACGCACCGTGCCTTCGACGCAGCAATTGGTCAGAAAACCTGCCACCACCAGGTTCTGGATGCCGTTGTTGCGCAGCACCAGGTCCAGCCCCGTCGTCGCAAAACCATCCAGCCCACGCTTGCCCTCCACCAGGATATCGCCGGCCTCGCGGCCCACAGCCTCGGTGATCTCGGCCCCCCAACTGCCGGTGCGAAAAGCACTGCCATCAGCCACACCCTTCAATATTCCATAGTCGCGCGTGGTCAGCTCCGGGTAACCCTCGGCGAACTGGATCGGCAAATGGATGATCTTCACGCCCAGCTTGCGCGCCTGCTGCACCGTGGTTGCAGTGTTGGCCAGTATGTCGCCAATACGCATGACGTCTTTGACCGCATCATGAAACACCCCGCCGGGTGTGGTGAAGTCGTTCTGGAACTCGATCAGGACAAGGGCGGTGCTGTGTGGGTTCATCGTGGACCTCCGATCAGTGGGTAGGTATACACAACTTTGAGTGTTACGCCGGACCTGTGGGAGCGGCGGTGCGACGATTCGACTTGCTCACGAAGGCGGCCCATCATGCTACTAGGTTTTCTTGGGTGTACATCGCTCTCATGTGGGAGCTGGCTTGCCTGCGATAGCTGTATGTATGGCGCTGGAGCTTTATGGTCGGAGTACATATCCGTTATTTAGGGGATGGCTGATATGGGTTCCGCCCTTATGTATGGACTCGCCCCCACTGTCTACTCGCTTTTCAAACACTGCTACCCGGTTGCATCTATGTATAAGGCCTGTTCGAGGAAGCTGTCTTCGGCTTCTGGCCAACATTGGTTGAGCTCGCGGCATGCCGATTACGTTCAGGCCTCGAAGGCCGGTAAGGGCGCAGGCGTCAATCCGCGACGGTCTGACCTGGGGTCAATGTTGTCTAGCAGGGGCTGGAGCGCCTTGGCGCCCCGGTGGCAGAACGCTGTCGATCAGTGACTTGGCGCAACTGGCCGGCCATCGGCCGGTTGGCTGCGATAAGTCTGGTCATTTTGTAGCAGTACCCAAACGATTCGCAGGTTGCGGTTCGCCAACCGTACCGCGGCTTCCTTGCGTCTCAGCCGACTCAGCCAGCGTTGCAACCGACGATCGTCGGGCTGCTCCGAATCAGGGCGCAAATGCCTCAATACCGCGTGCGCCCCTTGAACCATCAGACTGCGCACATAGCCATCGCCTCGTTTACTCATCTTGCCCAAGCGAACCTTCGGCCCACTGCTGTGCTGCTCAGGCACCATGCCGAAGTAGGCCGCGAACTGGCGTGCATTGGCAAAACGTTCAGGTTCGGTCTGCTTGGCCAAAAGCGCCGTGGCGATGATCGGGCCGATACCGCGCACGGTCATCAGTCGCCTGGCTGTTTTATCCTCGTTCGCGGCGCTCTCCAGGCGACCGGTCAGCACGTTGACCCGTTCGCCTAGCTGGCGCCATTCGCCCAGCAGTTCGTCGATCAGCTCGCGCAACATGTCTGGCAGCGGTTGGGTCGCATCTTCTAGCACCCGAGGCAGGGTCTGGTTGATCGCGACATCACCTTGCGCCAAGGTTATGCCGTGCTCCATCAGCAAGCCCCGCATCTGGTTACTCATGGCGGCGCGCCGCCGTACATAACCTTGTCGGGCACGGTGCAATGCCTGCATCGCCAGTGCCGTGGCACTTTTGATGGGCACCGCCGCAATCTTGCTGTCCCGCCCCTCGCGCAATATGGCCAGTGCATCATTGCGATCATTTTTTGCACCGCTGCGATGTTTAGCCACAAGCTGCGCCGGAAGAATTCGCGCCAAATTGCCCTGAGCTTGTAACTGCCGCGCCCACGCTTGAGCGCCAGGGCCCGTTTCCACCAGCACCACGACGTTTGGCGGCAGTTTGCGCAGGAAAGCGTGGAAGGCTTCACGCGACTTGATGCGTTCTTCGTAAAGCACGTGGCCAAGGGCATCTTCCCCGCGACCTGAAATACCTGCTTGGCAAGATCGACGGCCACTGTCGTGCAGGTCGATAGATCGGTTGAAGACAGGGACTGTTTAACCGTCGTATGCTTTTTCATGGACTCGCCCTCGCTGTCGTTGGCTTCTTAGACTGCCACCGTGGCGCATTGACGCCTCGGCGCGGGCGAGTCCATCCAATTACGGCGGCTCACTTTTGAGAAGCGCAAAAGTAAGCAAAACGCTCTTGCCCCACCACTCGGCACCTCGCCTAGCCTGCGTTCGGCCAGCGTGGTTAACGGGGCGCCTAAGATCAAAAGCCAGAGCCCAGGGCCAGGGCTTCGGGATTGGTCAGGTCCAATCGTTGTGTAGATACCTATGCCGATCAATGGGCCGATCAATGGGTTAAAACACGTGGCTACCAGCCACCGGGAAACCATTGCCGGGCGAGCTGCACCGTTACGCGCAAGGTGTGCTGGCTTTGTTCGCACGCAAGCGCCTGTTCTTCAGGCGACGCCGGTTTGCTCCACTTTGGCTGGGTTGCCAAGCGCTGTGCATAGCTAGCTTTAAACGCAGGGCTGGCCTCGCCAGTCAGCCGCATCGCTTTAGCATAGTCCGCCTCGAGATCTTCGGGCAGCGAACCACAGGCCAGTTTGGCTTGCTGATAGCGCACGGCGTACATGAAGCCATCAGTGGGGGCTTCGTCGTAGGTGTAGCGGGAGGGTTCTGCGGCCATGGCAGTACCGGTGAGGAATAGGGCGATGAGGAGGGGGCGTCCGTGCATGGGCGGGGAAAGTCTCGGGTGGTTGACGGTGCGTTTGACCTAAACACGAGTTGTATAGCATTGAACAGGTCACTCGTTAACTATACGTGCCCGGCTTGAATTGCAGCGACCAAGGCAATGGGCCATCATTGTTGGCCGCTACGAGCCATTCTTCGTATGCCGGTCGGATTTATAGGGTGTAAGAAATGTTTAGGCGTCTCATGGACTTGAGCAAGCGGTTGCGCAAGGATTTTGCTGCTGTAGCGGTTTCCAAGGAACAGGTTCTGCACTCGATGGAGGTGGACCCTCAGGCAGGACCCGTCGGGAGTTTGCCCGCGAATGTGCTGGACTACTGGCACAGAGCGCTGATTGCCGATGACTTGGGTGGCCTGCAAGCCACCGATGTCCGCATCCCGGTGACAAATTTCGCGGGGCTGGCCTGGCCCAACTTCAATCTCGGTTTCGGCAAGCGTCGGGCGCTGGCACTGGGCATTCTCACTGAGCGTGCCGCAGAGGACCGGCGAAAACAGCAAGCGCAGGCGCTTGAGGCCTCAGAGGACGATGCAGAGGGTGCGCAGGAGGCGGACGAGCCGGATGACGATCCGCGTATTCCCATGGCGCTGGTGTTCCATCAAACCACCTCATCAAGCGATGAGGTCCAGGTCACGTGGCCCGACCCGGATAAAAAGCCTGCGCCGGGCGCGAAAAAAAACCGCCTCAAGCCCGACCGGCTGAATATCGCGTTCTGGTTTCCTTTCGACCTGAACGACAAAAACCAAATATGCCTACCACGCGACCCCAACGATTGCCGGCCGCGTGTGGTCCGCCAATGGCTTGAACCGCAGCCATTGATGGCGGCCAACGACCTGCCGCCGGCCATTGGCCACTTCGATTGCTATCGCGACGAGCTCAAGCTATTTCTCGCGACGTTGAGCCAAAGCGCCAATTTGAGCGGTTATGTCGACGCCTGTTTTGCCTTGTTCGCCCGCGTTCAAGCGGATGGGGTTGAGACGGGAATGGCGCCGATCACGGGGCAATGGGTTGCGGTGCCGCGACAGCCTGGCTATGCAACACGTGCGCTCGCCAACATGTATGAAGCGATCCCCAATGCGCCGTCCATCGGCGCACTAGAGCAGCTCATAGGCGCCGGACGACACCGTTCGGCTGTCCAGGCAGGCGGCATGGCAGCGCCGCAGGTGACGATCCGGCACGTGGCCATGGTCGATAAGGCCACACACCTCGACAAGCCAGACGTCAATCGCGGCGCAGACCCCTTGAACGAATCGCAGCGCCGCGCATTGCACGCCCTCGGCCGGTTGGGTGAGCAGGTCGGGGTGGTTGCGGTCAGTGGGCCGCCGGGCACCGGGAAGACGGCCATGCTGCGTGCGATGATCGCCAACCAATGGGTGTTGGCGGCTTACGATAACCGCGAACATTGCCCCGTCACGTTTGTGTGCGGGGCGACCAACCAGAGTGTCGAGAATGTGATGGGTACGTTCAATGGTGCCGTAGGCAGGAAGCATGCCCTGGCACGTCGTTGGTTGGACCCTACGGGCAAGCCACTATTGGGTTTCACCGCCAGCGCACCGTCCAAGGCCAAGGGGAAAACCCATCGCAGCAAGTTCACCACGCTTGAAATCCGGCAAAAGCAGTTGCGCATCTTGGGCGTCGGGTCCTCCAGCCTCAAGCAATCGTACGAAGACGGTGTTGCGGCAGCCCTTGCTTTGGCGCGGCACTTTGAAGATGCCTTCCGCGAGCTGCCAGAGTTGTTCAATGCGTTGTTTAGCGTTGAGCAGAAACATCAGGTCAGTGATGCCACGCGTTTTATCTATCTCATGCAGAAGAGTGCTTCGACAACGCCTACGGCGTCGACCCTCTGCGAGCACTTGAACACGCTGACCCAGGTATTGCGCAGTGGGTTGGCCTCGGCAATCGAGCGCCAGGCTGACATCGACGCGTTGATCGAGCCCAGTGAACTGGCTGCGCGCTTTCCCAGTGAGGTATGGGCATCTTCCTGGGCCATCGACATCCTCGCGGATTTGCGTGTGGCCGCAACCCCCGAGGCGCGCCAGGCGCAGCAGCAGAAATTGTTGGACGTGGTGTGGCGGCCGATTATTTTCCAGTTGGCCGCGCGTTACTGGGAGACGCGTTGGCTGGCCAGTGTGATCGCAACCCCCGAGCCTGGCAGCCGAAAGAACGCACTCAGGCACGCAGCCATGCTGTTTCCGTGCATTGTCGCCACCTTGCATAGCGCCCCACGGTTACTGGGAGAGGGCCGTAGGCCGCTGTTCGCGTTCCTGGATTTGCTGATTATCGATGAGGCGGGGCAAGCTGCGCCGGAGCTGGGTGTGCCGGTGCTTAGCCTGGCTAAAAAAGCCGTGGTGGTCGGCGATATGAAGCAGCTCTCCCCCGTGTCTTCGGTAACACCCGAGGTCGATGCGCGCCAGGTGCAGGACCGTTGGGCCGATCCGTCGTCTTTGGGCGCCTTGCTCGCGCGTGGCGCGGACTCCGCCACAGGTTCAATCATGAAGCTTGCCGCAACCGGGGCATCGTTTGCCGAGGCCATGCCGGACGGACGGCTACGGGACGGGCTGCTCCTGCGGGAGCACTACCGTTGTGCAGAGTCGATCATCAATGTGTGTATCGATTTGCTGTACCACGATCACGACCGTGATGCCGAGGGCGGGTTGCTCAGCAAAGAGTTGGAACCCAAAGTGCCCAACCCGCTGGCAGGGCTGTTCGCGGATGCCGAGTTGCCCTTGCTCGAGGGCGAAGCTGAAATGCAGTTGCGCAAACGCATGAAGGCAACGTTCCCGCTACCGCCGCTCGGGTTCTATCAGACCGGTGGCCCGAACGATGAGCCCTGCAAAGGCGACTCATGGTCCAACCCTGGAGAAGCCAAGGCCATCGTGGACTGGCTTAAAGAGCACGGACCGCGCCTGGCGAAGTGGGTCGCCAGGGTCGAAGGCCACCCGGAGCAGCCGATAGGGTTGGAAAAACTTGTCGCGGTCGTCACGCCATTTCGAGGCCAGGTCGAAGCGATAAAGCGTCGGGTGCGCGAAGAACTCGACCCTGATGACGCTGACCTGAGTGAGCGTTTGACCATCGGTACGGTTCATACCCTTCAAGGGGCGGAGAAACCTGTGGTGTTGTTCAGTGCCGTGAATCGGGAAAGCCGCGCCAGCCGTCGAACCGATACCAATCATCGTGAGCGGGTGTTTATCGATCGTGACGATGGGCGCCTGCTCAACGTAGCGATCAGTCGTGCGCAGAAAAGCTTCATTATGTTTGGCCATTCCGATCTGTTTTTTTCCCAGCAGGCGATGGACCTGAACAATGATTTGCCTTCGGCTGTGGTAGGACGATGCTTGGCCGGTGTGCGTGAGCCAGAGCATGAGCGGTTCACCTGCGCCCCGCGGGTGCCAGCGTGCAAGCTCGGTCCCGCCACGCTGATGGTTGTCGAATCCTTGCACAAGGCGAAAATCATTCAAGAACTGGTACCTAGCGGTACTCAGGTGTTCGGCTGTGGCGGTCATATTCGTGACCTCCCAGGCCCCGGTGCGATCAGTTGGCGTGATGGGCTCAAACCGCACTGGCAATTGAGCGAGCGCGAGGGCAGTGACCTGGCGGCGTCCCTACGCAATACCGGCAGCCGTTTACTGCAATGCACTGAGCTGGTGTTGGGGACGGACGATGATGCCCAAGGCGAAGCGATCGCCTGGCACATGATCCAGGTACTCAAGGAAGCACCGTGGTTCATGCATATCCAGAGGGTGCGTCGGGTAAGGTTTCATGCATTGACCACCCCCGAAATGGCCCGATCATTTAAGGAGGGTCGGTGTGTACAGGTCGAGGGCGCTACCGCCGACGAGCGAGCTGGCAGCGCTTGCCGGGCCTTGAATATGGGCTTGGCATATGGAGCCATTGCCCAGCGGGTGCTGGACAACCTCATCGGCTCGGTCTACATGCGTCACGGTATTGTCGGGGGCGGACGGGTCAAGGGGCCCTTGCTCAGGGTACTGGCAGGCCATGGTGACTCCCCGGGGTTACCCGGTAAACGGTTGGGTGTCGCGATAAACCTGAAAGTGAACGATACCCTCGTGCCGGCTCGCTTGATGGTGCGGCGCGGCAGCGAAGCCTGGCGCGCGTGGGGCAGTGACCGCACAGAGAGCGTTCACACCTTGATCGACCAACTGAGCGACGCGGTGGTTTCACCGACACCTTGCCTGCTCGAGCATGAGGACTTGCTGCTGGCACCTGCTCAAAGCCTGGGCACTAACCTGGTCCTGCAAGAGGCGTTCAGGCGATTTGGCTGGATGCCGTCGAGCACCATGAGCACGTTGCAAAAACTGTATGAGATGCGCGAGGGGCAGGACGAGCCCGAGTCAGCACCGAACGACAATGGTTGGGCTGCATTGGATGCGCAGGGGCGCCTGTTCCTGACCGAGTCCGGACGGCGCCAGGCAGATAAGGTGCTGAACAACCCTTGGCTGAACACAATCAGCGCCAATGCGTTGTTGATGGCCTTCGACGATGCGCTGACCCACCTGTCCCAATTGCCGGATGCAGGGGAGGCGGACTACCTTGCGTTCGTGCACACCTGGGCGGCGCAGTTTGATGATCAGTGCGGCGCGCAGCCGGTTGCGGGCCCCCATGCACCAACGGTCGATGCGCAAGGCGCTGAGGTCGCGCTGTTTTCCCTGCAGCCCGCCGTCGAGCTGAATACGTGGGGCGCGCCTGCCGGTTCGCCTTCACCCGCTGAGGCCGAGCAGCACGACGATGATCCCGCGCCTGGCGCGCAAGCCCGCCCGGTTTCGGACGGCGGCCGCAGCGGTGCCCACGGAGCACTGGTGCCTCTGGACATCAGCCTGGAGGGCGACAGCCCCAAGATGGCCGCGCTTACCCCGAGGCAGCGGCAACTTTACGACCTGATGTCCAAACTGATGTTGGCCTCTTCCCTGCGAGATGGACAGTTTCAGACTGTACGCCGGATTTACCCCCTGACGTGGCCGGGTAAACCGGCTGTCCGGCAGGTTGAAATTGGTGTCGAGGTGATAACAGGCAAGCCGGGCAGCTACCCAGGTTGGTTTGCGCTGGACCCCGATGGCCTGCACCAGCACACGCGCAATTGGGCGTCGGCAGAGATGGAGGTAGTGCTCGATGAGCAAAGCCCTCGCTTGCAAGTGATAGTGCAAGACCACGGCATACGCACCCGCTCGCTGCTTGAGCCGACAGTCGATCATTTATTGGCGTGGATGCAAGCGCGTGGACACGGTAGGCCCTCGACATTCGGCAAGCATATCGATGATCTGGTACGTGGCAATACGTCGAACACGCGCGCGGAGGGCACTGCCGATGAATAGCAGTTTTGCCGCCATGACCCTGATGCGAAACGCCTATGAGGCCGCATTGCGCGACCCCTCGGACGCAGTTGCCCAGGCAGCGTTCGTCGCTGCGCACCAAGCGCAACAGCACACGTTCGTTGACTCATTCGACGTCGCGGGCATTACCTACCCGCGTACTGATGGGCACACACTGAGTGAGCGTGAAGCGCGCGAGGTGATTTCCAGAATCCTGTCCAACCCGGCGTACAGCGTATCGGACCTGCGGCCCAGCGTCATTGAAGCGGCCTATCCGCTACAGGCAGACGTGCTGCGTGCGGAAATCGAAGCCACGGTCGTGTTGGCCAATAAAATCAATGGGCTCGACTGGCGCACCGACGCGCTCGATGCCAGCACCAAGCAAGCGATGCGTGAACTGCTACGCATGCCCACCTTGGCGGGCGGCTACAAAATCATTTCCCAGGTCAAGTCCGCGGCCAACGCCCAGGTGTTGAATATCTACCGTGGCTACGATGCCGATCACTTGATCCCCGACAAGGCACTGCGAGGGTCACTGCACAGGGGGCAGTCTTTCAGCCTTGACCAGAGCTACGCGACGTTTATGCAGGATTCACAGAACAGAGGATCGCAGCATAAATTTGTGACGGACGCCCAGAAACACACACGCAAACGGCTGCGCGGCGATCCGACACTGCCCGCGAAAAACCCAACGACTGGCGAGTACCTGGAGCATGTGCTTGAGTGGATGACCCATGTCTATACCACCGCGGATCTGGGTGTGGATGTGGCCGTCAGGAACAGTGGCCTTGCCAACTCGGATGAATTCAAACGTTTCAACGTCAAAGGTTTTGCCTTGGCGCAGGCAGGGTTCATGACGTGGAATGAACGCAAAAGTGTCGGCCGCGCCGTCGCCATGGTGCTCCTGATTGAGGCGCGTGAGTTCTACACGGCGGCCGGCTGGCCCATGGATAGGGAGTTGCCTTTGTTCTACGACGTACCTTCTACAGTGACCCAACAACCGGTGCCTGTGACATGAGCGACAACATAAACCCATCAACACCCGCCCATGGCGCCCGGCGCTACCAGCTTGCCGACCTGACAATGGCCGCCGGGGTGCCCTGGTTTGCCGTGCACGTGTCGGACGAAAGCGGTCATACATCGTCCTGGATTATCAGGGGGGAACTGGACGGTGAGCATTTACGCCTGCAACCACAGGTTTGGGTGCCAGATGCCATCCAGGCCATCGTCAGTGATAGCGACGGCCAAGTCTGGGCGATCACTAGCGAAGATGAGCTGATCACCAACACCGACCTTGGACAGGTGGCTGGATGGCGGCAGGTTACGCCCCATCCACAGCTCAACGCGCGCGATGAGTGGTACTCCCGCACACTGGGTTATGTGGCCACGGATGGCCAGAACGTCGAGCTTGCTGAATGCCTGTGTTGGGCGAGCGATGGCTTGTTGATCGGTACGTTCAGCCGCCGGTTGTATCGTTGGACATCGGGCGATGTTGCTCGCCTTGAACACGACGATCACGTTGTCGGAACGCTGGGTGGTGTCAACAACATTGTCCAGACGCAAGACGCAATATACGCGCTGGGGTATGCGGGCCTGATCCTGCGTCGGCCGGTGGGCGGGACCTGGCAGCGAATTGATGGACCATGGCCGACTGAGGCCGGCGCGTTCATCAATATGATTGCCGGTGTCGAAGGTCCGAGAGGGGAATTGTGGGCCATTGCGGCGGGCGGTTCGGTCGTCAGCGTTGCGGGTGACGTGACCCGCACCATTGCACAAGTACCCGGTGAGCCTCTGGGCATCACCCGGTTCCAGCGCCAGTGGTTCGTGTCGACCCTCGACGGTTGCTACGAACTACCGGGGGATGGTGACACGGTCCTGATTAAACGCGATATTTTGATGGGTAAATCGATTGATGCCGGGAACTGCCTGATTGCCGTCGATGCCGAGCCACAACACGCCGATCACGCGCAGGTCCACCTGTGGTTGCGCACCAGAAACCGCGATGCTTGGCTGCGCCCAATCATTTGCCGGGCCTGATTGAGGCGTTAAGGCGCAAGCGCGCGGGGATACGGGCTTGCTTTCGAGGCGCAAGCCCGTGGTTTCACCTGGTCGGCCAGGCAGGCTCAATTGGTTTGTGGGCCGCGCCCGCGATGCGCGGTGATGCGGTTGTAAATGTTGGGTGCAGTGACCGCCATTTCTTTGCTGATCTCCGGGACTGAGTAGCCTTTGTCATAGAGATGTTGCAAGAAAGCGTCTTGGTCACGCCGGGCAAGCTGGCCGTAAAAGCCGCGATTTATTTCTTTCTGGATGCCTGAGAAAAAGCCAAACATAGGGACCTCTGTATTCGACTCGCGTCATGTTGATGGTGTGAGGAGAAGGCGTGGCTTGGGCCGCTCCTTCTGTATGCAAGCCCCTTGTAAAACCCGGATTTGGAGTCTGAGTGAGCTAGCCGGTTGCAGGTTATTCACTCTGCTGCTTATCGGCCATCCCAACCTGGGTAGCACCCAGCATGGTGTGATTTATGCGAACAGACGAATACACGGATGACGAAGTCGAGACAAAGGACAAGTGGGACAAACTGTTCTGGATTGAGCTCGCTAAGCGCAAAGAGCGCTTGGTAACCGGGGATGCACACCGGATGCTTGTTCAATTGCATGATCAAATAGCCCAGGCCATCGATACCCCCGGCCAAGTGATGGATGAGCCCATCGAAGGCATAAGGGGGGCTGCGATCCTTTTGGACGCGTTTCAGTGGCAGTACGACCCGGCTGATGAGGCTGATGATGAACACCAGGCTCAGTTGTTGCGGGACACGATGAATCGCTTCGAAAGCCAGATTGATGAAGTTTGGTCAAGGTTGCAGTTCACGCGGGGCTTCCGACTTGCCGACCTGGCCGTAGAAAACGAACTTGAGCTGATGTGGGATTGGTGGGTATTCATCAACTCTTCAGCCGGGCGTGAGGAAATGGGTATCACCACCGGAAAGTTCTCATACCATGGCAAGCAGAGCCGAATGGACGAGGACCATGAGCCGCCACGGATGATTGAGGTCCATACGTTCTATAACCGCCCCGGGCAGTCTCCCATCCCTGTTTCCAATCGCAGTGTCAGGAGCTTCACCACTGACGTGGATGAAGTGATCATCAACGGCAAACGGGTCACCGATAGTGTAATTGTGGTGTTTGACTCCGAAACTCCAGCGCCATCCAGAAGGGAAATCGTGAACGCCGCTTATTCCGGCAGAGGAATGATTCGTGCACGGCGTTTAGCGGATGCCAGTGCAAAAGGCGATTACGTCAGACTGCAACGCTTGCTCGACGAACCGTCGCCGGCCACGGATTTTGTCGACTTATTCGAGCCTGTACAGGCGCATAAATTGTTCAAGACACTCACCAGCGTTGCGCCGTTGATTCGAGGGCTATTCGCCTGGGATCTTCACCATGACCAGGGACTCAGCAAAGCGCAGGCCTGCCGAGTTACGGCGGAAAAACTACCTGGAATGGGCACTACCCCACGCAGCGTCAACAATGCGCTTATCTCGGTGGGAGAAAAGATCAACGGCTACCAACCTGAGCAATTGCCTTGGATTTTTCAACGCTTTGGCGATTGAGGGTTCCGTCGCCGGAACCCGGTCGCGTTGAGCTAGGCAGCGCCGTATTGGGCGATACGCCGTTGTGCCAGCGCCTCGCCCTCGGCCTGCGTCGCCGCGGTTTCATAACGAATGCCAAAGGCTTGTTCGCCCATCTTGCCCATGGCATCGAAATGCGCACGACGCGCCTCATCGGCAAGCACGCTGATCAAGCTGATACACAAATGGCCAAAGGCCTCCTTGTGCGTCTTCAACCACAGGCTGCGCAGCTTGCGGTCGGCGTGGGCTTCGTCGTCCCCAGGTTCCAGGTAGATCAACACAAAGGGTACGCCATGGGCCATGACGGCCTCGATTTCGGCTTGCCACTGTGCACCGTAGCCCGGTACGACCACATCGTTGCGCACGATGCAAAGTGGAAAGCGGCTGATGTCGTGAACGGTAAAAGGGTGAATATCCAACGGCATGGCTAATCTCGATCCAGGTAATTAAGGGCTTATTCAGCGCGGCGGGTGTTGCGGAGCTTCTGACAGCCAGCCCAATAGCTGCGTGCGTTGCTGACGCAGGAAAAAGTGCCCGCCGTATACCAGGCGCCAGTCGAAACCGGCTGCTGCGTGCCGTTTCCAGCGGCGCGCGGCTTCCACCGTGACCAGGTGATCATCGCTGGCGGCAATCATCGCCATCGGCACCGCCAGGGTCGTATCGGCTGCTACGCAGTAGCCTTCCGACAAGGCACTGTCGTTACGCAGGATGGGGGTGAGGGTACGCATCATCTGTTCATCAGCGAGGATCTGTTCCGGCGTGCCGCCCAGGTGTCGGACTTCGGCGGCGAAATCCTCCTCGCTGTAGTCCGACACTTTGCGCTGGATCGGCAAACTCGGCGCCGGACATGCCATCAGGAACAGCAACTGCGCGTGGCGCCCCTCGCTGGCCAAGGCCCGCGCCACTTCGAAGGCGGCTTTGCATCCCAGGCTGCAACCCAGCAATGCCCAGGGTTTGTCGGTGTAGGGCCGGATCGCATCGACGAGCTGGCGCACCAGTTGCGTCATGTCCTGAATGCTGGGCTCGGCCGGGTCCAGGTAGGTTTGCAGATGCAGCACAAACGGCACACCGGCAATGCGCCCTTGCAGCGAACGAAACGGCCACGGCTCTTGCCCCTCAGGCTCAGGCAGCGGCAAGGGTGCAGAACAACTAAACGCCCCGTGAGTACCCGGCCCACCGAGCGCACGCAGCACGATGTCCAGGCTCGAATACAGCGATTGCAGGCTGGTGGTGATTTCCACAAACGCCGGCCGACGTTGCCCCGCGCTTTGTCGGGCGTAATCAATAAAGCGCTGACCCGCTGGCAAGTGCGGGTAGAAGCTGTTGACGTGATAACGCCGGCCGTGCAGCGCGGCGATGCCTTGCAAAGACATCAGCCCGCGGTTGTGACCTGGTCGATGAACAGCCGCTCGACCTGAGCGGGATATATGGTTTTGCCGGACTTGAATTCGTATCGAGCGATCAAGTCAGCCTCGGTGGCAGCTGGATCGATCTTCACGAATTCGGGCTTAGGCAGCTCGCGCATACGGCACCTCGGTCATTTGCTCAAGGCCATCAGCCATGCGCCACAGTACTTTCAGGGTGAGATGAGACGCATCGATCTGCACCTGGACTTGGATCACCAACACTTGGGTCTCCCAGCGACGAATAGCTTCTATCGTTTCGCGGACCAGGTAAGGCGTGACGCGGTTATGCGGCCAGTCAATATAAAGGTGCAGGTCACTCCCGAATTCGGGCCGGTGCGCGTCGCTGCCCTTGGAGGTCGCCAGGATGATCCGGATGGACTGGTCGATATCGCGCAAGCCCTCTACCACGTCACCGGACGTACCGAGGGCGGGCTGCCAGTGGGCGGCGGCTCCTACTCAGCCCGTACGTCAACGTATGTTCCAAGGCCGGTTACAAGGGGTATAACTACCAGAGTACAAGGCGGGTGACCCGGAACATGCCTTCCAAAGGTAGCGGTGCGGAGCGATGTGATGAGTTCCAGAGCATGGCGATGGGTTCGCAAGAGCCTTTTTGGCTGCGTCGGGCTGGCCTTGATGGTCGCGCCACTGTGCGCCAGCGCCGATGCCAAGGCAGTGGGCCAGCCACAGCTCGTGCGAGCGGACAGCATAGGCGCGATGCGGATCCGGGTGTTCACTTTCGTCTACAAGGGGAAACGTCAATATGTGAGCCGGCGCCCCGAAGGCATCTCCGCACGGGTCGATGTCCTTGATCTCTATTACATCAAGGGCTGCTACCTGTGCATGGCACCGAAGGATTTTAAGGTCGCCTCACTGCGTTTGGACACCCAATCTTATCGGCGCGAAATCGAAGCCGCTGCGGGTTTATATGGTGTCGACAGGGCGCTGGTTCGCGCGGTGATACATGCCGAATCGGCGTTTCGCCCCAACGCCATTTCCGTCGCCGGTGCCCAGGGGCTGATGCAGTTGATGCCCGCCACCGCCGAGCGCTTCGCCGTGGATAACCCGTTTGATGCACGGCAGAACATCCGTGGCGGCGTGCGTTACCTGGCCTGGCTGCTCAAGCGCTTCAACGGCAACCAGATGCTGGCGTTGGCAGGTTACAACGCGGGTGAGGCGTCCGTGGTCGAGTACAACGGGGTGCCTCCTTACGCCGAGACGCAAACCTACGTCACCCGCGTGCAGTCGTTGGCCGAGCGCTATCGCAAACAGCCTTGAAACAGCGCGGGAAGCTTCAAATCAAGGCAAGAGCATCACGCCAATGGAGGATTTTGATCGGCGCTCCTATCAATTTTCTTTAGTCGTTCTTCAAGGTAGGCCCACAGCAGTGACTCGTAGCTTTCTCGTTTTTCATCAGGTTTCTTGTCTTGTGGTGGGTGCCCCGAACCAAAGAGTAATTGCCCGATGTTTAGCCCCAGTTGTCGGTAGCTTTCAAACTGAGCCTCGTTGAAGAACTGATCAATGGTGGGTTCATTTGGAAACGATGGGTGAGTGACCGAGTAGAAACGTACATCGTCACTCATGCGGGGAATTATATTGGGCTTGATGACCAGTAAAACGCACACCAGCTTCCTGGGTTTAGAGTCCTCGTCGCGATTGAACACATTGAAAAGTAACGCGCACTGATCATCAGCCAATTTTGAGTCGTTGGTTTTATCTTCTCGCACGGTTCCTGTTAAAAAATCTTCGTACTTGCCGAGTACATTGTTGAGTTCCTTGAAACGATAGTGATCGAGATAGCCTTTGTCGGCCTCAATCTCCAGGTTCAGGTCCAGGCGGGCCAAGCGAATAAGATTGGCCAAATCCTCAAAACGGTATTCCGGATCAGCCCCACAATCGCAGAGCACAATCAGATCCAGACGCCGTCCTGGACGGAGTAGTTCGTACGCAGCGGTGTTCTCAAAATGCCCACCATCGGAGAGGTACTGATAGTCCCGTTGCAGGCCATGAAAGGTGGCAGTGAGTTCATTGAACAGGTAATAGGGGGTAGGCAAGCATTTCGCCAACCAAGGACCTTTTCTGGAATCGCGTTTTCCCTCGGGGTCGTTCTTGTTCGCGAAATTTGCCGGCCACCAAGTGCCAAGCCTGACGTTGGCAAGCCCGCACACCAGAGATGTACCTAGCGATGTTGTACGCCCCAGACCGGTGCTGAATGCCGCTCCCGAAGTAGCAATCCAGTGACCGAGGGTCAAGGGCTGGTCGGCTTCGCTGAGCAGCTCCTTTTTCTCCACCCGATCCCGGGGTTCCCCGTCGAGGATAAAGCGGTACGAGACGGATTGCGACGCGCCCGTAGCGTATATGCCGGGGGCGATACACAATGGCAGCCCCTTACGGTCCCGCTGCACCAGTTGACCGACCGGGTCGGAGGTAAGGTTTACCGTGACATTGATCAGGTGCAGTGGCGCCAGGGAGTTAGCGCCGTAATAGTCCTCCAGTGAAAGGTCATCTCCTGGTAAGGGGTCGCTGACACTCAACTTATGCTTGCGGGTTTCCTCGTCCTTCGACCATGCGAAACGAAAGCCATTGGACGCGCCGAGGTACGCTCTGGTGAGGCGTGCGGAATAAAACGCCTGCAAGGAGGAAAGATTGAGAAAACCGATAAATAATCCACCGACAACGACAAGCACTGTGGCAATACCCAGGAGAATCCAGGAGCCCAGCTCATGAATAGCTGAGCATTGCCAATAGCATTGCTCCGTCAAAAGCCAGTGCAGCAGAATACCCCAGGACAACACCACTAAACTAAGCATTGCCCCTCCCAACACCATCGCCAACCAGGGTAAAGGAAGTTTCAGCAATGGATTTTTTTCAACCCGTTCGTCCAGCAGCCCAGCAACCGTCCGGGTAACCCAGACAATGCCGGCCAATACTGCTGCAGGGCTCAGCGACCACCACTGCGACGTTGACGAAAACCACTGGTAAAGCGCACGCGACAATTCGAACGCCGCCACCATCAAACCGACGACCAGCAGCAACTGGAGGGTTTTGGACAAGCGCTTGGTGATGTTCACCCTGAAAGCACGCAGAGTCGGCAGCTCGACGGGGGTACGGTAGGCCGTCCATATAGCCCACCCCATGGCGCAGGCCATCACCGGTATGGCCAGTTGCAGAGTCCCTAACAATTTGTCGGGCAATGCGTCCTTGTAGTGCCATACCAGGCCGCCAAAAATCGCCATTATGAACGCACACGATTTTAGCGCCGTGTTATTAATCACAGGCTTATCTGTTTCTGCATCTTTCTTCGAGTAGAACAGCCAGAATGCCAACACATTCGGAGTTAACCAAATCAGCGCTACCAACGCAGGCAATAACCAAAGCGAAGTTAGTAAGGCGGGTGTCTGCCGGTCAAAGATATCTTGCGGTATATACGCTTTCATCAACAGCTGAATCACATTCAGCAGCGCCAAGGTGAAAAGTATTGGCATGCCGATAACGAAGTGCAAGGAAATCCAGTTGCGGATGGCTAGTGCAATGCCATAGAACAGGTCGCCCGCACCTGAGGAAGTTAAATATCGACCGTTCTCTCGTAGCCAGGCTGTTGGGGCATCGCCGACGTCCTTCTTTTCATAATTGATACCGCTGTGGATTCTGCCCGGCGGCTCAAATCGCAAGACCTCGTATGCATTTATTGCGGCCATCCGGGCTGAATCTTTTTCAGCGGATTCCGCATCGGTTTGCTGTGTTCTGGTTTCGGTCTGACTTGGGCGGGGGATGTAGGGCCGCAACCGACCACTTTGGAACAGGCTGCAAAAGAACGCACCAATGTAGCCACCGCCACTGACCGTGGAGAGGTAGTCAAAGTGTGGGAGCAGATGCCCCTCTGTAGCATCTCCTGAATAGGCTGCTCGGGTTGCGGGTGGCTTGGCCCTGGCCATAGCCTGCAGTATACCCAGGCAAAACGTCGCGCTACGGATACCTCCGCCAGATAACGCAAGCCCCCAAAGTGTGCTTTGCTTGCTGCCAGTCCCTAGTGGAACGCGGGTCTCCAAGACTCGCCTACGGGCGCGGATACGAACTATCTCTGCCTTGTACTGCTCCTCGCCAGGGTCAACATCACTTTTGGTTAATGGATCCTCGTCACCGTCGACCCCGTCGCTTTTCATCGAGTGTCACTCCCTTATGCAGGTGCTCCTCTACAGCGGGAAGTAAAGCAGGGCCATACCAAACTGCAATCAAGTTGTCATTTAGTGCGAGCAAGTTGTATCACAAATGAAACAGTACGCCGTTACAAACTATTGAATTCTGAAAATTCCGCGAGCGTGTTCTTGCGTTTCCCAGCCTCTGAGCTAACGTGCTCAAAACAATCTAGATGTTATCAATGTTAGCGAAGGCTACCCGACCGGCGCGAGCGGAAAGGAATCATCATGTTTGGTTCATTTATTGTCGAACTGATGGTGGGGCTACTGGCAACGTTTGCCCTGCTTGGCTTATGTGCAACCACACTCACAGAAGTATTCCAGACGTATATAAAATCGATACGCGCCAAGAACTTGCAATTGTGTTTAGAACAATTGTTCATGCCCAGTGTCGGAGCAAGTACAGGCACCGATTCTTTCTACCGGCTTCTCGTTGATCACCCCCTGATCCAGTCAATGTCCCCTCCGGGCAAGCAACCCAGTTACCTACCCAGCACGCTGATTGCCGACGCTGTCATCGACCTGTTGCTGCGTGCCGACGGCGCGGCGCGGGACAAGCAGCAGGTAAATGAGTTGCTGGCCTATATCGAGCAGCAAGTCGAGCGTGTCGAGCCAGAAGCGCTGCGGTCGCTGTTGCGGTTTTACCTGACCAAGGCACAGATTCAGGCCGAAAACTCGGTGCAGTTGCTCACGCAGTTCAAGCTGGAGATCGCGCAATGGATTGATGCCGGCATGGAGCGTGCGGAAGGTTGGTCGAAGCGCTATGCCAAGGCCTTGTCGTTGATCATTTCCGTGGTTTTGTGCGCTTCGCTGAACATCAATGCTATTGAAGTCGCCCGTGCGCTGGCCATCGACCCTGAGCTGCGCCGAACGCTGTTCGATCAGGCCCACAAGTACGACGCGCAGTTGCCAAGCGAATGGGCCACGGCCTGTGAGCAGAACAAACTGCCCGCTCAGTGCCGTTTCGAGGAGGCGCGTGATTCGTTGGTCACCTCCCTGAACATCGGCTGGGAACATCCGCCAGCGTTCTTGAACCTGCCGCTTTCCTTAAAGGCGTTCGGGATGTTGCCGTACTGGATGACAGGTGTGGGGGTGTCGGCGTTGGCGGCGTCTATGGGTGGAGATTACTGGTACAAGCTGCTGTCTTCGGTCATCCGATTGACAGGGCCACCGCCGGCCAAGTCCGGGCCAGCCAAAGACTGACGGTAACGCTCTTACGTGGTGTTCATCCTATTGCCAGAGGATATCGGAGATGCCAGCAGATTTCGTGGCGCAATGGAACAAGCATGTCGAGCGCGTGGAGTCGGGGCTCTTGAATGTCCGCAGAAGCAGCGCAATCAGCCTGATGCCGATCGTGGAGAGGGTGGCGGGCAAGCCAACCGTATTGAATGTACACATGGACTTGAACAATACGGTGACATTGGTTTTGACGGCCGATTCGAATGCGGCCGTCAGAGAAGATACAGCCGTCCTGCAAACGCTGACACTAAAGAAGAACACGCCACCGGTTACGATTGACGGTGTCGAATTCACCTTTGCCGAAACCGGCCATGCGGCCTACCTGGAGATCTACGAGAAGACCGAGTACTTCTCCAGGATCAGGTTGAGCCTGAGCAGTTTTACCTTATCGCCGGTCTTTCCCAAGTTCCGTGAGTTGCACACGGCATTGAGAAACCTGTCCGGAAAGGAAGTGGACAAGGAGTGGGATACCTTCGTCGGGGTATCCAGCCGAATGGACAGCTACAAGCCCACTGTCGCCTCTCCCGATTTTTACCTGGAACTGGTCTATGAGAACCGCTCCATGGCACGCGATGCGGTCTGGCTCATGACCCTGGTTGCAGGGGCGCCGCCCGGCGCGCAGGCCGGTAACTTCCCCGTGCAGGTGACCCATTCGCCCTTTTCCATTTCCCGGTTCGGTAAGCCGGTCATCGACCCTGAGGCCGGAGAAATCCAGGCGCAGTGGTTGAGCAACGATCCCGAGGGTGCGCAATGGCGCTTTGCCGTAGAGACCGTGGCCTTGCAGTTCCCGCCCCAGGCCATTGGCGAAGCCATGGAGCGAGGGCAGCGATTCTGGGGTGCCGGGCAGGCTTCGCCAATCGATGATGCCAAGCCGGTGCAGCAACGCTTCTCGCGTTGCACCACGCTCACCGTCCGACCGTCGCGCTTGCCGCGTCGCTATACGGTACACCCCGTCGACCTGTTTTCTACCCTCAAGGATGCGCAGCTTGAGCGCATGACCACAGAAGTGGGCTACCCCCTGGAGCTGACCTACGCCCGCACCGAGCGCTCCACCCAGACGGTGGTGATCAGCGAAGTCGGCGCGATGATGGGCAGGCCGACAATCGCCCTGGCGCCCGTGGTCACGACTACTCAAAGCGTGCCCGGCTGGTTGTTCGATGCCTTGAGCGACGGGCTGGCACGCTGGTGCGCGGCCCAGATGAAACAGGGACTTGCGCTACGGGATACCTATGTCCTGCTGCGTCGCCAGCACCTGGCTAACCGGGCGACGTTCAGCAATCGCCTGGCCGTGTTCGTGCTCAAGGATGCTGCGCATGCGGATAAACCCTTGAACCTGATCGAAGACCTCAGTGCTCAGTTGCGCTCGACGAACGAAGGCGCCGGCCCGGTCTATCCGCTGGCAATCGACCGGCTGCCGGAGGGTTTCGACCAAGAGCCTTGGGTCAGTGCGTTCCTTGGCGCGCCCGGCAATGTCGACAACGCCAGACGGCTGCCTATCGGATTGCTGTACACCGTGGAATTTGCCTCGGAGCTGCGCGGCGTGTTGAGAAACCCCGTCACCGACTCAGTCGTTTTAACAGATCTGTCCCTTTCGGCACTGGGCGCCAGCGGCAACGTCAAGGCGTCGTTCGACAATGACCGCACCACCTTCGAAATCAGCAGCAGCGACGGGCAGGCGTGGCGAATCGTGAAAAGCCGGATCGGTCGCATCGCCGCAGCCTGGAACCGGGCACGGCATGTCGTGGTGTATGGCCGCAGCACCGTGCCGAGCCGTCAATTCCTCGACGAGCAGGGCAGCGCTGCGCACCAGGGGCGACCCTTGCTGCGCAAGATCGAGGAATACATCGAGATCATAGAACCCAACCGGATCTTCAGCGCCGAGGGCTCATCGGCAAGCAACAAGTGCGGCTGCCTGCACTCGTTCTGTTTTGCCACGCAGCGGATCTATGTCAATGGTGCCTGGGGGCGTGACCTGGATGACCACAGCGGCTACCAGATCCCCCTGTACAACCCGGACGATAGCAGTGGCTTCTATGTGAAGCCGTGGCTCGGGCCAGTGGCGTTCGATGCCAACGAGGCGCTGGTCAATCACTGGCATGAGCATCCGCAGGACGTTTACTTCTACTCCAACTCGGAAAAGGACACCCACAGCGACCCCGACCAGTGGCCGGCGGTAGCAGGGGTCGATTACCAGACTAAGCCCACATTCACCAATGCAGCGCCGGCGGTCTCCGCGA
Organism: Pseudomonas sp. Marseille-Q5117; assembly: GCF_946901175.1. Classification (NCBI taxonomy): domain Bacteria; kingdom Pseudomonadati; phylum Pseudomonadota; class Gammaproteobacteria; order Pseudomonadales; family Pseudomonadaceae; genus Pseudomonas; species Pseudomonas sp. Marseille-Q5117. The sequence continues at coordinate 120,719 of NZ_CAMPPP010000005.1, read as the reverse complement.
GTTTCCTGCTGGGGCGCAAGATCGTCCCGGACTACACGCTGGCAGTGGTGGAAGATCCGCGTTTCAGCATGCGCGTCACCCCCCAGGGGCAGGCCAACATCGCGCATGGGCGCAGTGACAAGGGGCTGCTCGCGGCTCTGCAAACCGTGCACATCGAACGCACCAGCGCAACCTCGCGGGTAGACCTCCAGTCGCCAGATTTTCCCCAGGCCGACGCGAACAATCTACGTCAGGCCGTGGGCGACGCCGCAGAGGCAAGAAGCATCGAGGCGGTGGTCAACTCGCTGCTCAAGGACATCCAGAGCCTACGGACATTCATTAATGCCGGTGACTGCGACACCTTCAAGGCGCGGCTCAAGGCACAGATCGACCTGGCCTTCGGCGACGCCGAGAAGTCGGTGACCCAGGTATCGGAACGTGCCGGTAAGTTGACGACGCAATCGGACGCACTGGCCGACGCGCAGATCAAGGGCTTCGAGCATTGGCTCGATCAGACGCTGAACGGGGCCGGTTTCAAGGCCGCTGTCAGAGACCTGGCCGACCAGCAATTGCAGACGCTGCGGCAACTGGTGGATCAGCTGGACCCGGCCAACCCTGCCAATTTCAAGGTCATGAAGGTTTTTCTGCGCCAGGAACTGGCGGCACTCAATGCATCCGTTCTGCGCCTGATCGATCCGCTGCGCGGCATCGGCCGCACATTGCATCGATATGCCTCGGTAGTCGACGACGCACTGGCAGGGCGCCCGTTGGTTAGCGCAATTGCGGATGCACGTACGACCATCGATACCTTTCTGAATGGAGTGCCAGCCGAGCAACGCCAGGCCATTGAGGGTTGGATTGCGCCCACCAGGCAAACGCTCGATGCCCTTGTACAACTGATCGGGCCAATCAAGCAGCAACTCGATGCAGTGCAGCGTCACAACAGCCAGGTAGTGCTGGGCGCATTGGCCATGTGTCTGCGTCAGTGGGTCGTCGAGGGTGAAACGACGCTGCACGATGCGAGCAAAGCCCTGGAAGATTTCGCGACCCAGATCAACGGCATCGAGGTGGACAAGTCGCTTCGCGGGGCCTACGAGCGATCACTCAAGCCCTTGCTGGAAACGCTCAGTCTGCGCGCGTCCGGGTTCGAGCAAGCCGCGAAAGAAACCTGCATGCCCCTGTATCACGCCGCAAAGGCTGTCGTGGGTTTGCGCCAGACCTTGATAAAACGGACTCCCGGCACGTGGGTAACCCTGAAACGGGTCAAGCAACAGCTCGATGTCATCGACCCGTCGGGCGCGGTAGCCGATATTCAACTGGCCGTTCGCGAGCTGGATAACCGGATTGGCAATTTGCAGGACTACTGCACCGGCAAAACCGACCCAAGCTTCCCTGGCCAGTACGACGCGGCCTTTTCTCAGCTCGACACGGTGATCCGCAGTACGGTCGCGGATTTGAAAGCCAGACTCGTCATCATCAAGACCGACGCGATGACAGCGATCGAGGGTGGCAAGACCGGTGTCATCAACGCGTTGACAAGCAAGAAAATAGAGTTGTACGCGCTGGTCGATGCGCTCGATTGCACGGCATTGGACGCATTCCAGGCGTTTTCCAAGTCCATGCAGGCCAGTATCGAGCAGACCGCAGCGAACCTGCGCGACCAGATGACCGCCAGTGCCGAGGCACTGATGAACGAGGTGACCCAGCACTATGCCGAGGCGGCAAGCAAGGTCGCCGAGGCGCTTCCGGGGGCGCTGGGGGGCGCCAGCGCAGCGCTCAAGTCGATCAGGATGCTGATCGAGCCCCCGCAGATTCCGCATTTCAGCATTAACACGCGTCAGATCGAATGCATCTTCGATGACATCAGCACTCAGATACAGACATCGCCGTTCGTGGCTCGCCTGCATGAACTGGAAGGGGGCATCCGCGATTTGGGCATGGCGCTGCCTGTGCAGGGGTTTCAGGACAGCCTGAAAATGCTGCAGCTCAAAGGCAATCGTTTCGGCGATGTGATCAAGCAGGCGGGCATCGATTTCGAGTCGTTGCTGAAGAAGTTCCAGTTACCCACGCTGCCGGAAAGCGCCATCCGTTTCTCCCACCAGGTCGATGCGCAGAAACGCACGGCCAGCGCACGGGTCGACATCGATCACACCTTCGCCAGCACTGAGCAGTTGTTCGACATCGCCGGGTTCAGCATGGACGTGCGCAAGCCGCGCCTGCAAGCCAACTCCCGGGTCGAGGCGAGCGAGAGCCAGACAGTGACGCGTACGCAGGCACGCTTCGGCGGCGACTGGATCATGAATTTTGGTGGTCAGCCGCTGGTGACCTTCCGTGACGCCAACGTGCAGTACAGCGACAGTGGTGGTTTCACCTTTGACCTGGACCCCAGGAACGTCCAGCCGCACCCGGCGCTACTGTTCATCACCCAGGTGTTCCAGGCCAAGATGCCCAAGCTGCCGGAAGGCGTAAAGATCGAGAAGGACAGCGCCGGGCAACCGATCGGCGTCAGCATGGCGCAGGAGAGCACTGTCGGTCCTTACGAGTTTGGCTCGCTGTCGATTGGTGAGGCGACGATCAAGTCTGCCTTCGCCGTGCGTGTCGTCAACGGGCAGATGTCGGTGGTCAGCGCCTTTGATCTGGGGACCTCGAAGTCGCCGGTGTTTATGCAGGTGGGGCCTTATGGCGGCGGAGGTTGGCTGAACGCCCGCGCGGGGCTTGAGCCGCAAGGCGCAAACAAGGAGCTGGCGGTCAACTATGTCGCGTCCATGGCGGTGTCGGTCGGCTCGACGCGCAGCTTCACCCTGGCCAGTGTCGCGACCGGATCCTATGCCATTCGACTTTACCTGGAGGCGACGCTGAGCTCCAACGGTGGCAGCCGGGTCGCCGTTGGCCTGATGGTCAATGGCTCGGCGCGCCTGTTGGGCTACTTGAACGCCTACCTGTCATTGGCGCTGGAGGTCGAGCACAGCGGGGGCTCGATGCAAGGACGGGGCAGGATCGATGTCGAGATCGAGATCTGCTGGTGCTACAGCGTTCGCATCAGCCGCTCGGTGAAACAGTCTATCTAGGGGGAAACCGACATGCCGGAATTGGCACACTTCAGGTGGTTGTTACACGGCAACGATGAAGGCCCGACGCTTGATGCAAGTGAGCATGCCTACTCAGTGAACTGGGTCATGCCGCATGGTGACTTCAACCCCCCGGCAGATCCCGTCAGCATCGGGGCGCAATTCTGGAACGAGCTGGGCCAACTGATCTGGCCCTGGGAAACAGAGCTGGTGGGCTGGCATGCGGTGGATGTCAACCGGGTCATTACCGCGCTTGCACCGTCGGCCATGAGCGCGGCGCCGACCGACCCGTCCGGTATTCAGGCGCGGATAAGGGAGCAGATACAGTCTCGCTGTGCCGGTTGCACGAAGCCGTTCGATCTACCGGATGACGACGACACGCATCAAGGCGCGCGGCCTGAACCGAACAGGCTACCAACCGAGTTCGCGCCATTGACCCATTTGCCAGCGGGCATTTCCGGGACGGTCCTGGGCATGACCAGAACACTGAGGGTTCCCGTGCCGCAGCAGGCGGGCATTCAATGGCTGGTGCCTGAACTCAAGGCGCATGTGGGGGGCGAGCTGTGGTCATTGCGGCCACAAACGGTAACAGGGCCTGCGGGAAGCAGCATCATCGACGTGGAATATGCATTCACCGCCGACGCCCCCGTCGCCGGCGCGCCCGCTGTCATCCCTGGCTTCGCCTTTTCGATCAGAACCAACCGCCTGGAGGCACCGGATATCAGGATCAAGGCGGCCCAGGCCCAGGGCGGCCTGCTGAATGAGGCGGCGCAGACTGGTGCGGTTGCGCCGTCGATCTGTCCGCTGGCCATCTTCGCCCAGCCGGGTCAGACAAAGGCGAGTGTGTGGGACGAATTTCTTGCGCTCTGGCAGGTGTTACCCACCATCGACATGGCGCAGCCCGCGTCAGACAACAACAGCTATCTAAAACTTCCGCTGGGTGCCTGCATGCAGCGAATGATGGGCGTAGGGGATCTGCGGCGTGGGGTCAGGTGTATCAACAACGTACCGCAATCCTATGTATCGAACTTATGGGAGCAATTATCGAAGCAGGATCTTACCGGCCTGACGATCGACGCCATTCGTGGGTATCAGCCCGTCAACGTACTCGCGGTGTTGGCAGAGACGTTCGCAAATGCGGGGGACCCGGTGCTGGTCGAGGCGGAAGGTGAGCAAGGGCGCAAGGCATTTGAAACCCTGAAGGCCTTGCACCAGGCATTGAAGCCTCTACTTGTGGCCATTGAGCAATTGAAGCCCCAAGGGGCGGAGACGCTCGGCACGCCGAATGCGTCCGCTGTGATCCGGGCGATCGGGCAGTGCATGGCCGACGCCCAGGCTGCACGCTTTCTGTTTGCCGCCTGGCTTTCGATGTGGGCCAAGGACTGTTTCAAGGTGAACGATCCGGCATTTTTCCATAGGCTGTGCCTGAAGCTCCTGGAACAGATGAGCGCACCGGAAGCCGGGCAGTTGATGCTTTTCCCCTTGCTGCAGAACATCGATTCGCCTAACCGGGTCACTACCGAGGCGCAGTTAACCGAGATAGAGACCTGGACGGCAAGCGGAAAGTGGGAAGATCTCGAGGCCCTGTATGCGAGCGAAGCGCTCAGGCTGCTCAGTGGCGCGCCTCAAGGGTATACGCCAACGCCTGAGGTGATCGTGCTGTTCACCAACGCCCTGCAAAAGGCCCGTCCGCCAAGCAAGCCGACACTGCCGGAGGACCTTGACCTTGCGATTCGGATCGAGGTCGACACCTTGGCTCCCGACAAGGTCAACAAGCAACTGCGGGGGTACGCTATTGCTCTGGGGGCAGGCTATGCCGGTGCTGCTTCGCTGGTTGACCGGGCGCTGGGCTGCGACTGGATCACCGATGTGGCCTGCCGGGTCAAGCAAGCCGATGGCAAGTGGAAGATCATTGGCGACGAAAAGACGCCCAATCGTTATCACGAGACAGTCGGTGCAACCCGTGAAGGAGGACGCGAGGTCGTCAGTTTCAACTACGAAGGGGTGCCCATTTGTGCGCGCCTTGACGAGGACTTGCCGGTAAACGGGCGATCCGCCGAGGATGACCCCGACGGCGTCCTTGCGCTGGACTTCTTCTGGTCCAGGGAACGTCGGCTTGAGTCCTCGTCCCCGGGCGGTTCCGACTGGCCGCCCCGGCTGGCTTATGGTGTGAACTACGTGGCGGCTGTTACACCGATTGGCAATGCCGGCAAAGTACTGGATGAGCACTGTGCCGACGAGCAGGACGACAGGCGGCTCAAGGTCGCCGAGGATGTGCTTGAGCACTATTCGCCCCAGCCGTTTCCCTTCCTGTGCAGGGTTGTTCCCGGTGTACCGTTGCTATCGCTGAAGAATCCCGCGGACCCGGGGCAATGCTTTCGCTATAGCAATGAAACCCGTGCGCACCTGCACCTGGGGCTGCAAGGGCGGTCCGCCCCCATAGCGTTGATCCGACCGAAGGAGCCCGGTGGTAATGCACTGTGGAAGGGAGGGCTGGACACAGTCGCCTTCAAGATACGTGGGCCCGACGCCACACCGAAAGTGATCGACCGCTGGCTGCAGGCGGATTGGTCAGCATTGACGGCTAACAGGAAGGACAAATGCGATGAGCTGAGTCGCTCCGAGGTCGCCGACAAGGTGCTGGAGCAGCAGAAAGCCCTGCTGAAGCCATTTGCCGAACAGTCCGGGATCACGGTGCGCCCACGACACCCAGCTGTCCGGGCCTTTGGGGTGGAGGTGCAATTCTTCGATGCCAAGGGCATCCAGCAGACGAAGTCAAAACATCGGTTGAGCCCATCGGTGGGCGTGAAGGATGGCTACATCGGTGATGCCAACCTCATCGTAACGTATGGGAGCATCAGCTCAGCGAGCGTCGCGGGCGGGAAAGACCTGACCATTACCCTGGCAGCAGGGTGGTTCGTGCAAGTGAAGTGCTCCAGCCTGGTGCTCCTGGACTTCTGCAAAGGACCGCTGCAACGCATGGATGACGTTGGCGATCCACAGGACTGGGTAGAGTCGTCACCCCCCAATGGCTTGAAGTTCCGCTATTACGGTACCTATGAACATTGGTTCGAGTGTGCCCGCAACCCTGACTGGAGTACTGCCGGGTCGATGTTCTCCGACTTGCTGGCGCAGACCCGCGTGAGCAAGGTCGACAACGAAATTCGTGCTGTCGTCACACCGGCCGCTGCGCCGACTCAAGGCGTGCTGGCAGAGCTGCTGTGCGGGCTGTACATCCAGCGCCACGAATGGCACTGGACGGGTTACCCGCTGGCCTTCGCGCGGGGGACTTTGGGTGATGGCACGTTGGAAGCGTGGAGCGGCCCCTTTATCGGCACCGAGTCATGGCGTGACGACGTGACCTGCCGCTTCGCCGAAGAGGTGAACCAGCAGGGCGACCTGTGCATTGCTTTAAACAAGCCGCAAACACTCTCCGGGTATCGGATCACCCCCGAGCATGGGGCCAAGTACGCCGCCTGCCTGATGCGTCCGATCTGGCGTTTTGAGGGCTGGAGGATCGTCGACAAACCCTTTATCGACCAGCAGTTGGGGCGGGGCGGGCTGATCCCGGCAAGGGTGCGCTGGGAGGATCCGGCGTTGCGCCTTCCGCCACCTCGGGTCAAGGTGGCGTTGCCCCTGACGCGTACCTTCAAGCCCGACCTGCGGTCAGGTGCAGTCAACTGGACGGCGACGGCCAATGGCAGTGTCCTGGTTCTGGAGGACGTGATCTATCGGACAGACCCCGGGGCACGCTTCGGTGGCGTCAGCGAAACCATCGAGGTTGAACTGGAGGCTACACATGTCAACGGGGTCTATGAAATAGGCGCCAACCCGATCTTCCACGCCGGCAACAAGAATGGCCCCCTGGGCTCGCCGACCTTGTTACCGTACCCCAGCACCTACGGCCTTGGCACGGGCACGAAGGGAGATGACAAGACACAGCCTTACCGTGTGCAAGACTGGGGTATCGAGGCAAGTGCTCCCTTCGGCCTGACCTATGATCTGGATCGCAATGCCAAGGTCGCGCAGACCGCCATCATTGTTCGTCCCACGGGCACGGATGTTTTCCAGTACTGGGTGATGGCCAAGGTCCGCCTGCGGCGGATGCTCGACCCGGCCACGCAATGGACCCAGCCGGAGGCATTGCCCATCCACTCGCAGTCCCCCAACGAATTCGAGTGGTCGATACGTCGACGGCCGGAAGGCACGCATTGGGTGCCTCACGATTGGTGCCTGGACCTGCCAATCGGCAGCAGCATTGATCAGCTCACAGTGGCGGGGCGGGGGCTGCTTGAGCAGATCGCCCCCGCCCCCCAACGCGATGACCAGCGACTGATCGGCAGCTGGCACATGGGGATGTGGTCAGGTAACGCCGAAAGCCTGTGGGGTTTGCAGATCCTGTTGCAGGCCTTGCAAGACGGCGCCTGGAAAACCGTGCGCATCCATTCGCCGCAGGAAACGGGTATCTACCTCCCGACCAGTGAATGCATAAGCGACACCCCTGTGCCAATCACACTAGTGCGTCAAGGGGCGCCAAATCTTGATCCCGCCCTGCGGCGGGTGCTGTTGAGTGACTACAGTGAATCGCACTGGCTGACGTTCATCGGCATGTCGTATCGCAGCCTGACCTTCGCCAACGAAAGCTACTGGCTTGAACTTTACCCGGATACGCAGCGCTTGAAGCTGAGCCGAACCAGCACCGCGAGAAGCAGCGACGCCGCCAAGCAGAAAGAAGACATTTCCCGGGACTTGATACTCAACCCGGTAGAGGCAAGTGACTTCAATGGCAGTGCCGAGGAGCGCGTGCAAGCAGAAGACAACAGCTTCCACTTGCTCCTGCTGTTCGAGCGCATCAAGGACGTTGCCGCACCGGATGGCGCGATACCCTTGGGGGCGCTGAAGGCAGTCTACAAACCCTCGCGTGCAAAGATCAGCGGCGCTGCCCCTTATCCACCGATAGTGTTCACGCCGTTCATGGAGTCGGTACCTGCCTGGAACATGAGCAATGCCAGCAACCTCGTCGGGTACATCTACCGATTCCACCGGGCGGTGGGTGATGACGGTGCATGGCCGGCCATTCGCCACTGGACTGACCTGGTCAAGTACATGTTTCCCGATCCGGCCGCACAAGTAGAAGCCCGTGTGCGTTGGACACCGGAGTTCATCGGGCCGATTGCAGTGCTCAAGGACTCGCAATGGCAGGACCTCGATCAGAGCTTCATCGCGTCCAGACCGATACGGATTAATGCGGATGGTGTCTTTCAGAGCGCCAAGGTGTTGGTCGACCCTGACTGCGGCTGGTGCCTGTCGAGTTCGGCCGCGTCCGTGCCGGCATTCTTCAAGGATCGAACCAGCGGGCCTTGCCGCCTGGTTCAAATACAGGGTCGGCCGGTGCTGGAGCTGCTGGCCGCAGGGAACTGCCTGTTGGCGCGTTTGTACGACTGGGCTGGGCGCTCTGCAGTGACCACGGCAACTGAAGGGCAGGTGTTTGATACCAATGGTAAGGACTGGGCTGCTACGTGGAAGGGATGAAGCGCTGGTACAGGTTTAGGTCAATGAGAGAAATGTTTCGCCAAACCAATGTATAGAAGGTGACGTCATGCCCCAGGATATTCGCTTGAACAAATTCGCCGGTGGCCCCTCGGACGCAGACCCCAAGGCCTATGTGGTCATCACGACGAAGGACAAGTGGTTGACGGGACCTTGGGCCCGAACGGCTGCGACCTTACAGGGGTTTCCATCATCGGGGCGATGGATCTACGTTCCCGATGCTGGCGGTGTGGTGCTGGAAGACGGCGACGGAAAACTCGTCTGTACCTTGGAAGGCCTCGTGCCGGGGAATACAGATCAGGTAGGCATGGTCGATGTTGTTCTCACGGATGCGCTTCCTTACGGCCACGCTCAATGGAATCTTCAGACGTAGGGGCGACGAAGTGGGTGTAGGAGCCGGCTTGCCGGCGATGACGTCCGCAAGGCCGATGTAACGTTCATTGGCCTCATCGCTGGCAAGCTGAACTGGTCAAGTAAAAGTGGACACCGTTTTAGGTTTGACGACGCCAGTTTCTCCATGGCTACAGGCGACCGATAGTCGTTGTAGCTGTGGAGCCTGACGTTGTTGTAACGCAGCACGTAGCGCTGCAAGTAAGCCATTGCTTCAGGCTCCGAGTCATAGCCGCCCTCGGGTACCCATTCCGACTTCAGACTTCCAAAGAATCGCTCCATGGGCGCATTGTCCCAGCACTCACCTTTACGGCTCATGCTCTGCTTGATGCCCAAGCTGGCCAGTTCTTCCCTGAATTCATGGCTGGTGTATTGGCAGCCTTGATCCGAGTGGAACATCACGCTAGCTGGCTTTCCTCTCAGCTCCGCCGCCATGCGAAGTGCCTTGCTTGCCAGCGTTGCATCGGCGATCAAGGAAAACGGCCACCCGACGATACGTCTGGCAAACAAATCCATGACCGCTGCGAAATACAGCCAGCGCTTGCCTAGCTGGATGTACGTCACATCTCCGCACCAGACCTGGTTCATCGCCGTTACGTCAAACTGCCGCTTTAGCTCATCCGGAGCCACCAAGGCCTCCACACCGGTGGATCGGTAGCGATGGCGCCGCCGTTGACGGCTCACGATCTGCGCTTCCTTCATCAAGTTGGCAGCCATGAAGCGGCCGACCTGATGGCCTTTATTCTGCCGCTCACGAGACAGAGTTCTGGCACCTGCGAAGCCTCGTGAAGCCTTGTGCAACTGAACCAAAGCCCCTTTAAGCGCCTCACGGTGTGGATCGACTTTTCCCTGCCGTTTACGCCAGGCATAAAAGCTGCTGCGGTTGACTTCGAACACCCGGGCAGCAGTCCGCTATGCCATAACGCTCGCCCAGCTCATCGATCAACGGGAATGGTCTTTGGCGTCCGAAAGCAGGAGAGCACTGGCCTTTTTTAGGATTTCGATGTCTCGATCTTTTTGCTTGAGCAATGCCTTGAGCGCCTGGGTTTGCTTCTGCTCAGGGGTGATGGCCTTGGCATTGACCGGTGTCACGCCCATCCGCTCCTGGCGCAGTTGCTCAACCCAGAGGTGCAGCGCTGTGGGGCCAATGCCCAGGCTGGCGCAGACCTCCGGCACAGGCTGGTCGTTGTCCAGAACCATACTGGCCGCTTCAAACTTGAACTCGTTCGAGTAAGAATTTCGCATCGGAACATCCTCTGGTATGGGCGCCATCATAGCGCCCGATCGAGGTGTCCAAAATCATTAGGCCAGTTCAGTGGTCTTCATCCTTTATAGCAGTGGAGATCTCGCTCGCTTACTGGACGAAGATCTTGATCCTCCTTTTCGGGCGGAGCTTGATCAGATCTGCGAGTCGCATGGCTTCTGGTTCGAGAACAATGATGGTTGCTCCTACTATTTCTTTCCCACGACCACTGCGGTTGGCGTTCCTGGACGGGGTTGTCAGGATCTCAGAGGCGCAAGAACATCGCTTCAAGACTACAAACTGAGGTGGTCGGATAGCGCTCGACGGCGGCTTGGGAGCTGCAGCGTGTGACTTTTTCGAGAAGGGGGCTGCTGGACCTCAGGCTGGGGGCATCCTTTTCAAACCATCTAAAGCATGCCCTCAAATATGCCCCCGGGGTGTCGCAGTCCTCTGGAAGTGGATGGATCTCCATGGACTATGAAAAGGCAGAAATGATCAGATTATCAGCCCGCTCGACAACAACTATAGACTCTCAGGGTCGCCAAAAAACATCTGAATCCGCGACCTCAACCACCGCTCTCCCGGGTCGTTATCCTGCGAGCCACGCCATGCCATGTGCAATTCGAAGGTCCGCGTCGGCAGCGGTGGATCTTCAGCCCGCAGACCGCCGGCTGCCGTCAGTGCCTCAGCCGTGTAATCCGGCACGGTCGCGACGATATCGGTGCCCGCCAGCAGCGTGCCCAGTCCGTTGAACTGTGGCACCGCGAGCACCACGTGCCGTTTGCGTCCGAGTTTCTCCAGTTCTTCATCGACAAAACCACTGAGGTCGCCAGCGAACGACACCAGTGCGTGCGGTCGGGCGCAATAGTCGTCGAGGCTCAACGGCCCCGGCACGGTGTCGGCGCCCAGCAGCTTCGGTGCGCTGCGGCGCAGGACCTTGCGCTTGGCGTTGGCCGGCAGGTCGGTGGTGTAGCTGACGCCAATCGAAATCTCGCCCGAGGCGAGCAGGCCCGGCATCAAGATGTAGTTGACCCGCCGCACCACGAGGACGATGCCTGGTGCTTCGGCGCGCAGGCGCTTGAGCAGCATCGGCAGCAGGGCGAATTCGACGTCGTCGGACAAACCGATGCGGAACACCGACGTGCTGGTCGCCGGATCGAAATCGGCGGCACGACTGACCGCAGTCGAGATCGAATCAAGGGCGGGCGAGAGCAGGGCGAAAATTTCCACCGCGCGGGCGGAAGGCTCCATGCTGCGGCCGGTGCGGACAAACAAGGGATCGTCAAACAGGCTGCGCAGGCGCGACAGCGCCGCACTGATAGCCGGTTGGCCGAGGAACAATTTTTCCGCGGCCCGAGTCACACTGCGTTCGTGCATCAATGTTTCGAACACGATCAGCAGGTTCAGGTCGACACGACGCAGGTCATTACGATTCATCTGGAGTCCTGGCAGAGTCATCAAACTTGACGAGGGCGGCCATATGAGAACAATGGCCGGCATGAATCTTACGGGGAAAGGCTGGTACTCTGCACCGGAAAATTCAGCTTTACTGCGACGGTGGCAGGCCTTTTTTCATGGATTTTGCCAATGCCGCCCTTGATGCGGAATCAATGACAGGCATGTCGACTATTAATAGCCACTGATGGTCTTGGGTCGAAAGCCCAGATAGAGTTCATGGCATTAGAGGTTACTTTGACGAGGTTTGCGATGTCCCGCACGATCCGTTTTCACAAGTTTGGTCCGGCCGAGGTGCTCAAATGCGAAGAGCATGCGGCTGCTCAGCCAGGTCCTGGCGAAGTGCAGGTGCGTGTCGAGGCAATCGGCATCAGTTGGTACGACACCCTGTGGCGCCAGAATCTGGCATCGTCCCAGGCACGTCTGCCTTCGGGCCTCGGTCATGAAATGGCTGGCGTGGTCACTGCGGTGGGCGCTGATGTCGACGACCTGTCCGTCGGCGACAAAGTGGCCAGTTTTCCAGCGGAAAGCCCGAACGACTATCCGGTTTACGGCGAGTCGATCGTTCTGCCGCGCACCGCGCTGACCCGTTATCCCGATGTGCTCAGCCCGATCGAAGCGAGCGTGCATTACACGCCGCTGCTGATCGCCTACTTCGCTTATGCCGATCTGGCGCGGGTCAAACCGGGTCAATTTGCCCTGGTGACTGACGCCAGCCACTGCGCCGGCCCGTCGTTTGTGCAATTGGGCAAAGCGCTGGGTGTGCGAGTGATCGCCGCGACCAAATCGGCGGAGGAGCGGGAGTACCTGCTGTCCCTCGGTGCGGAGAAGGTCATCGTCACCGAAGAGGAAGATCTGTTGATGCGCATCAACAAGATCACCGACAACCGCGGCGTCGATGTGGTGTTCGATGGTCTTGGCGGTCCGCAGATGTCGTTGCTTGGCGATGTGCTGGCGCCACGCGGCAGTCTGGTGCTGTACGGCCTGCAAGGTGGTAACCAGACCCCGTTCCCGGCGTGTGCGGCGTTTCAGAAGAACATCCAGTTCTTTGTGCACTGCATCGGCAACTTCACCGGCAAGCCGGAGCTGGGCATTGTCCAGGACCACGTCGCTCTGCAGCGTGCGCTGCGTGACATCAACCAGTTGACCGCTGACCGCGTGCTCCTGCCGCTCAAGACGCGTGTATTCCCGTTCAACGAGTTCGTCGAAGCGCATCGCTACATGGACGAATGCCCATGCCGCGAGCGAGTGGCCCTGCAAGTGGAAACCGCGTAAATCCGCTCATCAGAGTCCGTGGCCGCCACGGACTCTTTTCTGTTTAGATCCTCCGCTGACAGTAAACCCTTCCCGATATCGAAGCATCGGCCCTTCAGCAACTGAACTGGTTTTTGCCTTCGATCTGTATCTTCTAATCACACTATAAGCACTGATAATTGAATGATTACTTTCATCTCAAGGAATGAGCTATGGCTGTGCATTCAATTTGTCCAAGGCAATATCAAATGGCTGGCTCGGCTGGCTTCGCCAATTTCTGTTTAATTGCTGTAGGGCGTTTCGGAAGTTGCTTCTGCTTTTCTTGTAATGATTTGTCGTGGGACGTTGTGGGAAGTTTCCTCAGATCATTTGCGAATGGCGAAAGCCCAATGAATACGGGCGGTTGGGCGTGACGCTTGGCATCTGGATGGCTTTATTCAGGTGAAGTGTTTCAAATAACTACAACTTTGTAAGTGTTAGCATTTCAGCGTCTATTACTTATTGATCCAATTGCCGTGCGCCCATTGTCATGTCTGCGCGGCATGAAACTTTTGATACCGGGTAAATACCGATGAGCACGATCCATGATCAGGCAATGAACTATGTCTATCAGCAAGTATTGCAGCGTCTGCTGAGTTTCTTTTCCCGAGCCGAGCGCACGGCGTTGCAGTTGTTGATACAGCGCCTGGTGGTGGCCGCAGGCGGCATGGAAAACATTGGGCAATTCAAGGTGCTGGTGCCTCAGTCCGGCCTGCGTGACGGCTGCTACACCCTGGCCTTGCTCCGGGCCGCACAGCTGACCATCGCCGGACGTGCTCCGGCGACCTTCCAGTTGCGCGTGGCGTCCCTGCGCTGGAGTGGCGACAGCCCGCTCGCCCTGCAAAACCTGCATCGCAGCTACAGCGCACTGTTTCTTTATGACGATCCGCGGGTCGAGGTGCTGATGGTCGATAACCGCGAAGTGCTGCCGTTCGACCATCGCACGCCTGTGAGCAGCGAAGGGCGTGAGGCCAGCCGCGTCAATCTGCTGCTGGTCGGGCACTGTCGCACCTGGCTGGAAACGCCTGAATTATGGGATGACGCCTATCTGGCGACGGCCGAGTACTACAGCCAGATCGCCCGCTGGAACAATGGTGTCGACGCCATGATCAGCACTGAAACCAAAGGCAGTCAGCAGCATTTCCTCGAAGGCCTGAACCGTGCAATGCAGCGAGTGGCAATAACCGGTCCGGAACTGGTCAATGCCGGATTCGAAGCGCTTTTTCCGCTGCTCGACGGGCTCGGTGATGATTTTTACCGCGAGCTGCGCGCAGATGACGACCGGATAGCGTGGCGCCCGGAAGGTGAGTTCGAAGCCTGCCGGCGCACCAGTTTTATCGACATCAACGACATGATGGTCGGCAAAATCGAGGATCGCTGGCCGCTGCTGGGCGAATTTCTCGGTTATGAACCTGACGACCTGGCGCTGTACCAGGGCGAAGCGGTATTCGCTGACCCTCTGATCTCGGCGCACGTGCGAGGTTTGTACGCACGCTTCATCGAGGGGCGCGCCTATGAGGCGGGTATCGACGATTATGTTCGTCACACGCTGGCCGACATGCGGCGAAAACAGGTCGCCGAATCTGTCTGCGAGCACTTGCTGGCCAGCTATGACAACGCCGGCGGGCCAGAGCAGCTGCGGGCGCTTGCCGAGGATTACCTCATCAATGGTTTCGGATTGAGCGAAACGCAGTTGGTGTGCCTGCTGTTTGCGCCGTTCATCGACAACGGCAAAGGTCTCGAGCGGTTCCTGCGCAACTGTCATCCCGGCATGCTGGTCGCCATGCCTGACCTGCACCGCGCCATGCAAGGCTTGCACGCGCCGGAGCAGGTGTTGAAGTGGATAACGGAAGTGAGCGGGTTGCCGGTCAGGTTGGTGATCCGCCTCTATGCAACGGGCCCTGTGCAGATTCATGCGCCCGCGCAATTGGCCTCGGAGAGTTCGGGTTCGGATGAGGCGCGTTCGGCTGCGCCGTTCGAGCGGTCGACGGAACGCTGACGGTGAGCCGGAGCCTGGGTTGTGAACCGATATCTACGGAAATGAGGGTGTGAAAAGCGCGCGGGACAACGACTTTGTTTATCAGGCAGTTTATCGATATCTGACCACGCTGATTGATGACGCCGGAGGTGGTGCGGCGGTACGCATGCCTTCCTTGCGACAACTGGCGGATCGACTGAATGTCTCCATTTCAACGGTGCAGTACGCCTATTCGCTTCTGGAGAAGGAAGGTCGAGTCTATTCGATAGCCAAGTCAGGGTATTACGCGCAAGCGCTGTTCAGCATGGATGCGCCCGGCAACGGCAATGATCTGCTGGAGACCGTGTACGTCAACGCCAGACGTCCCGGAATGTGTGTGTTAAGCGCCGACGAACCGGCCTCGCTGCAACCGCTGGACAGTCCGTTGTTGACGCTGGAACGTGAGCTTCTGCGCCAATATCCGCGTCAGCTACAGACATTCGTGCAACCTTGCGGAGAGCTGGAATTGCGGGTTGCCCTGGCAGCGCGGTACACGAGTTCGACAGAGCATTTCTGGCATGCCGATGACATCTATATCGGTGCTGATCTGCGCGGGGTCCTGGAAATTCTGATTTCGGTGCTTGAATTGCGTCACGCCAGCGTAATTGTCGAATCACCGTGCGACTGGGTGATATTGCGTCTGCTCGAGTCGTGCGGGGTGCGCGTGATCGAATGGCCATTGCTGGCCGAAGGCGTGCTTGACCTGTCGGTCCTGCAATCGCTGCTGGAGAACGAGCCAGTACGTCTGGTTCTTTTGTCTTCAGTGTTGAGCATGCCCCACGGCAAGGGTTTCACCCATGAGCGTCAGCAGGCCGCCGCGCAGTTGCTCAATCAACATGGCGTCTGGGTGCTGGAAAACGACTGCTACAGCGAGCTTGACGAGCGCAATGATTCACAGCGTTTGCGCAGTTGGCTTGATCCTGAGCGTCTGCTGGTGTTTTCCACTTTCGAGAAATTCATCGGCGCTGAAGCGCCATTCGGCTTTGTCCTGTCGCGTCACTGGCGTGAGGCGCTGCAACGCCATTTTCTGCTGCGCGCATTTCGCTTGTCGCCGATCCGCCAAAAGGCGATTGCCCGGTTGTTGAATGGCGGGCGGCTTGATCAGCATTTATCTGTGCTGCGGCGGATGCTGGGTGAGCGGCGAGCCGTGTTGATCCAGGTTCTGCACGAACGTTTGGGCGATACGCTGCAGATAGTCGAGCCGCAGGGCGGGGCGACGGTGTGGGTGCGTTCGTTACGGCCGGTCGACATGGCGAATGTGTTCCGTCGCCTGCTCAAGCAACAGATCATCGTGGCCCCCGGCGAGCTGTTCAGCCTGCAAGGTCTGCATGCGGATCATCTGCGGATAAGCGCGTTGCACCACGGCGAGCGGGATCTGCCGAGTGTCATCGGCTTGCTCGGCGATGCCTTGCGCCTGTCACCCGGTCAATAACGTTAAAAAACATCGGGCGAGTTTCGGATACATCCCGTCGCACAGTGGTCAAACTGCCAGTAAACTGCGCTGCATTTCCTGAACCACTCCGATTTCAGAGGTTTTTGCATGACACTCAGTCCTTTTGCGGGCAAACCGGCACCGGCAGAACTGTTGGTCGATATCCCGCGACTGGTTACGGCCTATTACACCGGCCAGCCTGATGCATCGATTTCTACCCAGCAAGTGGCGTTCGGCACGTCCGGCCACCGCGGCAGCTCGTTCGATTTGAGTTTCAACGAGTGGCACGTTCTGGCCATCAGCCAGGCGATCTGCCTGTATCGCGAATCCCAGGGCATCACCGGACCGCTGTTTGTCGGCATCGACACCCATGCATTGTCGACCCCGGCCGGCGCCAGCGCACTGGAAGTCCTCGCCGCCAACGGCGTCACCGTGATGATCGCCGAAGGCGATGAGTACACGCCGACCCCGGCAGTTTCCCACGCCATTCTCTGCTACAACCGCGGCCGTACCTCTGGCCTGGCGGACGGTATCGTCATCACGCCGTCGCACAACCCGCCACAAAGCGGTGGCTACAAATACAACCCAACCAACGGTGGCCCGGCCGATACCCACATCACCAAGTGGATCGAAGCCAAGGCCAACGAACTGCTCGCCAACAAACTGGCCGGGGTCAAACGCATCAGCTACGAGCAAGCGCTCAAAGCCAGCACCACCCATCGTCACGATTACTTGAACACCTATGTCGCCGACCTGATCAACGTCATCGACTTCGATGCCATCCGCGACGCCAAGCTGCGTCTGGGTGTCGATCCGTTGGGCGGAGCAGGGGTGCGCTACTGGTCGGCCATCGCCGAACACTACCGTCTCGACCTGGAAGTGGTGAATAAACAGGTCGATTCAACGTTCCGTTTCATGACCGTCGATTGGGACGGCCAAATCCGTATGGACCCGTCGTCCAGCCACGCGATGCAGGGCCTGATTGGCCTGAAAGAGCGCTTCGACGTGGCGTTTGCCTGCGACCCGGATCATGACCGCCACGGCATCGTCACGCCGTCCGGTGGTTTGCTCGCGCCGAACAACTATCTGGCGGTATCCATCGACTACCTGTTCCAGAACCGTCCGCAATGGCGCGCCGATGCCGCTGTCGGCAAAACCGTGGTCAGCAGCGGTTTGATCGACCGCGTGGCCAAGCGCCTGGGCCGTCGCCTGTACGAAGTGCCGGTCGGTTTCAAATGGTTCGCCGATGGCCTGTTTGATGGCTCGCTGGGTTTTGGCGGTGAAGAAAGTGCTGGCGCCTCGTTCCTGCGAAAGGACGGCGGCGTGTGGAGCACTGACAAGGATGGCCTGATTCCAGCCTTGCTCGCCGCCGAAATGACCGCGCGCACCGGGCGCGATCCAAGCCAGGCCTACCGCGCGCTGACCGATGAACTGGGCGAGCCGTTCTCGGTACGTGTCGACGCCAAGGCCAACCCTGAGCAAAAGGCACTGCTGAGCAAGCTGGCGCCGGAACAGGTCACCTCGACCGAGCTGGCGGGTGAGAGGATCCAGAGCATCCTCAGCCATGCACCGGGCAACGATCAGGCCATTGGTGGTCTGAAAGTCATGACCGAGAACGGCTGGTTCGCCGCGCGTCCTTCGGGCACTGAAGACATCTACAAGATCTACGCCGAAAGCTTCCTTGGCGACGACCACCTCAAGCAACTGGTGGCCGAGGCGCAAACTCTGGTAGACGGCGCCATTTCCAGCAAATGATGCGCACATGAAAAAGGGCAACCGTAATGGTTGCCCTTTTTTATTGCCTGCAGATCAAGCCAGGTCGACCAGTACGATCTCGCTGTTCTCGATCGCCGTGACCGTCAGCACTTGCTCATGGGCTACCGCCACACCGTCACGCGCCTGCGCGCGCAGCCCGTTGACCTCGATTACGCCCGTGGCCGGAACCAGATAGGCGCGACGCCCTTCATCCAGTCGGTATTCGGCGGTTTCACCGGCCTTGATGTTTGCCGCCACCAGACGTGCATTGGCGCGAATGTGCAGGCTCTCATCGTCGCCGTCCTTGCCGCTGGCCAATGTGACAAAACCTTCACGCTCGCCTTTTGGAAACGGCTTGGCTCCCCACGACGGCGGCGCACCGGTTTCGGTCGGCAGAATCCAGATCTGGAAGATCTTGGTTTCCTTGTCTTCCAGGTTGTACTCGCTGTGAGCGATGCCGGTGCCGGCGCTCATCACTTGTACGTCGCCAGCTTCAGTGCGGCCCTTGTTGCCGAGGTTGTCCTGGTGCGTGATGGCACCTTCCCGCACGTAGGTGATGATTTCCATGTCGCGGTGCGGATGCTGCGGGAAGCCGGTACCTGCGGCGATGATGTCGTCGTTCCACACGCGCAGGTTGCCCCAGCTCATCCGCTGCGGATCGTAGTATTCGGCAAAGGAAAAGTGGTGATGCGCGTCCAGCCAGCCATGATGGGCGCCGCCCAGCGAACTGAAGGGTCTGAGTTCAAGCATGATCGTCTCCTAATAAGGGTCGTCAGGGGGCGGGCCCCGTGGTTGATGACGACGATCATCTATCAGGCAATCATCGAAAAAAAGCGCAAAAACTGCCGCATCATGATCAGGTTATTTGATGGGAATGCGCCTCGAAATCGTCTTATCCGACTTTCAATTCGTCGCCTAAACCGATGACCTGTAAGCATTTCGCTAGAACTGGACGGCAAATCCAGACACCATAGCCGCCACAGCCTCACACCCTGGAGTCCGTCAGCGTGGCGCAACACATTCCCGATTTTCCCCCTGAACTTCGTCCACTGGCCGAGATGCCTTGGTTCAAACGTCTGGCCGCGCGATTCTTTGGTCACGGGTTGACCAAGCTGCGCGCCCAGCACCGGGCGTCGTGGCTGCACGGGCAAGCCGACGGATTTCGCAGTGGCCACACCGCGGGCGTCGAATACGGTTTCAAGGAGGGCAAGCTTGAGGGTTTGGAGGAAGGCCGCCAGGTGCTGCTGATTCGCGACAGCCGCAACACTGAGCATCGGCCGCCCAGCGTCGATAACCACCTGTTCGATGACTGGCGCCTGCCGCTGACGGCGGAACTGAAGAAGCGCATCAAGGCTGACGTCGCCCGTTTGCTTCCGGCCCACGCCCAGCCCAGCGCCGCGCAGTGGAAGATGATCTTCAGCGATACGCCGTCCACCTCGGTGGTGGCCGGTGCCGGCGCCGGCAAATCGACCACGCTGGTGCTGCGCATTCTCTTGCTCAGCCATTATCTGGGTTTTGAGCTGGATTCGATGACTGTGGTGACCTTCACCCGCGAATCGCGCAAGGACTTCATCAACAAACTCATCGAAATCTTCACGCTGTGGGGGCAGCCGCTGAACCTCAAGCAGGCCCGCGAGCTGGTCAGAACCTTCCACTCACGCATCCTGCCGATGGTCCGCAGCCTGCCGGGTTTCGAGCGTTTGCAGGCCTTCGAGAACCTCAGCGATCGCCCGCAAAGCGGCGCAGAGGAGGTCCACAGCAATCCGTTTGACCTGCGTATCAATGACGCGCAGCGCCAGCAACTTAATGCTTGTTATCACCGGCTGTTCAACGACGATGAGCGTTTCCGCCAGTTGATCCAGCCGCTGTCCCGCGCGGGTTTGCAATTAAAGGAACTGGAACGCGATCACCCCGATGTGCAGAAACGCATGGCGGTCACCGAACTGGCAGCAAAGCGCGATGAAGAACTCTGCGATGTGATTGAAGATTTATGGTTTCGTGCAGGGGCGTGGCCCATCAAAGGCATCGAGTCGAATCGGCAGGCCTTCGAAATCAATGGTTCGAAGTTCCACGCTCACGGCTATATTCCCGGTCTCGATGCCTGGGTGGTGCTCGGCTTTGATCCCAGGGAAAACGCCCAGCTGACCCGTCCCAACGCCAAGCTGAGTGTCCGTGCAGAGTGGGCGGTCAAGCGCACGCTGTTTCAAGCTTTCTGTCGTAAGCCATTGATATGGCTGGATAGTTACGAGTCATCCAGGCGCGTTCTTGCGACGTTGGCCGGAGATGCCAGCGCTGGTCCAGGCTTCGATTACAAGGTCAAAGGCGAGCTGGCATCGGCGCCATTGCTGGATTGTTTTGTCGCCGCAGCAGGCTTTATCGAAAACCTCGGCCTGGATGTACCGGACGCGGTCAGTCGGATGAGCTTCGCGAAGGACGATCCCGATCGCTTTTTCTTTGAGGCCCTGAGCCTGTTCTGGCGCGCATTTGAAGATCACCTGCTGGATCAGAAACCGCCAGTGATGACCTACAACCGCATGTTCGCGCTGTTCAGCGAGCACTCGCCGGAAAACCTCAAGCTGCTCAGCGATGAGTTGCTGCGGCCTATGGCGCATTTGATGATCGATGAGTTCCAGGACGTATCGCCGCAGATCGTTTCGTGGATTCGCGCCAGCCTCAATGAAATCCGCAGCCGTGGCCCGGCCATGCACGTTGGGCGAGGGGCGCAGCGGTCGTCGCTGTTGTGTGTCGGTGATGACTGGCAATCGATTTACGGTTGGCGCGGCAGTTCGCCGAGCTACTTCATGGGGTTCAATAAGGAATTTCCTTCACCGAGCACCACGAGAGTGATGCTCAGTGACAACTATCGCAGCCATCAGCACATCATCGACGCCGCCGAACACATCGTCCGTGCAGCGCCGGCAATCGCAGGCAAGAAGGCCAAGGCCAGTGGTGAGCCCAAGCCGCTTCACCCGGTCAACGTGCTTGAGCGGGATGATGAAGCATTGAGTCTGCGCCTGGCCGAGCATTACCGGCGCGGCGATTCAATCTTGATGCTTTATCGAAAAAGCAGCGATAAGTTACTGATAGAGAAGCATATTCAGCCGCTACTTAATGTAGATTCGAGCTTGCCCTACAACGCGCGGCGGCTGAAACAACTGACCTATCACAGCGCCAAAGGCTTGCAGGCTGATGCGGTATTCCTGCTGGGTGATTGCCAGCATCTGACCAGTTCTCCGTACA
The DNA here is from genome assembly GCF_946901175.1 of Pseudomonas sp. Marseille-Q5117. Taxonomy (NCBI): domain Bacteria; kingdom Pseudomonadati; phylum Pseudomonadota; class Gammaproteobacteria; order Pseudomonadales; family Pseudomonadaceae; genus Pseudomonas; species Pseudomonas sp. Marseille-Q5117. The sequence goes on along the minus strand of NZ_CAMPPP010000005.1, from coordinate 99,297 downwards.
AGAATCAGGTCTATCGCATGGCGGGATTGGGTAAAACCGGCGACAGCGAGCCGTACGACACTGCGCAAAAGGACGAAATCCTGCGCCTTGCCTACGTCGGTATCACACGCGCCGTCAGTCATTGCTACTGGTATGTCGAAACGCAGGAAACCCAAGCGGTAAACATGCCGAGGGCGTCGGATCGAGTCGCCAAGGGCAAACCCTTCTTCGTCGACCATCGATGCGAAAAGGTCAGCGCCTGACCAATAAAAAGCCCGCATCGCTGCGGGCTTTTTGTTTTAAATCAGGTGGTTATGCGTAGTTCTTGAGAGATTCCGGAGGAGTGAAGGCTTCCAGCTCATCTTCGATGGCTTCGATGATGCGCTCGACGTCCGCCGCGTTCATCACCGTTGCGCACGGAATGCCGGCGATGGCGATCATGGTTTCGCCGCTGGCACGGTCGAACAGACGGGCGATCATGCTGCCCGGCGCATCCATCGTCGCCTCGAAACCCATGGGATGAAAATGCCAGCGCATCAGCTGGCAAGCGTTTGGAAAGGTGACTTTGCTGAACCCTTTATTCATGGTGTTGCCCGCCTGCTTCATCGAGCGCTTCCTTTTGCTCATGTTAGGTGGGAAGAGCCTTCATTGGCTCAACCAGTGCTTGAGCTTTAAAAGTAGCATCCGTGTGTGAAAAAACTGTGAGTTTTTTCAGTCCGTTTAGCGATTGATTCGCATTTTTTGATGTAAGTCACTGGCTCATCGATTATCGCCAAAACGCCACCATGGATTTTTCATTGAAGCGGCAGACGAAGTTGGGCAAGCTCGGTTCTTTTTCGCCGAGCCGCTTATGCACGCCGATGACGACGGCCCAGAACAGACCCAGGCCACGGCCGCCACGGTCATGCGCTATCACCTGAGCTGGAAACACCGGGATCTGGACAGCGTCATGGCGCTTTATCACGCCGCTATCCAGTACAACGATTTCTTTCAGAACCGGGTGCTCGGTCTGGATGAGTTACGCGACTACGTGCGCGTGAGCATGCCGCGAGAATCCGACGAACTGCTCGAGCATTGCGACCGAATCCGGGTGGATGGCAACACCGCGTTCATTCAGTACGAGGTGACCTTGCGCGGCGGCGATGGCCTGGTGTCGTTTCGCTCCAGCGAAGCGATCACGGTCAAGGACGGCTTGATCTGGCGCGTCAACGAGTACGCCTCGCTGGTGCGTACCCAAGCCGATGGCAGTTCGGCACAGAGTCAGCGCCCGGCGGTCAGTCGGCTAGGTCTGTCACCGCGCCAACTGAGTTTCATGGCCGAAGACCTGCAGCAGTATTTCGAAAAGCAGCAGCCTTATCTTGACCCTGAGCTTGACCTGCAACGGGTGGCGAAGGAGTGCGGGTACAGCCGCAATCAGATTTCCTATCTGCTCAATCAGGTGCTCGGGCGAAGCTTCTATCGCTACGTCAATCAGGCGCGCCTGCAGCATTTGCTGCGTGCGCTGGACAGCGCCACGCCGCCGTTGCGTGTCGACGAGCTGGCGTTTGCCGCCGGCTTCAATTCGCTGTCAGCGTTCTACAAATGCTTTCGCGAACACACCGGCCAGTCGCCCAAGGCCTACGCCAAACAAATTTCTCTGCGGGCACGCGCGCAAGACATGCACTGAAGGCAGCCACTAGGATCGACGCCATCGAAAGTTTTCAATGGCGGAGTCTGGCATGTCGGCGTGGCGCACGATCAGTTTGTGGATGGATCAGCTCGATGAGCCGCTGCTGGCACGGCCTGCGCTTGAGCGGGACCTGGACGTCGACGTGGCAATCATCGGCGCCGGTTACACCGGACTGTGGACAGCGTACTACCTGAAAAAACAGGCGCCCGGCCTGGATATCGCCATCGTCGAGGCGCAAACCGCCGGGTTCGGTGCGTCCGGTCGCAATGGCGGCTGGCTGATGGGTAATTTGCTGGGCGAGGATCGTTTGCTCGCAGGCTTATCGCCGCAGCAGCGCCGGGCGTCGTTCGATCTGCTGCACAGCATCCCCGATGAAGTGGAGATCGTCCTCGAACGCGAAGGCATCGACTGCGATTACCGTAAGGGCGGGGTGCTTTATTGTGCGGCGCGCTACCCAGAGCAGGAAGCCGTTCTGCGCGATTACCTGAGCAAGCTCCACGCCCAGGGGCTGACCGACGACGATTATCGCTGGCTCAGCCCCGAGCAACTGGCCCAGCAGATCCGCGTGGCCAAGCCCTACGGCGGCATCTTCGCCCCTCATGTCGCGACCATTCACCCGGCGAAGCTGGTCCGTGGTCTGGCGCGGACCGTGCAGAAAATGGGCGTGAAAATCTACGAAAACAGCCCGGTCACCCACTGGCAACCCGGCAGCCTGCGTACCGCCAAGGCCAGCGTGCGCAGCCGCTGGATCGTCCCGGCGGTAGAAGGGTATTCGGTGACGCTGCCGCCACTTGGCCGCTATCAGCTGCCGGTGCAAAGCCTGATTGTCGCCACCGAGCCGCTGTCCGCTGCGACCTGGGACGAAATCGGCCTCAATCGCGGCCAGGCGTTCAGTGAATTCAGCCGCCAGGTCACCTACGGCCAGCGCAGTGCCGACAATCGTCTGATCTTTGGCGCCCGTGGCGGGTATCAGTTCGCCGGCAAGCTGCGCCACGACTTCAACCTGACCCGCGATGAGGTCGAGCTGCGCCGCTATCTGTTCGGCGAACTGTTCCCGCAGCTGAAAAATGTGCAGATCACCCACGCCTGGGGCGGCAACCTTGGCATGTCGCGGCATTTCAAGCCGCACATGCTCTGCGACCGCGCCAACGGCATCGCGTTGTCTGGTGGTTATGGCGGCGAGGGCGTCGGTGCCAGCAATCTCGGCGGCCGGACGCTGGCCGATCTGATTCTTGAGCGCGACAGCGAGCTGACCCAACAACCGTGGGTCCTGCCCGACGGTGGCATTCATGCGCTGCGTGCCTGGGAGCCAGAGCCATGCCGCTGGCTCGGCTACAACGCGATCATCAAAAGTTTCGTGCACGAAGACCAGACCCTGGCCAATCCCGCGACCGCGCCCTGGCGGCGCAAGCTCGCCAGCCGGGTTGCCGGGTTCATGGAAGGTTTCATGCACTGAACGTCGTTTCCCTCAATAAACAGGTCACGCCATGAGCATCACCCAATTCAAGAACACCGCCACGCTTGAGCTCGAGGAATCCAACCTGGTCGCCGTGCCCCTCGGCGAACCCGTCGCAATTGCCTCGACCACCAGTGTCGAGCGCGACGACGGTGTCGAAACCGGCGTCTGGGAATGCACCCCGGGCCGCTGGCGGCGGCAGATCACCGCGCAGGAGTTCTGCCATTTCATTTCCGGGCGGTGCACCTTCACCCCCGACGGTGGCGGCGAAACCCTGCACATACAAGGCGGCGACGCACTGATGTTGCCAGCCAACACGCTCGGGATCTGGGATATCCAGGAAACCGTGCGCAAGAGCTACGTGCTGATTTTCTGATTGTTTGATCCTTTGATTGCCTGCCAACAAAAAAAGCCCATACAGGAATCGCCCCATGATCCAGAAAACCCTCGCATTGGCGCCGCTGCTGCTGGCCGCTTCCGTCAGTCATGCAGCCGAGACGGTCAAGGTCTACAACTGGTCCGACTACATCGCCCCGGACACCACGAAGAATTTCCAGAAAGACACGGGCATCGGCGTCACCTATGACGTCTACGACAGCAACGAAACCCTCGACGGCAGGTTGATGACCGGCAAATCCGGTTACGACGTGGTTTTTCCGTCGAACCACTTCATGGCGCGGCAGATTCAGGGTGGGGCGCTGAAGAAACTCGACAAGAGTCAGTTGCCGAACTGGAAGAACCTCAATCCAGCGCTGCTTAAGGCCCTGCAAACCAATGACCCTGACAACGAGCACGGTTTCCCTTATCTGTGGGGCAGCACCGGTATCGGCTACAACATTGCCAAGGTCAAAGCGGTGCTGGGCGACAACGCGCCGGTGGATTCCTGGGATCTGATCTTCAAGCCCGAATACATGGAAAAACTGCAGAAGTGCGGCGTGGCGATCCTCGACAACGGCCCGGAACTGCTCCCGGCGGCGCTCAACTATCTGGGCCTGCCGCACCACAGCAAAAATCCCGAAGACTACAAGAAAGCCGAAGCTTTGCTGATGAAAGTGCGGCCCTACGTCAGTTACTTCCATTCTTCGAAGTACACCAGTGATTTGGCCAACGGCGACATCTGCGTAGCGGTGGGCTTTTCCGGCGACATACTGCAAGCGGAGAATCGCGCCAAGGAAGCCAAGAACGGCGTCGAGATCGGTTATGCGATTCCCAAGGAAGGCGCGGCGATCTGGTTCGACATGGTCGCCATGCCCGTCGACGCACCGGACGAGAAGGCCGGCTACGCCTTCATGAACTACCTGCTGCGCCCCGATGTCATGGCCGGCATCACCAATTATGTGCATTACGCCAATGGCAACGAACAAGCCGACAAACTGATCGACCCGGCGATCAAGAACGACACCAAGGTTTACCCGAGCGCGGAAATGATGGGCAAGCTATTTGCGCTGGAGGCGATGCCGTTGAATATCGACCGGATTCGTACGAGGGTGTGGAACAAGATTCGCACCGGTAGCTGAGTTTTTTCAGGCCAACATACAAGACCCCTGTGGGAGCGAGCCTGCTCGCGAAGCGGTTTGTCATTCGACACTTATGTTGACTGGCTTGGCGCCTTCGCGAGCAGGCTCGCTCCCACATTCGTTATTCAATGAATCAGGATAGTTGATATCAAAGCACTGGCACCGCTGACTGAAAGTGTGACTTGCCCAACAAATCCAAACTTACCGATATTTAATATTTAAATAGAAAATCGTCAGACAATTTGCAGCCTTGCTACAACTAAAAACAATCTTTCCTCCCCGCACGCTTTGTTTACGGCAGTTTCCTGATACAGCCAAATTGGATCGCAAAAAAACTCTTTACGACAGATTTCAAATTGTGTCAGGTTCGTTACGCCTTCATTGGGCGAGTGATAGGACGATCTCGCCAAAGATCGTCCTGTCGGACAAAAACTGTTCCATTGCTAAACAAGGAAGTGTGTTTATGTCGAAAGTTAAAACCAACGCTGTTGATTCCGCCGAACAGGCTTTCCAGCTGGCCGCGTTCAGCTCGGCGTACAACCAGATCAATAGCTTTAGCCATCAGTATGATCGTGGCGGCAACCTCACGGTCAATGGCAAACCCTCGTACACCGTCGACCAGGCGGCTACGCAATTGCTGCGTGACGGCGCTGCCTACCAGGACAAGGACGGCAGCGGCAAGATCGAACTCACCTATACGTTCCTGACCTCGGCCTCGAACAGCACGATGAACAAGCACGGCATCAGCGGGTTCAGTCAGTTCAGCGCGCAGCAGCAGGCGCAGGCCAAGCTCGCCATGCAGTCCTGGGCCGACGTGGCCAATGTCACCTTCACCGAGAGAGCCTCGGGCGGCGACGGGCACATGACCTTCGGTAACTACAGCGGTGGCCAGGATGGCGCTGCGGCGTTTGCCTATCTGCCGGGGACCGGCGCTGGTTATGACGGTACTTCGTGGTACCTGATCAACAGCGGTTACACGCAGAACAAGAACCCGGATCTGAACAACTACGGTCGTCAGACCCTGACCCACGAAATCGGCCACACCCTTGGCCTTGCGCACCCCGGTGACTACAACGCCGGCAATGGCAACCCGACCTACAACGATGCGACTTATGGCCAGGACACCCGTGGCTACAGCGTCATGAGTTACTGGAGCGAGAGCAACACCAACCAGAACTTCAGCAAGGGCGGCGTCGAAGCCTATTCGTCCGGCCCGCTGATGGACGACATCGCAGCCATCCAGAAACTCTACGGCGCCAACACCACGACCCGCACCGGCGACACCACCTACGGCTTCAACTCCAATACCGGCCGCGATTTCCTCAGCGCGTCGTCGTCGAGCGACAAAGTGGTGTTCTCGGTGTGGGATGCCGGCGGCAAGGACACCCTGGACTTTTCCGGGTTTACCCAGAATCAGAAAATCAACCTCAACAGCGCTTCGTTCTCCGACGTTGGCGGCATGGTCGGCAACGTGTCGATTGCCAAGGGTGCGGTCATCGAGAACGCGATTGGTGGTTCGGGCAGCGATCTGTTGATCGGCAACAGCGTGGCCAACGAACTGAAGGGCGGTGCCGGCAACGACATCCTGTACGGCGCTGGTGGTGCTGACAAACTGTGGGGCGGTTCTGGATCGGACACTTTCGTGTTCGCCGCCAGCTCGGACTCCAAGCCGGGTGCGATCGATCAGATTCTCGATTTCGTCAGTGGTCTGGACAAGATCGACCTGACCGGCATCACCAACGGCGCGGGCCTGCACTTCGTCAACAGCTTCACCGGTTCGGCCGGCGATGCCGTGTTGACCTCGTCGGGCGGCAACAGCCTGTTGTCGGTGGATTTCTCCGGGCATGGCGTGGCTGATTTCATCGTCAGCACCGTGGGCCAGGCTGCGACCAGCGACATCGTGGCGTGATGTGAAAGGAAAGCGGCGCCTCGTGCGTCGCTTTCTTCGCTTGCATCGGACTGATCGCCGAGCAAGGCTACGAGCGGGAGTGAAGTTTCCTATGACTCGATACGTTTTAACTGACACGACGATGGCATGGCTGATGGCAGTCACGCTGATGATGACCGGAGCGACAAGCATGGCAAGCAGCCTCAGACTCGAAGAACCCTCCGTGTTTGCCGGAAAGTGGCAGGCAACACTGTCCAGCACAGTCGATGACCTGCGAGCGCAAAAGCTCCAGGACAAGCCCTCGAATACTTGTAGCGTCGAACTGCTCGCCAACAAGACCGTTGGCCAGGGCGCAGACTGTCTGGGTGCATGGCTCGAGCAAGCTCCGATCGGCTGGTTTCCTGATCCTGACGGCTTGTCGATCACCGGTCACGAAGGCTCAAGAATCCAGTTCTTCAGCCGCCAACGTGATGGGTTATATCTGGCGACTTTGAAGTCCGGGCTGATCGTCACGCTGGAACGTACGGCGCCCGATAACTGATCTGCCTTTTACAAACCGATATAGCTATAGCGATTCGTCGCATGGTTATAAGCAAGGTAAACAAATCAACTGCGCTGCATCAATCAGCGCTAGTTGTCATGAAAATTTAAATGGGCGCCACGGAAGTGTATTCCGGGATGGTCGCTTAATTAATTGAAGTCTCGCCCCGCAGGCGCGATGAATACTGTTCAGGAAGAATCAATGAAGATGGCGAAGGCCCCAGCCACCGCTCCGTTAATCAAGGCATTGGGTGACTATAAAAGCATCTTGATCAGCGTCGGTTGTTTCACCGCGCTGATCAACGTGTTGATGCTGGTGCCGTCCATCTACATGCTGCAAGTCTATGACCGGGTGCTGTCGTCACAGAACGAAACCACCCTGGCAATGCTGTCGTTGATGGTGGTCGGTTTCTTCGCCTTTATCGGGCTGCTGGAAGTGATCCGCAGCTTTATCGTCATCCGCATCGGCAGCCAGTTGGAGCGCCGCTTCAATCTGCGCGTCTATCAAGCCGCGTTCGAACGCAACCTGTTCAAAGGCGAAGGCAACGCCGGGCAGTCGCTGGGTGACTTGACCCACATCCGCCAGTTCGTCACCGGCCCGGCGTTGTTCGCCTTCTTCGATGCGCCGTGGTTCCCGGTTTATCTGTTTGTCATCTATTTGTTCAATGTCTGGCTCGGCGTGCTGGCGACGGCGGGCGCGCTGTTGTTGATCGCGCTGGCGTGCCTCAACGAATACATGACCAAGAAGCCGCTGGGCGAGGCTGCCGGGTTTTCCCAGCAGTCCAGCCAGTTGGCCACCAGCCACTTGCACAACGCCGAAACCATTCAGGCGATGGGCATGCTCGGCTCCCTGCGCAAACGCTGGTTCGGCGTGCATTCGCGCTTTCTCGGCTTGCAGAACCAGGCCAGCGACACCGGCGCGGTGATCAGTTCGCTGAGCAAGACCCTGCGCCTGTGCCTGCAATCTCTGGTGCTGGGCCTGGGCGCGTTGCTGGTGATCAAGGGCGACATGACTGCGGGGATGATGATCGCCGGTTCGATCCTGATGGGCCGCGTGCTGAGCCCGATCGATCAGCTGATCGCCGTATGGAAGCAGTGGAGCGGGGCGAAGCTGGCTTATCGCCGTCTCGATGCGCTGTTGCAGGCGTTTCCGCCCAGCGACGAGGCGATGGCACTGCCGGCACCGAAAGGCCAGATTACTTTCGAACAAGTCAGCGCCGGCCCGCCCGGGCAGCGTGCAGCCACTTTGCACATGGTCAATTTCAATCTGAGTGCTGGTGAAGTGCTGGGTGTGCTCGGCGCTTCCGGTTCTGGCAAATCGACGCTGGCTCGGGTGCTGGTCGGTGTGTGGCCGGTTCTGGGCGGCACCGTGCGCCTCGACGGCGCTGATATTCATCGCTGGAACCGCGATCAGCTTGGTCCTTACATCGGTTACCTGCCGCAAGACATCGAATTGTTCAGCGGCAGCATCGCCGAGAACATTGCGCGATTCAGCGAAGCCGATCCGCAAAAAGTCGTAGCCGCCGCGCAACAGGCCGGCGTTCACGAAATGATCCTGCGCTTGCCGCAAGGTTATGACACGCAACTGGGCGAGGACGGCAGCGGCTTGTCCGGCGGCCAGAAGCAACGCGTGGCCCTGGCCCGCGCGCTGTACGGCACGCCGAGTCTGGTGGTGCTTGATGAACCCAATTCCAATCTCGACACCGTCGGCGAAGCCGCATTGGCCAGCGCCATTGCGCAACTCAAGGCGCAGGGCACCACGGTGATTCTGGTGACGCATCGTTCTTCGGTATTGGCTCAGGCTGACAAACTGCTCGTGCTCAACGATGGTCGTTTGCAGGCGTTCGGCCCAAGTCAGGATGTGCTCAAAGCACTTTCCGGCCAGCAGGAACAGCAACGCGAAAAAGCCGCACAAGCACCGGGCGGGCTCAGCATGAGCCGGCAGTATCAGCCCACGACAAGGAATTCGGGTGTATGAGCAGCGCCAGCATGAACACTGAAAACGAAGCGAGCATGGAACACGCCTACCTCACCGAGCGCCCGGAACGCGATGCGAAATTCTTCGCGCGCCTGGGCTGGATTCTGGCCATCGTCGGCGCTGGCAGCTTCTTCACTTGGGCCGCACTGGCGCCGCTGGATCAGGGCATTCCAGTGCAGGGCACCGTGGTGGTGTCGGGCAAACGCAAGGCTGTGCAGTCGATGAGCAGCGGCGTGGTCAGCCGGATTCTGGTGCGCGAAGGCCAGATCGTGAAGCAGGGCCAGCCGTTGTTTCGCCTCGATCAGACGCAAGTGGCTGCCGACGTGCAATCGCTGCAGGCGCAGTACCGCATGGCCTGGGCCAGCCTCGCGCGCTGGCAGGCCGAGCGCGACAACCTCAAACAAGTGACCTTCCCGCCTGAATTGAGCAACGACCCGGACCCGCGCCTGGCGCTGGTGCTGGAAGGCCAGCGGCAACTGTTCAGCAGCCGCCGCGAAGCGTTCTCCCGGGAGCAAGCGGCACTGCGCGCCAACATCGAAGGCGCCACCGCACAACTGGCCGGTATGCGCCGCGCGCGCAGCGACCTCAATGCCCAGGCCAGCTCACTGCAGCAACAGTTGAGCAATCTGCAACCGCTGGCCGACAACGGCTATATCCCGCGCAACCGCTTGATGGACTACCAGCGGCAACTGTCGCAAGTGCAGCAACAACTGGCAGAAAACACCGGCGAAAGCGGCCGCGTGGAGCAGGGCATCCTTGAATCGCGCCTGAAGTTGCAGCAGCACGGCGAGGAATACCAGAAGGAAGTGCGCACGCAACTGGCCGATGCGCAGCTGAAAAGCGTGACGCTGTCCGAGCAGCTGACCTCCGCCGGTTTCGACCTGCAACACAGCGAGATCCTCGCCACCGCCGATGGCGTGGCAGTCAACCTCGGTGTGCACACCGAAGGCGCCGTGGTGCGTCAGGGCGAAACCCTGCTGGAGATCGTTCCCCAAGGCACCACCCTGGAAGTGGAAGGGCACTTGCCGATCAACCTGATCGACAAGGTCGGCACGCATTTGCCGGTGGACATTCTGTTTACCGCGTTCAACCAGAGCAAAACCCCGCGCGTGCCCGGCGAAGTCAGCCTGATCTCCGCCGACCAGATGGTCGATGAGAAAACCGGCGTGCCGTATTACGTGTTGCGCAGCAGCGTCAGTGATCAGGCGATGGAAAAGCTCAACGGTCTGGTGATCAAGCCCGGCATGCCGGCGGAAATGTTCGTGCGCACCGGTGAGCGTTCACTCCTCAACTACCTGTTCAAACCGCTGCTTGATCGCGCCGGTTCTGCGTTGACCGAGGAATAAGGATGTTCGGCTGTATGAAAAAGCTTTGCATGCTGGGGGCCGCAATGACGCTGCTCGCGAGTCACGCGGCAGTCGCGGCCATGGGGCCATTCGAGATTTACGAACAGGCGTTGCGCAACGATCCGGTGTTCCTCGGTGCAATCAAGGAACGCGATGCCGGCTTGGAAAACCGCGTGATTGGCCGCGCCGGGCTGCTGCCACGGATCGGTTACACCTACAACAAGGGCCGCAACTCTTCCAAGGCGACGTCTCTGGATGATCGTGCGCGCAACCGCACCGATGAGCGCAACTACAACAGTTACGGCTCGGCGCTCACGGTGCAGCAACCGCTGCTCGATTACGAGGCTTATGCGGCATATCGCAAAGGTGTCGCCCAGTCGTTGTTCGCCGACGAAGCGTTTCGCGGCAAGAGTCAGGAACTGTTGGTGCGCGTGCTGGATAACTACACCAAAGCCTTGTTCGCCCAGGACCAGATCGACATCGCCCAGGCGAAGAAGAAGGCCTACGAACAGCAGTTCCAGCAGAACGAACACATGTTCAAGCAGGGCGAGGGCACGCGCACCGATATTCTCGAAGCCGAGTCGCGCTATGAGCTGGCGACTGCCGAGGAGATCGAAGCGCGCAACGAGCAGGATGCCGCTTTGCGCGAGCTGGGCGCGCTGGTGGGCGTGTCGGCGGTGGACATCGGCGATCTGGCGCCGCTTGGTCAGCAATTCCAGACCTTCACCCTGCAACCGGCCAACTTCGACACCTGGCATGAACTGGCGATCAGCAACAACCCGAACCTCGCTTCGCAGCGGCAGGCCGTGGAAGTGGCGCGCGACGAAGTCGAGCGCAGCCGCGCCGGGCATCTGCCGAAAGGCAGTGCTTATGCCTCGATGCGCGACAACGAGTCCGAAAGCGGCAACGCCTATAACCAGCGCTACGAAACCAACACCATCGGCCTGGAAGTCAGCGTGCCGCTGTACGCCGGCGGCGGGGTATCGGCCTCCACACGGCAGGCCAGCCGCACCATGGAACAGGCTGAATACGAACTGGATGGCAAAACCCGAGAAACCTTGATCGAACTGCGCCGCCAGTTCAGCGCGTGCCTGTCCGGGGTGAGCAAATTGCGCGCTTATCAGAAGGCCCTGAAGTCGGCCGAGGCGCTGGTGGTCTCGACCCGACAAAGCATTCTGGGCGGCGAACGCACCAATCTCGATGCGTTGAATGCCGAGCAGCAACTGTTCACCACCCGCCGGGATTTGGCCCAGGCGCGCTACGACTACCTGATGGCCTGGACCAAATTGCATTACTACGCCGGGACGCTGAATGAGCAGGATCTGGCGCGGGTGGACGAAGCATTTGTGGTCGCGCAACAGCCCTCACCCTAACCCTCTCCCAGAGGGAGAGGGAACCGACCCGGGGAGATTGGCGAGATGCACCGACTTGAACGAGCTGTGCTGAATCCGTAATCGACTGGTTTTCTCGGGTCGCTGAATAACAGAAGACAACACGGTCGGCCCCCTCTCCCTTTGGGAGAGGGCTGGGGTGAGGGGAACAGGCGACACCGCAATTCAGCCCTGAACAAAACAACAAAAACGAGAATGATGACCATGGACGTACACATCAAGCCGATTTCGCTCGGTACCCTGTTGCTTGTGATTTCTGCAAACCAGGCTCAGGCCCAATACCTGGAATCCGGCCAGCCCGGCAATCCTGCCAGTTGGCGCAGTGCCGAGTTCCTGCGCGACTGGGGCCTGCAACGCATGCAGGCCGATCAAGCCTACGCAGCCGGTATCACCGGCAAGGGCGTGAAGATCGGCGCGCTCGATTCCGGTTTCGATGCCGCCCACCCGGAATTCTCCGCCGACCGTTATCACCCGGTAACGGCCAGCGGCAGCTACGTCGATGGCTCAGCGTTCAACGTCGACGGCACGCTCAACCCGAACAATGATTCCCATGGCACCCACGTCGTCGGGACCATGGGCGCAACCCGTGACGGCAGCGGCATGCACGGCGTGGCGTACAACGCGCAGATCTACGTCGGCAACACCAACAAGAACGACAGTTTCCTCTTCGGTCCAAGCCCTGATCCGCGTTATTTCAAAGCGGTCTACGACAGCCTTGCCGACGCCGGCGTGCGGGCGATCAATAACAGTTGGGGCAGTCAGCCGCCGGATGTCAGCTATCGCACCCTGGCGGATCTGCACGCCGCCTACGCGCAGCACTGGAACAAGGGCACCTGGCTCGACGCCGCTGCCGACGTTTCGCGGCGCGGTGTGATCAATGTGTTCAGCGCCGGCAACAGCGGTTACCCGAACGCCAGCGTACGCTCGGCGCTGCCGTACTTTCAGCCGGATCTGGAAGGTCACTGGCTGGCGGTGTCCGGGCTCGATCAGAGCAATCAGCAGAAGTACAACCAGTGCGGCATCGCCAAATACTGGTGCATCACCACGCCGGGGGCGAAGATCGACAGCACCATTCCCGGCGGCGGTTATGCGATCAAGTCCGGCACCTCGATGGCGGCGCCGCACGCGACCGGCGCCTTGGCGCTGGTGATGGAACGCTATCCGTACATGAACAGCCAGCAGGCGCTCGAGGTGCTTCTGACCACCGCCACCCAGCTCGATGGCTCGATCACCGACGCACCGAACGAGCGCGTCGGTTGGGGCGTCGCCAACCTCGACCGGGCGATGCGCGGGCCGGGGCAATTGCTCGGTGCGTTCGATGCCAATCTGGGGGCAGGGCAGCGCGATGTCTGGAGCAACGACATCTCCGACAACGCGCTGCTCCAGCGCCAGCGCGAAGACGTCGCCGAGCACAGCGCCTGGCAGCAAACCCTGCAGGACAAAGGCTGGCAGAACGGTGTGCCGGCCGGCGCCAGTCAGCAGGACCAGACCGATTACGCCGTCGGCATGCTGCGTGATGCGGCAGCGGCGAACCGGGTGTACGAGGGCAGCCTGATCAAGTCCGGCGCCGGGCAATTGCTGCTCAGCGGCGCCAACACCTATCGCGGCCCGACCACGGTCAACGGCGGTCTGCTGACGGTCAACGGTTCGCTGACTTCAGCGGTCACCGTCAATAACAGCGGCACCCTCGGCGGCTCCGGACGCATAGGTGCGTTGACCGCCAACAGCGGCGGCCGGGTTGCACCGGGCAATTCCATCGGCACCTTGAACGTCGCCGGCGACGTGACACTCAACTCGGGCTCGACTTACGCCGTCGAGCTATCGCCCACCAGCAGCGACCGCATCGTTGCCGGCGGCACGGCAACCGTCAGCGGCGCCAGCGTCAGCCTGGCGCTGGAAAACAGCCCGACCTTGCTCAGCAGCGCCGAAGCGCAAAGCCTGCTCGGCCGCCAGTACAACATCCTGCAAGCGGCCGGAGGCATACAGGGACAGTTCAGCGAGGTACTGCCGAACTACCTGTTCATCGGCGGCGCCCTCGACTACGCCGCAACCGGCATTCAGCTGAATATCCAGCGCAACGCGACAAGCTTCGCCAGCGTCGGGCAAACGCCGAACCAGCGTTCGGTGGCCGCGGCAGTCGAAGGGCTGGGCGCTGGCAATTCGGTTTACGAAAGCGTGCTTCGTGCACCGACTCAAGCCTCGGCGCAGCAAGCCTTCCAGCAACTGAGCGGCGAGATTTATCCAGCGCTGGGGACAATGCTGATCAACGACAGCCGCCAGTTGCGTGATGCGGTTGGCGAGCGGCTGCACGATGAATCGGCGACTCGCAGCAACGGCTGGATCAAAGCCCTCGGCGCTTGGGGCAGCACCGATTCGGGCCACGACACGGCCGGCTACAACACCTCGATCGGCGGGCTGCTGGCGGGTGTCGACGGCGCGCTGGACGAGCAGACCCGCATCGGTCTGGTCACCGGCTACAGCGACAGCTCCTTGAGCATGGGCTCGGGCACGCATTCTTCGGCAGAAGTCGACAGCTATCACCTCGGTGCTTACGCCGGGCACGATCTGGGTGCCTGGCGCTTGAGCAGCGGTGCGGCGTACAGCTGGCATCGCGGCGATGTGAAGCGCGATCTGCAATACGACGAGGTCAGCGCCAAGCAGAAAGCCAAGCTTGATGCGACCACCACTCAGGTTTTCGCCGAAGCGGCGTATCGCTTGCAGCTGCAACCGTTGGCGCTGGAACCGTTCGCCAACCTGACCTACCTGCATCTGGACACCGAAGGCTTCACCGAAAAGGGCGATGCCGCTGCGCTGAAAAGCTCGGGCGATCAGCGCGATGTGGTGTTGAGCACCTTGGGCGTGCGGGCGAGCAAAACCTTCCACCTTTCCAGCCAGCAAGCGCTGGACGTCAGCGCCCGTCTCGGCTGGCAGCACAGCCTCAGCGATATCGAATCAGAGCAGCATTTGCGTTTTGCCAGCGGCGGCACGCCGTACTCAGTGGAGAGCTCGGCGCTGGTGCGTGATGCCGCGCTGCTCGGCGTGCAGGCCAGTCTGGCGTTGAGCAAGGACGTTCGGGTCAACCTCGATTACAACGGCCAACTGGCCAGCCGCGAGAAGCTGCATGGCGTAGGGCTGAGCCTGAACTGGCAGTTCTGATTACATGGGTTTGAGCCACTGTGGCGAGGGGATTTATCCCCGCTCGACTGCGCAGCAGTCGCAAAACCTGTGTTGATCGTTCCCACGCGCAGCAAAGGAATGCAGCCCGGGACGGTCTGCGTCCCATTGGAACGCGGAGCGTCCCTAGAGGCATTCCCACGCAGAGCGTGGGAACGATCAACGGCAGCACAGGCAACCGGATTTTTCGCAACATCACTAAGGAAGGTCGTGGATGGATAACAACAATACCCCCGCGCAAACGGGTGGCCGCTTTGCCCTGAAAACCCTGACAGTCGCCATGCTCTGTGCCAGTGCGATGGCGCAGGCAGCGCCTTACGTTGAGAACGGCCGCAGCGGCGATCCGTCGAGCTGGCGCAGCAATGAATTCAAGGCTGACTGGGGCCTGGGCGCGATCGGCGCGGATTATGCCTACGCCGCCGGCTACACCGGCAAAGGCGTGAAACTGGGCATCTTCGATCAGCCGGTCTACGCCGCGCATCCGGAGTTCTCTGGCAGTAACAAAGTCGTCACCCTGGTCACCAGCGGTATCCGCGAATACACCGACCCGTATATCCCGGTGAAAGCCGGCGATGCGTTCCGCTATGACGGTTCGCCCTCGGTCGGCTCCGACGGCAAGCTCGGCGCCCACGGCACCCACGTCGGCGGTATCGCGGCGGGCAGTCGCGACGGCGGGGTGATGCACGGCGTCGCGTTCGGGGCGCAGATCATCAGCGCCGACAACGGCGACCCGGGGCCTGAAGACGGCATCGTGCGTGGCAACGACGGCGCGGTGTACAAGGCCGGTTGGGATGCGCTGATCGCCAGCGGTGCGCGGATCATCAACAACAGCTGGGGCATCGGCATCACCGACCGCTTCGACCTCGGCGGCCGCGATCCGGCGTATCCGCACTTCACCGTCAACGACGCGCAGTTGCAGTTCAACGAAATCCGCACGCTGCTCGGCACCAAACCCGGCGGCGCCTACGACGGCGCGATTGCCGCCGCACGCAGCGGCATCGTCACCATTTTCGCCGCCGGCAACGACTACAACCTGAACAACCCGGATGCCATTGCCGGCCTCGGCTACTTCGTTCCGGACATCGCGCCGAACTGGATCACCGTCGCCGCATTGCAGCAGAACCCGGACACCGCCAGCGCCAATCCGTACGTGATCAGCACGTTCTCCTCGCGTTGCGGCTACACCGCGAGTTACTGCGTGTCGGCGCCAGGCACCAAGATCTACAGCTCGATCATCGAAGGCACCAACGCCGACAACTTGACCACCGGCTACAAGAATTACAACGGCACCTCGATGGCCGCGCCGCACGTGGCCGGTTCCATCGCGGTGTTGATGGAGCGCTTCCCGTATATGTCCGGCGATCAGGTCGCCAGCGTGTTGCGCACCACTGCGACCGACCTCGGCGCACCGGGCATCGACGCCTTGTACGGCTGGGGCATGATCACCCTGCGCAAGGCCATCGACGGCCCGGCGATGTTCGCCACCGAGCAGGACATTCCCGCGGAATTCCGCGTGCAGGGCGCTTACGGCTCCGGCCAGTTCGTTGCTGACTTGCCGGGCATCGGCGCGATCATCGACCAGGGCAAACCGACCGAGCGGGTGTGCAGCGACATCACGTGCGGCCTCGACACCTGGCGCAACGACATCGGCGGCCACGGCGGTCTGACCAAGCAAGGCATCGGCACCTTGGTGCTGACCGGCAACAGCACTTACAGCGGCCCGACCCTGGTCAACCAGGGCCGTCTGGCCATCAACGGTTCGCTGCAATCGGCGGTCACCGTCAACAACGGCGGCATCCTCGGCGGCAATGGCCGCATTGGCGCACTGGCTGTGAGCAGCGGCGGTACGGTGGCACCGGGCAATTCCATTGGCACCCTGAATGTGGCGGGGGACGTGACCTTCGCGCCGGGCTCAACCTACGCTGTAGAGCTGTCGCCAACCAGCAGCGATCAGATCGTCGCTGGCGGCAAAGCCGTCATCGACGGCGCCACGGTGAGCCTGTCGCTGGAAAACAGCCCGACCCTGCTCAGCACCGGCGAAGTGCAAAGCCTGCTCGGCACCCGCTACAACATTCTGCAAGCGGCGGGTGGCATTGAGGGGCGCTTCGGGCAGGTCTTGCCGAATTACGCCTTCCTTGGCGGCACTCTGGATTACTCGGCGGGCGGCATTCAGCTGGCGGTCGGGCGCAATGAGGCATCGTTCGCCAGCGTCGGCCTGACGCCGAACCAGCGCGCCGTCGGTGCGGCGGCCGAGCGTTTGGGTGCGGGCAATGCGCTGTTCGAAACCCTGTTGCTGTCGCCCAACGCGGCGTCGGCGCAGCAGGCCTTTCAACAGCTGTCCGGCGAGATTCACCCGGCCATCGGCACGCTGCTGATCAACGACAGCCGCTACCTGCGCGAAGCCGCCGACGAGCGCCTGCGTGAGCGTGATCTGTTCAATGCCGATGCGCCGACTGATGAGCGCAGCAACGTCTGGGTCAAGGTGCTGGGATCGTGGGGTGAAAGCGATGGCGGCCATGACAATGCCGATTCCAATAGCTCCATCGGCGGGCTGCTGGCTGGCGTCGACGGGCTGATCGCTGAAGATACCCGTCTCGGTTTCGTCACCGGTTACAGCGACAGCTCGTTGAGCATGGGCAGCGGCACGCATTCCCAGGCGTCGGTCGAGAGCTACCACTTGGGTGCGTATCTGGGCCATGAAATCGACGCGTTGCGCCTGACCGTCGGCGGCGCCTACAGCTGGCATCGCATCGACGTCAAACGTGATCTGCAGTTCGGCGACGTCAGCGGCAAACAGAAAACCAAGCGTGACGCGACAACCGCGCAACTGTTCACCGAGGCCGCTTACGACCTGGGCCTGCAACCGATGAACCTGGAGCCGTTCGCCAATCTGTCCTACGTGCACCTCAACACCGACAGCTTCACCGAGAAGGGTGACGCTGCCGCGCTCAAAGGTGGTGAAGACACCCGCGACGTGGTGCTGTCGACCCTCGGCGTGCGCGCCAAGCGCAGCTTCGCCTTGTCGGATAAGCATCAGCTGGAACTCGGCGCCAGCCTCGGCTGGCAACACAACCTGAGCAGCGTCGATGCCGACAGCCATCTGGCCTTCGCCAACGGCAACAGCGCGTTCACCGTGCAGAGCGTGTCGATGGATCGTGACGCTGCCGTGGTCGGCGTGCGCGCCGGGCTGGCGCTCAATCGCGACGTGCGGGTCAACCTCGACTACAACGGCCTGATCGGCTCGAACGAGAAGGATCACGGCGTCGGTCTGACGCTCGACTGGCAGTTCTGAGGCGTAACCGGCAGCGCCTCGCGGGCTGCCGGTTTTTCAAGAAAAGGAGCGCTGCACATGGGATTGTTCGAGTACAAAAATCCAAATGTGCAGAAGATCCAAATGTGGGAGCGAGCCTGCTCGCGAAAGCGCTGGTTCAGGCGATTGTGATGTTGCATGTGCTGCCGCCTTCGCGAGCAGGCTCGCTCCCACAGGTACGGCGTACACATGATCGTTCCCACGCTCTGCGTGGGAATGCAGCCGGGGACGCTCTGCGTCCCACAAGATCGCAGCCTTCGGCAGTTCCTGCAGAGGATGTGCAAGATGTAATGAATGCTCCAGAGCCCCGCGCTCTGGCTGTGAGCTATCTCTGACAATTCCAACAACAAGAGAGGCAATGGCAATGGGTGTATACGACTACAAGAACTTCGGCACAGCCGATTCCGCGGCGCTGTTCAGCGATGCCATGGCGATCACGCTGTATTCCTATCACAACCTCGATAACGGTTTCGCCGCTGGCTACCAGCACAACGGCTTCGGCCTCGGTCTGCCGGCGACGCTGGTTACCGCGCTGATTGGCGGCACCGATTCGCAAGGGGTGATCCCCGGTATCCCGTGGAATCCCGATTCGGAAAAACTCGCCCTCGAGGCCCTGCAAAAGGCCGGCTGGACGCCGATCAGCGCCGCGCAATTGGGCTACGACGGCAAGACCGATGCACGCGGGACGTTCTTCGGCGAGAAGGCCGGCTACACCAGCGCGCAAGTGGAAATCCTCGGCAAGTACGACGCTCAGGGTCACCTCACTGAACTGGGCATCGCTTTTCGCGGCACCAGCGGCCCGCGCGAAATCCTCATCGGTGATTCGATTGGCGACGTGATCAACGATCTGCTCGCCGCGTTCGGCCCGGCCGATTACGCAAAAAACTATGTCGGCGAAGCCTTCGGCAATCTGCTCAACGATGTCGTCGCATTCGCCCGGGCCAACGGCCTCAGCGGCAAGGACGTGCTGGTCAGCGGTCATAGCCTGGGCGGCCTGGCGGTGAACAGCATGGCTGACTTGAGCGCTGGCAAGTGGGGCGGTTTCTTCGCCGACTCCAACTACATCGCCTACGCCTCGCCGACGCAAAGCAGCGGCGACAAGGTGCTGAATATCGGCTACGAAAACGACCCGGTGTTTCGGGCCCTCGACGGTTCGACCTTCAGCAGCGCTTCGGTGGGCGTGCACGACGCGCCGCATGCCTCGACCACCGACAACATCGTCAGCTTCAACGACCACTACGCCTCGAACGCCTGGAACGTGCTGCCGTATTCGATCCTGAATATCCCGACGTGGATTTCGCACCTGCCCACTGGCTACGGCGACGGCATGACCCGAGTGCTGGAGTCGAAGTTCTACGACCTGACCAGCCGCGGCTCGACGATCATCGTCGCCAACCTGTCCGACCCGGCGCGGGCCAACACGTGGGTGCAGGACCTCAACCGCAATGCCGAACCCCACAAGGGCAGCACGTTCATCATCGGCAGTGACGGCAACGACCTGATCCAGGGCGGCAGCGGTAACGACTATCTGGAGGGGCGCGCCGGCAATGACAGCTTCCGCGACAGCGGCGGCTACAACGTCATTCTGGGTGGGCAGGGCAGCAACACCCTCGACTTGCAGCAGACGGTGAAGCACTTCGATTTCGCCAACGACGGCGCTGGCAACCTGTACATCCGCGATGCCAACGGCGGGATCAGCATCACCCGTGACATTGGCAGCATCGTAACCAAAGAACCGGGGTTCCTCTGGGGCGTGTTCAAGGACGACGTGCTGCACAGCGTCACGGCCACGGGGTTGAAAGTCGGCAGTAACCTCACCGCTTATGAATCAAGTATTAGAGGAACGGGCGGCGCTGACATGCTCAAGGCGCATACCGGCGGCGATTGGCTGTTTGGCCTTGAGGGCAACGATCATTTTCTCGGCGGTGCGGGCAATGACGTATTTGTCGGTGGTGCGGGCAATGACCTGCTGGAATCGGGCGGCGGGGCGGATACGTTTTTGTTCAATGGCGCGTTTGGCCAGGACCGTGTGGTTGGCTACACGGCCGATGACAAACTGGTGTTTCTTGGCGTGCAGGGGGTGTTGCCGGGGGATGATTTCCGTGCCCATGCATCGGCGGTCGGGCAGGATACTGTGCTGACGTTTGGTGGGGATTCGGTGACGTTGGTGGGGGTGGCGCTGGGGAGTTTGAGTGCCGACGGGGTTGTTATAGCCTGATGTTGGTGCGGGGCCTGTGCCGGCCCCTTCGCGAGCAGGCTCGCTCCCACAGGGGATTGTGAACGACGTAGATCCCGTGTGGGAGCGAGCCTGCTCGCGAAAAACGATCATTCAGGCCAAGTCAGTCTTCCTTGCGCACGGTCGCGACTTCATCGGCGCGAACCTTGACCTTGGCCCCGGAAATATCTTCGAACTCATAGAAACCATCTTCGGTCTCGGTCTTCGGCATGTCCTCGGTCAGGTACTGGGTGCCGTTCTGCAACGTCACCACGGTCTGGGTCGAACAGCCGCCCAGCGCCAACAGGGCTGCGACCGCTACAGGAATGCCCAGCATCTTGATTTTCATACCCACCTCTGACTCCTTGCTTGAATGTGATTGCGGGCATTGTCGGCCCTGTAACGCGGTTGGTGCCAGCAGCGGCGGAAAAGTTCGATGGCGGCGCGAAAAAATGCCATTGATCTTTTTCCGTTTGCGCCGGGCGGGGCTGAGCTGTTATCTGTACGCATAACCAGTGTTCGCTTGCCGTGGCTTTGAATTCCCGTGACCTCCAACCCTTTAGACGATCCGTTCTATTACCTTAATAACTTCCGGCAAGTGCTTGATTGGCTTGGGCTTCGCTATGCCGATGTGATGAGCGCAAGCGAACACGGCTTCATCCGCGACTTCAATACGCTGCCGCAAGCCTCGCAGGGATTGCTGGTGCGCATGGTCATGCGCAAGGGCATTCACTTTCGCGCAAGCAAACTCAATTATCTGGAAATCGGCGACATTGCCGAGGCGGCGCGGCCGTTGCTCGATCACGGCTGGCTCGATGAACACGCGGATTTGACACTGGCAGAACTGTTCGACGTCTTGCTCAAGGCCGAGCTCTTGCAAGCGTTCGGCGCCTTTATCGAACAGCCGAAAGGGCGCAAGGACGAGTGGCTGCCGGTGCTGGCCGAACAGTTCAGCGAGGCGCAGACCCTGCGTGTCTGGGCGCCGCAACTGGCTGAGCGGCTGTTCAGCCTGACCCTGATGGACCTGTGCGATCGCCTGCGCCTGATGTTCTTCGGCAATCTGTATCAGGACTGGTCGGAGTTCGTGCTGGCCGACCTGGGTATCTTCACCTATGAAAAAGTCGAGTTTTGCGCCGATTCCCGAGGCCTGCGCAGCCGCGAAGACGTCGACGCCTGCCTGTTCCTGCATCAGTGCCAGTTGCGCTTCGAGGCCGGCGAACCGCTGGAAGAGATCGTCGAACAGATCAACGCCGTGCAATTCGACAACCCGTGGCTGCGCCGCCGGCAAGCCAAGGCGTTGTTCCAGATCGGCCAGTACGCCGAGCGCATCGGCGACTTTGCGCTGGCTTTGAGTGTTTACCGCGACTGCGTCTACCCGGGCGCACGACTGCGGATGATCCGTGTGCTCGAACGCTGCGGCGAATATGCATTGGCGCTGGAACTCGGCACGCTGGCCGAACAGGCGCCGCAAAGCGCGGCCGAGCAGCAAGGTCTGCAGCGCATCGTCCCACGTCTGCGGCGCAAGCTCGGTGGCCCGCCGCTCAAGCGCGTCAAGGCCAGAGAGGTCGAGCGTCTGGACTTGCACCTGCCGCGCACCGATCCGGCGCGGTCAGTGGAATTTCATGTACAAGCGCACCTGCATGACGAAGACGGCCCGGTGCATTACGTCGAAAACAGCCTGATCAACTCGCTGTTCGGGCTGTTGTGCTGGCCGGCAATCTTCGCGCCGTTGCCGGGTGCGTTTTTCCACCCGTTCCAGCGCGGTCCTGTGGATCTGCTCAGCGAAGACTTTCTCGAACGCCGCACTGAACTGTTCCAGGCCTGCCTGGGCGAACTCGATGACGGTCGCTACGCCGAGACCATCCGCCAGCGCTTCGTCGAAAAGTGGGGCATTCAGTCGCCGTTCGTGTTCTGGGGCGCGCTCAATGAAGACCTGCTCGAGCAGGCGCTGGCCTGTCTGCCCGCCGAACACCTGAAACACTGGTTCTACCGCCTGTTGCTCGATATCAAGGCCAACCGTGCCGGCATGCCGGACCTGATCCAGTTCTGGCCGCAGCACAAGACCTACCGCATGATAGAAGTCAAAGGCCCCGGCGACCGCTTGCAGGACAATCAGCTGCGCTGGCTGGAGTTCTGCCACGAGCATCAAATGCCGGTGGCCGTGTGTTACGTGCAATGGGCGGAGCAGAGCGCTTGAGTTACAGCGTTGCCGTGCGTGCACTGTGCGAGTTCACCGCCAAGACCGGCGACCTCGACCTGCGCTTCACCCCGTCACCGACCGCGCTGGAAGGCATCGTCGGCCATCGCACCGTGGCCTCGCGGCGCAGCGAGCAGTACCAGAGCGAAGTGGCGCTGCAAGGCGAATTCGGCGAACTGAAGGTCAAGGGCAGGGCGGATGGCTACGATCCGGCGCAAAACTGCCTGGAAGAAGTCAAAACCTATCGCGGCGACCTGAGCAAGCAACCGGCCAATCACCGCCAGTTGCACTGGGCGCAGGCGAAAATCTACGGCTGGCTGATGTGCCAGAAACTGCAATTGCAGCAGATCAATCTGGCGCTGGTGTATTTCGACGTCGTCAGCGAAAAGGAAACCTGCCTGGTCGAATCCCATAGCGCCGAGTCGCTCCAGGTTTTTTTTGCGCAGCAGTGCGCTTTGTTCCTGCAATGGGCCGAGCAGGAAATGGCCCATCGCGAAGCGCGCAATCTGGCCGCGCAGCAACTGGCGTTCCCGCACGCGGATTTTCGTCCCGGCCAACGGCATCTGGCCGAATCAGTGTTCAAAGCCGTCAGCACCGGCCGCTGCCTCATGGCCCAGGCGCCGACCGGCATCGGCAAAACCCTTGGCACGCTGTTTCCGATGCTCAAGGCCTTGGCGCCGCAGCAACTGGACAAGGTGTTCTTTCTCACCGCCAAGACTCCCGGACGCAAGCTGGCGCTGGATGCCAGCCAGGTGTTGTTCAGGCAAGCGCCGGACTTGCCGCTGCGGGTGATGGAAATGGTTGCTCGCGACAAGGCCTGCGAACATCCGGACAAGGCCTGCCATGGCGAATCCTGCCCGCTGGCCCAGGGTTTTTATGATCGCTTGCCGGCCGCCCGCGAAGCCGCCAGCCGCATCAACCTGCTCGATCAGGCGGCGATGCGTGAAGTCGCCGCGCAGCACAGCGTGTGCCCGTACTACCTGAGTCAGGAAATGGCTCGCTGGGCGGATGTGGTGGTTGCCGACTACAACTATTACTTCGACTTCAGCGCGCTGCTGTTCGGTCTGGCCCAGCTCAATCAGTGGAAAGTCGCGGTGCTCGCCGACGAGGCGCACAACCTGGTCGAGCGCGGCCGGCAGATGTACAGCGCCAGCCTCGACCAGTTCACCCTCGCCAGCGTGCGCAAAATCGCGCCCGCCGCGCTGAAGAATGCGCTGCAACGGGTCAACCGAGAATGGAACGCGCTGCATGCGCCGCAACTGGCGGCGTATCAGGCCTACGACAAGGCGCCGGACAAGCTCCTGCAAGCCATCTCGCTGTGTTGCTCGGCCATTGGCGATTACCTCAACGAACATCCGCAAGGCCTCGACAGCGGCCTGCAGAATTTCTATTTCGACTTGCTGCAATTCGCCCGGGTCGCCGAGCTGTACGACGAGCATTACCTGTTCGATATCAGCAAACGCGACCTCGACCGCAAGCGTCCACTGTCGCAACTTTGCCTGCGCAACGTGGTGCCGGCCGCGTTCATCGGCCCGCGCCTGAGCGCGGCGCGCAGCAGCGTGCTGTTCTCGGCCACGCTGAGCCCGCGCAACTATTACGCCGACCTGCTCGGCACGCCCGCCGATACGGTGTGCATCGACGTTGAATCGCCGTTCAGCGCCGAGCAATTGCAGGTGCACATCGTCAGCCAGATTTCCACGCGTTTTAACCATCGCCAGGCCTCGCTGGAGCCCATCGTCGAACTGATCGCGCGCCAGTTCAGCGAGCGCCCGGGCAACTATCTGGCGTTCTTCAGCAGCTTTGATTACCTGCAACAGGTCGCGACCTTATTGGCCGAGCGCCATCCGCACATCACCCAGTGGCTGCAATCGCGGGGCATGGCCGAGGGCGCGCGGCAGGCGTTTCTCGACCAGTTCAGCGCCGACAGCCAGGGTGTGGGGTTTGCGGTGTTGGGCGGCGCGTTTGGCGAGGGCATCGATTTGCCCGGCGCGCGGCTGATCGGCGCGTTCATCGCCACGCTGGGGCTGGCGCAGCTCAACCCGGTCAACGAGCAGATGAAGCGGCGCATGGCGGCGATTTTTGGCGCCGGCTACGACTACACCTATTTGTACCCGGGCATGCAAAAAGTCGTACAAGCCGCCGGGCGGGTGATCCGCACCCGTGAGGATCGCGGCACGGTCATGCTCATTGATGACCGCTTTGCCGAAAGCCGCATCCAGCAACTGCTGCCACGCTGGTGGGCGATCAAAAGCGAACCGGCGCTTTTCAAATCGACGGATTCACGCATACTTCAGCCCATGACAGTGGCTGGTGAGTGTGATGAGTGAGAACAACAGAACCACAGCGATCGAAGACAGCCGTTTCCGGCTGCTGATCGACGCGGTTGTCGACTATGCGATCTACATGATCGACCCCGACGGTACCATCACCAGTTGGAACTCCGGCGCCAAACGTTTCAAAGGTTATGAAGAAGCGGAAATCATCGGCGAGCACTTCTCGCGCTTCTATACCCCTGAAGACCGCGCCAACGGCATGCCGCAACGGGCGCTCGACACGGCGATCCGTGAAGGTCGCTTCGAAGGCGAGGGCTGGCGCGTGCGCAAGGACGGCACGCACTTCTGGTCGCACGTGGTGATCGACCCGATCATCGACCCCAACGGCGAGTTGCTCGGTTTCGCCAAGATCACCCGCGACCTCACCGACCGCAAAATGGCCGAGGAAACCCTCAAGCAAAGCGAACAGCAGTTCCGCCTGCTGGTGCAGGGCGTCACCGACTACGCGATCTACATGCTCAGCCCCGAAGGCTGCGTCAGCAACTGGAACCAGGGCGCGCAGCGCATCAAGGGTTACCTGCCGGAAGAGATCATCGGCCAGCATTTTTCGATTTTCTACACCCCCGAAGACCGTGAACTCGGCGAGCCGCAGCGTTCGCTGGAGATTGCCACCCGCGAAGGTCGCTTTGAGAACCGCAGCTGGCGGATGCGCAAGGACGGCACGCGCTTTCTTGCCCACGTAGTGGTCGATGCGATTCGCGGCGACACCGGCGCGTTGCTCGGCTTCGCCAAGATCACCCGCGATGTCACCGAGGCCCACGAAGCGCAGCAGGCTCTGGAAAAGACCCGCGAGGCGTTGTTCCAGGCGCAGAAGATGCAGGCGATCGGCCAACTTAGCGGCGGTATCGCCCATGACTTCAACAACCTGCTGACGGTGATTCTCGGCAACCTCGAGATCGTGCAGAAACGCATCGGCGACGCGCCGAAAATCGCTCGACTGCTGGAGAACGCCACCCAAGGCGCCTTGCGCGGTGTGTCGCTGACCCAGCGCATGCTGGCCTTCGCCCGGCGTCAGGAACTGAAGACCGAATCGGTGGATATCCCGCAACTGGTGCAAGGCATCACCGGGTTGCTGCGCAGTTCGCTCGGACCGGGCATTCGCATCGAAACGCGCTTTGCCGACGACCTGCAGCCAGTGCTGGCCGATAGCAATCAGCTGGAACTGGCGATCCTCAATCTCGCCACCAATGCCCGCGATGCCATGCCCGACGGCGGCACGGTGATCATTCAGGCGCAAGCCGAAGTGGTGCTGGAACAAACTCATTCGACCCTGGCGGCGGGGCGTTACGTATGCCTGAGCCTGATCGACAGCGGCGAAGGCATGGACGAAGCCACGCTGGCCTGTGCCCGTGATCCGTTCTTCACCACCAAAGGCCTGGGCAAAGGCACCGGGCTGGGCTTGTCGATGGTGCACGGCTTCATCGAGCAGTTGGGCGGGCGCTTTATTCTCAAGAGCGAGAAGGGCCAGGGCACGGCAGCCGAGTTGTGGATTCCGGTAGCGCTTGAGCGTCCGGCCAGTCGCCCGGCGTACAGCGACGCCGCGCCCATTGCGGTGCCGAGGCTCAGCGTGCTGGTGGTCGATGACGATTCGCTGGTGCTGACCAGCACCAGCCTGCTGCTGGAAGACCTCGGCCACCGCGTCATCGGCGCGAACTCCGGCGCCCAGGCGCTGGCGCTGTTCGATCAGGGCGAAGTGATCGATCTGGTGATAACCGACATGGCCATGCCGCACATGAGTGGCGCGCAACTGGCCCACGCCGTGCGCCTGCTCAAACCGGATCTGCCGATCATTCTCGCCACCGGTTACGCCGAACGCCTGGAAGGCTTCGCCGCCGAACTGCCGCGCCTGCCGAAACCGTTCACCCAATTGAATCTGGTGCAGATCATCGCTCAATCGATGAAGTGACGCGCTGGTCGATCCGGCTGAACTAGTGCTGACGCGTGCCTTTCCAAAAGTCTTGTTCACTTTCGGAGGGCGCGTCTCTTGTCTCGAATATTGACCCAGCCAAGCGCTGTAGAAGAAGCCTTGGCCGAACACGACGCCAAGATGTTTGGCTCACCCAAGGAGCGCCTGGATTTCTATCGCCGGGAAATCCAGTACGAAACCAGCATCCTCGCCAACCGCACCGACGCCTACCTGGCGGCGCAGTCGTTTCTGGTGATCGCATTTGCCTCGTGCATGGCTAACCTCAATCCGGAGTGGGGCAAGATGTTCACCCTCGTCGTGCCGCCGTTTCTCGCGCTGCTCGGGGTGCTCAGTTCATTGAATGCCTGGCCGGGGATTCGCGCTGCATACGACATCATCGATCATTGGCACTTCAAACAGAGCCAGTTACTGCACAGCGAGCCGGTAATGGGCGCGGCGTATGACGAGTCGCCACTGTTCAGTGAGATGGAATCGAGCCACAAGGGTTATCGCAAGTCGCTGCTGTTCTCGGTGCGCACGCCTTGGATTTTTGCCACGTTCTGGGTGATGTTGGGGGTGTATGCGGTGTTTATTCAGGTGACCAATCCTTGAGGTGGATTGGTCAGGGGGCAGGGGACAGGCGCTGGATTTTGTGGTGTCTGTGAGATCTTACCCTCACCCCAGCCCTCCCGAAACGTCGGACCGCCCCCAAGGGGGCGAGGGGGAAAGGGAGCCGATCTTCATGCTTTTCAAAATCTACATTCGGCGCGGTATGCCAGGTCGGTGTAGCACGTGAGAACACCTCGGTCAGTCCCCTCTCCCTCCGGGAGAGGGCTAGGGTGAGGGGCTTTTGACTTTTATTACGCAGTTTCCAGCTCACGCCGCGCAGTTACAGCATTCTGCACCGCCGCCGGAATCGGCGGAAAATCCTCATTCAGCACACACAGATGGTCAATCGCATCTTCAAATTTCGCATCGGCTTTCTTGCGCAGTGCCCGGTATTGCTCAAAGCGTTCGAAGTCGGTCGGCGTCTGTTCCAGCAGCGCGTTGGCCGCTCGGTTCAGTTCGTGGGCTTCTTCGAACAGTTGACGATTGCGTTCCAGAGCCAGTGCTCTGCAAGCCTTGATTTGCGCAGGAGTCGAGCATTCGTTCATGACCGTGACCTTGTTTGTGTCGGGGTTCCGTTTAATAGGCTGTTCACCGCAGGGGAACCGAACCTGCCGGGCCGCGCTGGATGATTGGCGCGGTTAAAGTTGTGACCCTTGGGTCGCGCCCGGCGATCCATTTTTTTGCAGAAAAATCTTCGATGATTTCCAGCCAAGCGCAGCGGTCAACGAATCAGATTTTTCGTTGCTTCAGGCTTTCATAGCGCGCCAGCATCGGTTGTGTGCTGATGCCATGCAGCAGAATGCTCAGTGCCACCACCGACAAAGTGATATCGGTACAGACCTTGGCCACATCGGAATCGAGGCCATGGTTCAGGGCGAAGAACAGATAGAACAGGCTGCCGATGCCACGAATGCCAAACCAGCCGATCAACAAACGCTGCGGCCCGCTGAGCAGATTGCCCCACGGCATCAGCGCCACGCTCAGGGGACGAATCAGACAGAACAGCACGGCGCCGATCCACAATGCTCGCCAGTCCCAATGCGCTATCAGGACGACGCCAAGCAGGGTTACCAGAAATACTTCCATCGCCCGTTCGACCAGACTGCCGAATGCGAGCATGTCACCCATCATGACTCCTGCCGCGACCTGGCTGTCTTCCAGTTGCTCGGTGTCGCCATGCACAGCGTTTTCAGGTTCGATGTTCTGATGGCCGACCACCGGCTGCACCAGGTGCTCGGCAGGCACTTGGGTAATGCCGGTGGATTTGACTTCCTCTTGGCGCAGACCAAGGCCGGCGGCGAACACCGCGAGAAAGCCGTAGCCGCCAATCGCATCTGCCACCACGTAGGACAGCGCGATCAGCGCGAGAGTGAGGTAATCGTTGGGGCCGAGGGTGCTGTCCTCGTTGTGAATGCGTAGCGACAGGGCGATCCGGCCGATGCCGCGCCCCATCCAGTAACCGGTGAGCAGCCCGGCCGGCACCGCCCACAACAGACTGCGAATCACCCAGTGCTGCCACTCGCCGGCGCTACCGTCACCGTGCAGCAACAGCAAACCGAGAATCACGAAAGGGAAGGCCACGCCGTCGTTGAGCCCGGCTTCACCGGAGAGGCCGAAGCGCACGCGGTCGATGTCCTGCGCATCATTGACCTGCACCAGCGCGGCCAGCACCGGGTCGGTCGGCGCCAGCATCGCGCCGATCAGCAGCGAAGGCCCCCACGCCAGTTGCAGGCCCCAGTGCAGCAGCAGACACACGCCGATGATGGTCAGGATCATCACCGGCCCCGCCAGCCCAAAAGCAATGCGCCAGGTCTTGTTGCCCAGCGGCAGGCGCAACTTCAAACCGCAGACAAACAAAGAAAACAGCACCGCGACTTCAGTCAGGTGCTCCATCCACAACGATGATTCTTCCAACGACAGTTTCAGCAGATCGAGGCCGCTGGGGCCGATGGCGATGCCCAGCAGCAGGCACACCGCCGAGGTGGTGACCGGCATCCAGCGCAACCATGACGACGTCAGGGCCAGCGTCAGCAGCACGGCGCCGAGCACCGCGACCCATACGCCAAAACTCATGACCGCTCACTGCTGCGGATTTTCAAGGACAGGCGCACCGGGTCAGCTCACGGTCGTGCGCAGGTACTCGGGGATGAGCACGTTGAACCACAGTAGAATCATCGATACCAGCATGGTCACCAGCACCAGCAGGCCAACGCCCCACACGCACGCCGAATACAGCAGGCCTTGTTCCTTGCGCTCATGCATGAAGGTCGGCAAGCCGACGAACAGCAGAAACGTCGAATAGATCGATGCCGCGCCGAGCACCAGAATTGCTAGCCAGCGGCTCGGGTACAGCCCGGCAATGCCGGCGAGGAAAAATGGCGTCACCGTGTAGGCGGCAAACCCGATGCATTGATTGAGCGTTGGCCGCGCATCAAATGACCGCGACATCCAGCGAATGACCCCGCCCATGACCGCAACACCCGCGACGATCGTCAGGTACAGCAGCACGCTCAATTGCAAGGCGCTGGCCGTGCTCAATCGCACGTTTTCACCCACGGCGAGGCTCCAGCCGACCTGGGTGGTGCCGATGAACAGGCACACGGCTGGAATCAGCGCGAGCAGCAGAAGATGCGCGATGTAGTGGCGGGGATGGGTTTCCTCTTCGCGGCGGATATCGGTCCAGGCGAAGTTGGGTTGGGTGAAGAGTCTGACGAGGGGGGCGGACATGACAACCTCCTGTTCCTGTTGGCCCGTAGGCGCTTACAGGTATGGAGAGATGCCATGCCGCTCGGGTTCAGTTTTTCTGCTGCACGGTTACAGCATCGGTTTGCCGCCGGTCACGCCGTAGCGCTGGCCTGTGATATAGCTGGCTTCGTCGGAGGCCAGCAGCACGTAAATCGGCGCGACTTCCACCGGTTGGCCGGGACGGCCGAGCGGGGTGCTGCCGCCGAAGTTCTGCACTTCTTCATCGGGCATGGTCGAGACGATCAGCGGCGTCCATATCGGGCCAGGGGCGACGCTGTTGACGCGAATTTCCTTCGGCCCGAGCATCTGCGCCAGACCACCGGTGAAGTTGGCGATTGCGCCTTTGGTGGTGGCGTAGGCCAGCAAGGTCGGCTTGGGCATGTCCGAGTTGACCGAGCTGGTGTTGATGATCGACGAGCCGGGGCGCATGTGTTTGATCGCCGCCTGACAGATCCTGAACATCGCAGTGATATTCACATCGAAGGTCATCACCCATTCGTCATCGGGAATTTCTTCGAAGTTTTCGTGGGTCATCTGGAACGCGGCGTTATTGACCAGAATGTCGATG
Organism: Pseudomonas sp. Marseille-Q5117; assembly: GCF_946901175.1. Taxonomy (NCBI): domain Bacteria; kingdom Pseudomonadati; phylum Pseudomonadota; class Gammaproteobacteria; order Pseudomonadales; family Pseudomonadaceae; genus Pseudomonas; species Pseudomonas sp. Marseille-Q5117. The sequence goes on along the minus strand of NZ_CAMPPP010000005.1, from coordinate 68,476 downwards.
CGGCCAAAGCGCTCGACGGTCTTGTCGACCAGCGCTTGGCACTGCGCTTTCTCGGCGATATCGCCCGGCAGCAGGATGCACTGACGCCCGGCCTGCTCGACCCAGCGTGCGGTTTCCTTGGCATCTTCATGTTCATTCAAGTACGCCACGGCGACGTCGGCGCCTTCACGGGCGAAGGCAATCGCCACTGCGCGACCGATGCCGCTGTCGGCACCGGTGATCAGCGCGATCTTACCGGCGAGGCGGCCGGAACCGACGTAACTTTGCTCGCCGCAGTCTGGATACGGCTCCATCTTGCGTTGCGAGCCGGGAACCGGTTGGGCTTGTTTCGGGAAGGGTGGTTTTGGATAGTCAGTCATCGCAGGGTCTCCTGATTTCAAGGCCAGTGTTTCGGGTTGACCCGGTGGGTTTGCCTTGAGTTCGATCGGATTTGCGCTGGATTGACAGACTGAATGGAACAACTGTGGGAGCTGGCTTGCCAGCGATTGCGGTGCCACAGACAACATCTATGTTGCATGTGAGCCCGTCATCGCTGGCAAGCCAGCTCCCACAAGGGCATGTTGTTCTCAGGCGTTGCGGCTGGCCAGCGCCCGCTCCATCCGCGCAATCCCTTCTTCCAGCAATGCCCTCGGGCAACCGAAGTTCAAGCGCACGAACTGCTGATGCCGGTCACCAAAATCGAGCCCGGCACTCAGCCCGACCTTGCCCTTTTCGAGGAAGAACCGCTGCGGATCCGGCAGGTCCAGCGCCGTGCAATCGAGCCACGCCAGATACGTGCCCTGCGGCACATTGATGGTCACGCCCGGCAGGCGCGTGCGCACCGCGTCTACCAGCCAGTCGCGGTTGGCCTGCAGGTAGATTTTCAATTCCGCGAGCCACGGCGCGGCTTCGCTGTAGGCGACGCGGGTGGCTTCCATGCCCAGCGGGTTGACGCTGTCGACCATGCCGCAGCGGGCGTGGTTGACGCCTTCGCGCAGGGCGGCGTCCTGGATGATCATGAACGAGGTCTTCAGACCGGCGATATTGTAGGCCTTGCTCGCCGACATCAGGGTGATCGTGCGTTTCGATATTTCCGGGCTCAGCGATGCGGTGGGAATGTGCACGCGGCCGTCTAAGCACAGTTCGGCGTGAATCTCGTCGGAGATGATCCACGCGTCCTGCGCTGCGCAGATATCCGCGACTGCCTGCAATTCTTCGCGGGCGAAGACCTTGCCGATCGGGTTGTGCGGGTTGCTCAACAGCAGGGCGCCGCCGCCTTTCAGCGACTCGCGCAGTGCGTCCAGTGGCGTGGCGTAGGTGCCATCGGCCTGGGCGTTGAATTCCAGCTCGACCTTGTTCAGGCCCCAATGCCCTGGTGCATGGCGCAGCGGCGGGTAGTTCGGCACTTGCACGACGACATTCTGCTGCGCCTGGACCAAAGCCTTGAGCGCCATGTTGAAGCCCGATTCCACGCCCGGCAGGAAAATCAGCTCCTGCGGTTTGACCTGCCATGAATACTTGTTCCACAGGTCGGCGACGATGGCTTCACGCAGGTTGTCCTGGGCCACGCTGTAACCGAGCAGCGGGTGCAGCAGGCGCTGTTGCAAGGCTTCGATGATGACCGGCGGCGCGGCGAAATCCATGTCAGCGACCCACATCGGCAACACATCGGCCGGGTAGCGGCTCCACTTGGTGCTGCCAGTGTGGTGGCGGTCGAACAACTGATCAAAATCGAAAGTCATGCGCGGTCTCGTCAAGGCGGAGTTGGTTCTGCCGGACATTCTATGCGCAACGCCATCTGTGTGGGAGCGAGCCTGCTCGCGAATACGTCGGGTCAGGCAGCATCGAGTTGAATGTCCCAGCGCTTTCGCGAGCAGGCTCGCTCCCATAGGGGGGTGGGTGTATTGGCTGGAAATCCGGGCCAGACACCCGACGGTCGGTTTTCACACAATCGGCAAGGTCTTTGTCTACAGTGAAAAAGTCGGCGCCAAGGCGTCGCAACCGTGATTGTCCAGATAAAGCCCGGCGCAAGTACCGGGTTCCACCTGATCAGGAGTGCACGATGGATCTCAGCCGTCGTCAGTTCTTCAAGGTCGCCGGTATCGGCCTTGCAGGCTCAAGCCTGGGCGCGTTGGGCATGGCCCCGACGGCGGCCTTCGCCGAGCAGGTGCGTCACTTCAAGCTCGCCCACACCCGTGAAACCCGCAACACCTGCCCGTATTGCTCGGTCGGTTGCGGTTTGATCATGTACAGCCAGGGCGATGCCGGCAAGAACGTGGCGCAAAACATCATTCATATCGAAGGCGATTCCGATCACCCGGTCAATCGCGGCACGCTGTGCCCGAAAGGCGCCGGCCTGCTCGACTTCATTCACAGCCCAGGCCGCTTGCAGTACCCGCAGGTGCGCAAGCCCGGCAGCAATGAATGGACGCGCATCGGCTGGGACGAAGCCCTCGATCGCATCGCCGACCTGATGAAGGCCGACCGCGACGCCAACTTCATCGAGAAAAATGCCAACGGGCAAACGGTGAATCGCTGGCTGACCACCGGTTTTCTCGCGGCATCGGCGGCATCCAACGAAGCCGGATACATCACTCAGAAGGTGATTCGCAGCCTCGGTCTGCTGGGGTTCGATAATCAGGCGCGTGTCTGACACGGCCCGACGGTGGCAAGTCTTGCCCCGACGTACGGCCGTGGTGCCATGACCAATACCTGGACCGATATCGCCAACGCGAATCTGATCCTGGTAATGGGCGGCAACGCAGCAGAAGCGCATCCGTGCGGCTTCAAATGGGTGACCGAGGCCAAGGCGCATAACGCTGCGCGGCTGATCGTGGTCGATCCGCGTTTTACCCGGACCGCTTCGGTGGCCGACTATTACGCGCCGATCCGCACCGGCACCGACATCGCCTTCATGGGCGGGCTGATCAATTACCTGCTGACCGAGGACAAGATCCAGCACGAATACGTGCGCAACTACACCGACGTGTCGTTCATCGTCAAAGCCGGTTATGGCTTCGAAGACGGCCTGTTCAGCGGCTATGACGCGGAAAAACGCAGCTATACCGACAAGTCCGGCTGGGGTTACGAATTCGCCGAGGATGGTTTCGTCCGCGTCGACCCGACCCTGCAAGACCCGCGCTGCGTTTATCAACTGATGAAGCAGCATTACAGCCGCTACAACATCGACCTGGCCAGCCAGATCTGCGGCATGCCGGTCGATGCCATGCAGAAAATCTGGGAGGAGATCGCCACCTGCTCGACACCGGGCAAGACCATGACGATTCTCTACGCGCTTGGCTGGACGCAGCACTCGATCGGCGCGCAGATCATTCGCAGCGCGGCGATGGTGCAATTGCTGCTGGGCAATGTCGGCATGCCCGGCGGTGGCGTCAATGCGCTGCGCGGGCACTCGAACATCCAGGGTCTGACCGACCTTGGCCTGCTGTCCAACGCCTTGCCCGGCTATCTCACGCTGCCCAGCGACAGCGAGCAGGATTACGGCCAGTTCATCTTCAAACGCACGCAGGTGCCGCTCAGACCGGGGCAGCTTTCGTACTGGCAGAACTACAGCAAATTCCACGTCAGCCTGATGAAATCCTGGTACGGCGCCAACGCCACCGCCGAGAACAACTGGCTGTTCGACCATTTGCCGAAGCTCGACATCCCCAACTACGACGTGCTGAAGATGTTCGACCTGATGAGCCAGGGCAAGGTCAACGGCTACTTCTGCCAAGGCTTCAATCCGATCGCTGCGTTGCCGGACAAGAACCGCGTGATGGGCGCATTGGCCAAGCTCAAGTGGCTGGTGGTGATGGACCCGCTTGCCACCGAAACCTCGGAGTTCTGGCAGAACGTCGGACCGTACAACGATGTGAAAACCGCCGAAATCCAGACCGAAGTCATTCGCCTGCCGACCACCTGTTTTGCCGAGGAAGACGGCTCGCTGGTCAACAGCAGCCGCTGGCTGCAATGGCACTGGAAAGGCGCCGATGGCCCCGGTGAAGCGCAGACCGACATTCGCATCATGAGCGAACTGTTCCTGCGTCTGCGCCAGCGTTATCAGACCGAGGGTGGCAAGTTTCCTGATCCGCTGCTGAAACTGTCGTGGCCTTACAAGATCCCCGACGAGCCATCGCCGGAAGAACTGGCGCGGGAAATCAACGGCACCGCTGTCAACGATTTCACCGATGCCAGCGGTGTCACGGTCAAGGCCGGCACGCAACTGGCCGGTTTCGGTTTGCTCAAGGATGACGGCAGCACCGCGTCCGGTTGCTGGATTTTCGCCGGCAGCTGGACCGAGGCCGGTAACCAGATGGCCCGGCGCGATAACGCCGACCCGTTCGGCATGCACCAGCATCAGGGCTGGGCCTGGGCGTGGCCGGCCAATCGGCGAATTCTCTACAACCGCGCTTCGGCGGACCCGGCGGGCAAACCGTGGGATCCGAAAAAGCGGCTGGTGTGGTGGAACGGCAAGACCTGGACCGGCACCGATGTGCCGGACTACAAGGCCGACGTGCCGCCGGAAGCCGGGATGAACCCATTCATCATGAACCCCGAAGGCGTCGCGCGGTTCTTCGCCGTCGACAAGATGAACGAAGGCCCATTCCCTGAGCACTACGAGCCGTTCGAAACGCCGATCGGCATCAACCCGCTGCACCCGCAGAACAAGAAGGCCACCAGTAACCCGGCGGCGCGGATCTTCGATTCGGTCTGGGAAACCCTCGGCGAAGCCAAGGACTTCCCGTACGCCGGCACTAGCTACCGGCTTACCGAGCATTTCCACTTCTGGAGCAAGCACTGCAAGTTGAACGCGATCGCTCAGCCCGAGCAATTCGTCGAAATCGGCGAGGTGCTGGCGAACGAGAAGGGCATCGCTGCCGGTGATCGCGTGCGGGTCAGCTGCAAGCGCGGGTTTATCGAGGCGGTGGCGGTAGTGACGAAAAGGATCCGGCCGCTGCAGGTCAACGGCCAGGTCGTGCATCAGATCGGCATCCCGCTGCACTGGGGTTTCACCGGCCTGACGCGCCACGGTTACCTGACCAACACCCTGGTGCCGTTCCTCGGCGATGGCAACACTCAGACCCCGGAATCCAAGTCATTCCTGGTCAACGTGGAGAAACTGTAAATGGCCAGCCAAGACATCATTGCCCGCTCGGCCACCACCACTGTGCCGCCGTCGGTGAGGACTCAGCAGGGCGTTGCCAAGCTGATCGACACGACCAAGTGCATCGGTTGCAAGGCCTGCCAGGTCGCCTGCTCGGAATGGAACGAGCTGCGCGATGAGGTCGGCCACAACCACGGCACCTACGACAATCCGCAGGACCTGACGGCGGATTCGTGGACGCTGATGCGCTTCACCGAGCACGAAACCGACGCCGGCAACCTCGAATGGCTGATCCGCAAGGACGGCTGCATGCACTGCGCCGAACCCGGTTGCCTGGCCGCGTGCCCGAGCCCCGGGGCGATCATTCAGCATGCCAACGGCATCGTCGATTTCGATCAGGACCACTGCATTGGTTGTGGCTATTGCATCACCGGTTGCCCGTTTAACATCCCGCGCATTTCGCAGAAGGATCACAAGGCCTACAAATGCACGCTGTGTTCCGATCGGGTCGCGGTAGGGCTGGAGCCGGCCTGCGTGAAAACCTGCCCGACCGGCGCGATCGTCTTCGGCACCAAGGAAGACATGAAGGAACACGCCGCTGAACGCATCGTCGACCTGAAAAGCCGTGGCTTTGAAAACGCTGGTTTGTACGACCCGGCAGGCGTTGGTGGCACCCACGTGATGTACGTGCTGCACCACGCCGACACGCCAAAAATCTACGCCGGCTTGCCGGATCACCCGGCCATCAGTCCGCTGGTGGGTTTGTGGAAAGGCATCAGCAAACCCCTCGGCTTGTTGGCGATGGGTGCGGCGGTGCTGGCCGGGTTCTTCCACTACGTGCGCATCGGCCCGAATCGTGTCGAGGAGGATGAAGTTCCGCCAGCGCCCGACACCTCGGTGCACGTGATCGACCCGGCGGTGCACACCTTCGATCCACGCGGGGAGGAGCGGCCATGAGCAACAAGACGATCCTGCGTTACAGCGCCAACCAGCGGACCAATCACTGGCTGGTGGCGATCCTGTTTTTCATGGCCGGGTTGTCCGGGCTGGCGTTGTTTCATCCGTCGCTGTTCTGGTTGAGTAACCTGTTTGGCGGCGGCACTTGGACGCGGATCCTGCACCCGTACATGGGCATCGCCATGTTCGTGCTGTTCCTCGGCCTGGTGTTCAGCTTCTGGCGCACCAACTTCTTCATCGCCAATGACCGCCAGTGGCTACGGCGGATCAATCGGGTGATGGTCAACGACGAGGAAAGCGTGCCGCCGGTGGGCAAATACAACGCCGGGCAGAAGTTGCTGTTCTGGACTTTACTGCTGTGCATGCTCGCGTTGCTGTTCACCGGGCTGGTGATCTGGCGCGCGTGGTTCAGCGCGTATTTCGGCATCACCACGATCCGCTGGGCCATGCTGTTGCATGCACTGGCCGGGTTCGTGCTGGTGCTGAGCATCATCGTGCACATCTACGCCGGTTTGTGGATCAAGGGTTCGGTCGACGCCATGCTGCATGGCTGGGTCAGCCGGCCGTGGGCGAAGAAACACCATGCACTGTGGTACCGCGAGGTGACCCGCGACGAACAGCCTCGGGACGTGCCCGAGCGACCGCTGACGAAAAAGGGCTGACTTTTGCCAAGCATTCTTGAACCTGGGGAAATCGAGGCCGCGGCCAGTTCGCCGCCGTTTCTGTATCTGCCGCCGCGTGACCTGTTTGCCCTGCGTGCAGAGCGGCTTGAGCGTCTGGCCGAGGGCAATGGGTTGGCGGATTATCTGCGGCTGATGGCCGGATTGTGCCGGGCGCAGCAGCAGGTCTTCGCCGATCCGCCGCTCACCGCGCCGTTTGACGCGCAGCGTTTCGAAGCCTGTCAGCAGCACGGTCTGCCGCCGTTCGCCGCAGACACCTTGGTGCGCGAGGATGCCTGGCAGCCGTGGCTCGACGCTTTGCTGCAGCGCTATGCGCCAGCGGATCAACCTGCGGTGATCGACGCGCTGGACACGCTGCGCACCGCCAGTCCCGGCCAGTTGCGGGCGTGGGCGGTGGCGTTGGTCAGCGGTCAGTATTCGCTGGTGCCGGCGGCGCTGGTGCCGTTTCTTGGCGCCGCCCTCCAAACCGCCTGGAGCCACTGGCTGCTCAGCGTGCCGCAACTGCAACTCAAGCCCGGCGACAGCCTCAGCCAATGCCCGGCCTGTGGTTCACCGGCCATGGCCGGGGTGATTCGCCATCGCGGCAAGCACAACGGTTTGCGCTATCTGGTGTGTTCGCTGTGCGCCTGCGAATGGCATGTGGTGCGGGTCAAGTGCGTGTATTGCGAACAGAGCAAGGGCCTCGAGTACCTGAGCCAGGAAGACGACCGGCACAGCGCCGAACAGGCCCCGCTGCGCGCCGAAGTCTGCCCCAGCTGCAACAGCTACCTGAAATTGCTCTACCTGGAGAACGACGCCGAAGCCGAAGCGTTGTCGGCGGATCTCGGCAGTTTGCTGCTGGACATGCGTCTGGCCCAGGACGGCTATCAGCGTCTGGCCCCCAATCTGCTGCTGGCGCCGGGAGACGACTGACCGGAGCAAAATTGTGGGAGAGGGGTGTGCTCCCACAGGTTTTTGTGGTGACCAACAATGTTCATTCCACCCCGAATCCCTGTGGGAGCTGGCTTGCCAGCGATTCGGTCGGCACATCCACCACCTTCTTTGACGGACCCACCGCAATCGCTGGCAAGCCAGCTCCCACAGATTTGTGTGCCGACTCACAAAGCCCGGTCAGCCCCGGATTTCTCAGTGGGAGCGAGCCTGCTCGCGAAGGCGTCAGGTCAGCCACATCCACATTGACTGACACACCGCATTCGCGAGCAAGCTAGCTCCGGCAGTGCGTCTACACTTCTGAAACCCTTTTGGAAGCAAGCTTGCTCCCAAAAGGGATTGTTTTTAGTGAAATCAGGAGTGGCTGATGTCTTCCAGCGTTGCCCTGCGGTTGCCGTCCATTGATGGCTTGTTGCGTCACCCGGCGTGCGCGCCGTTGGCCGAGCGCTACGGCCGGGATTCTTTGCTGACGGGCCTGCGTCAGTTGCTCGATGAGCTGCGGCCCGGCGTGTTGAGCGGGCAATTGGCAGCGGTGGAGATCGGCGCCGAAGTGCTCGCCGGGCGCGTCGGCGAACGCTTGGCGCAGCAACAACGCAGCCAGGTTCGGCGGGTATTCAACCTGACCGGCACGGTGCTGCACACCAATCTCGGCCGCGCCTTGCTGCCCGAGGAAGCCATCGAAGCGGTGCAAATGGCCGCACGTTATCCGCTCAATCTCGAGTTCGACCTGGCCAGCGGCAAGCGCGGTGATCGTGACGATCTGATCGAAGGCCTGATCCGCGAACTGACCGGCGCCGAAGCGGTGACTGTGGTCAATAACAATGCCGCTGCCGTGCTGCTGACCCTCAACAGCCTCGGCGCGCGCAAGGAAGGCATCATCTCGCGTGGTGAGCTGATCGAGATCGGCGGCGCCTTCCGCATCCCCGACATCATGGCCCGCGCCGGCGTGCGGCTGCATGAAGTCGGCACCACCAATCGCACCCATGCTCGCGACTACGAAGCGGCGATCAGCCCACGCAGCGGTTTGATCATGCGTGTGCATGCGAGCAACTACAGCATCGAAGGCTTCACCGCGCGGGTGCCGACTGCGGAACTGGCCGAGTTGGCGCACGCCCATGGCTTGCCGTTGCTGGAAGATCTGGGCAGCGGCAGTCTGCTCGACCTGACGCGCTGGGGCCTGCCGGCGGAACCGACGGTGCGTCAGGCCTTGCTCGAAGGCGCCGACATCGTCACCTTCAGCGGCGACAAATTGCTCGGCGGGCCGCAGGCCGGGTTGATCGTCGGGCGCAAAGAGCTGATCGCGAAGATCAAGAAAAATCCACTGAAACGCGCGCTGCGGGTCGACAAGTTGACCTTGGCAGCGCTAGAGGCGGTGCTCGGTCTGTACCGCGACCCTGATCGCCTCGCCGAACGACTGCCGAGCCTGCGCCTGCTGACTCGGCCGCAAGCCGAGATCTTCGCCCAAGCGGCGCGTTTGCAACCGTTGCTCGCCGATGTGTTGGGCGAGGTCTGGCAGGTCAGTGCAGTCGAGGCGTTGGGCATGATCGGCAGTGGCAGCCAACCGGTGGCGCGTCTGCCGAGCGCTGCGCTGTGTTGTCGCCCGCAAGTGTCCAAGCGCTGGCGCGGGCGTTATCTGCTCAATCTCGAAGCGGCGTTGCGCGGTTTGCCGGTCCCGGTACTCGGCCGGATCGGCGACGATGCGCTGTGGCTGGATCTACGCCAGCTCGACGATGAGCCAGCGTGGCTGGCGCAGCTGGCGCAATTGCAGGTCGACCGGTGATCGTCGGCACGGCGGGGCACATCGACCACGGCAAGACCTCGCTGTTGCAGGCGCTGACCGGGCAAACCGGCGACCGCCGCCCGCAGGAGCGCGAACGCGGCATGACCATCGACCTCGGTTATCTCTACGCCGAGCTAAAAGCGGGCGCCGGGCTGACCGGCTTCATCGACGTGCCGGGGCACGAAAAATTCACCCACAACATGCTCGCCGGCGCGCAGGGCATCGATTTGGTATTGCTGGTGGTCGCGGCCGATGACGGGGTGATGCCGCAGACGCGAGAACATCTGGCGATCGTCGAACTGCTCGGCATCCCGCGCGCGCTGGTGGCGATCACCAAGTGCGACCGCGCTGGAACGGGCAGGGTGGAAGAGGTGCAGCGTCAGGTGCTCGACCTGCTCGCGCCCGGACCATTTGCTGATGCGCCGATTTTTACCGTGTCGAGCATGAACGGGCAGGGCGTCGATGAGTTGCGCGCGGCGTTATTGCAGGCGCACAACGAGGTGCAGGCGCGCGGTTGTGAGGGCGGCTTTCGTCTGGCGATCGATCGGGCATTCAGCGTCGCGGGCGCGGGGATTGTGGTCACGGGCACGGCGCTGTCCGGCACGGTTGCGGTTGGCGACAAACTTGTCTTGGGGGCTGCCGGCAAATCGGTGCGCATCCGTGGTCTGCACGCGCAAAACCAGGCCGCTGAACGAGCCTTCGCTGGCCAACGCGTGGCATTGAACCTCAGCGGCGATCGTCTGGAACTGGCGCAGATCCACCGTGGTCACTGGCTGCTGGCCGATTGGCTGCATGCCCCGACCCAGCGCATCGATATCGACTTTCAGCTGTTGCCCGGCGAGCGCACCTTCGAACACTTCCACCCGGTGCATCTGCACCTTGGCACCCAGGATGTCATTGCCCGGGTCGCCTTGCTGCAAGGCCCGCGCCTGATTCCCGGCGAGCGCATGTTCGCGCAACTGCTGATCAACGCGCCGGTGCACGCGGTGAAGGGTGATCGGCTGATCCTGCGCGACTCCAGTGCCCAGCGGACCCTCGGCGGCGGCACAGTGCTCGACCCGTTCGCCCCGGCGCGCCAACGCCGCAGCCCGGAACGCCTCGCGCAACTGCAAACCCTCGCTCTGAGTGTCAGCCTCGAACAAGCCTTGCCAGCGCTGCTCAACCACAGCCCCGGCGGCCTCGACCCGCAACGCCTCGAACGCCAGTTCAACCGTCCGCGCGCGCAGTGGTCGCTGGCCGAGAACATCCGCCTGGTCGATACCCGTCAAGGCGCGCTGCTGTTCAACGTCCAGCGCTGGGGCCAGTTGAAATTCACCTTGCTCGAACAACTGGCGCGATTCCACGAACAGGAACCCGACCAGATGGGCCCTGACCGCGATCGCCTGCGACGCTTCAGCGCTCTGGCACTGGAACGCTCGACCTTCATCAGCCTGCTCGACGAACTGCTCGGCGCCGGCTCGATCCTCGCCAGCGGCCCATGGCTGCACCTGCCCGATCATCAAGTGCGCCTGAGTGCCGACGACGAAATCCTCTGGCAGCAATTACAGCCCTTATTCGAACAGGCCGGTTTCGACCCGCCTTGGGTACGTGATGCCGCGAAGAAGCTTGGCGAAGAAGACGCCAGCGTCCGCCTGCTACTGCGCAAACTCGCGCGACTAGGCCTGATGCACCAAGTGGTGCGCGACCTGTTCATCAGCGACATCGCCCTGCGGCAAATGGCGGCGCTGCTGCTGAAACTCGCCGGAGAAAATCCGGCGATCGAAGTGACAACCTTCCGCGATGCGCTAGGCTTGGGACGCAAACGCTGTATTCAGTATCTGGAATATTTCGACCGACTCGGCCTGACCCGCCGCCTCGGCGAATCCCGCCAGATCCGCCCCGACAACGCGTTGGCCAACGCCGACGCAACCTGAGTTCAGGAAGACAATCGCGCCCGGTGGCGCGGCCGGGCTTCAAACCCGGTTGGGGACGGCATCCGTTCCCGGGCAGGTTCGACTCCGGCTGTCTTCCGCCAGTCTCCCAAAAGCAAAGATCGCAGCCTTCGGCAGGTTCTACATCGATTTGTGGAGCTGCCGAAAGCTGCGATCTTTTGATTTTCGGTGATACGAGAAGGTTAGAGATTACGCTGCGCTTCCATCCGGTCATGCAAGATTCTGATTATCGCGATCCCATAGGCGGTGATTCGAAAATAAATCACGTGACTCTCCACGCTGCAGCGTCGGTATCCGGGGCGGATCGCGTCGCATGCGGGTGCTGTTTTGGGACGATCAGCCAACTGCTCGAAAGACGCAGTCAGGATGTCGATGTAGCGATTGGCCTGATCCAAACCCCATTGTTGAGCTGTATAGGTCCAGATAGCCTCAAGATCCGCTTCGGCGGCGGGGGTAAGTCGGTATTCAGCCATGCGCCCTCAACATTCTCTTTTTGAAAGCATCAGCATCGAATGGCCGGGGGGCACCACTGGATTCTCCTTCTCGAAGGGCTGCGCGGACGGTTTCCAGTTCAGCGTTTCGCTCTTGCTCTCGACGGATCAAATCGCGGATATATTCGCTGTCGTTGGTGTAATGTCCCGCTTCTATTTGAGCTTTGATCCAATGGTCTTGCTGGTCAGTCACGGTTATGGTTTTTCGTACGGTAGCCATGGTCGGGCCTTTTGCGGGTGGGGAACTTTGCGCAAATTATCATACTAATGGTGCGCTAGCGAGTATGAGCCTAGCCGTTACAAGAACGAATCACAGCCTTCGGCAGCTCATGCGTATATCACTCGAACTGCCGCAGGCTGCATTTTCAGACCCGCAACCGAATCTGCTGCCCGAGCACATCCATCGGGTTAAATAATCCGTCCCCTTTGTGATCGCGAGCAGGGTCGCTACCACAGGTTCCTTCAGTGGTCGCAAAGTTTGCGTCCGACCAGGATCAATGTGGGAGCGAGCCTGCTCGCGAAGAGGCCGGCACGGGCATCGCATAACTCAGCCGGCCCGCATTACCCCGGCAACTCCAGATTATCCAGCACCCGATTCACCGCCAATTCTCCGAGCATGATCAACTGCGCAATCCCCATAAGCGTCCGCCGCTGCGATGGCTTTACCAGCCCGGCGAATTCCTGGGCGATGGTTTTGGCGGACGCGAGGGTTTCGCAGGCGTTGGCCAGCAGATCCTCGTTTTTGGTGTCGGCGGTGACGGCGTACATGGCGCGGGGACTGAACGGCGGTGGGGTCGAGCCGGGTGGGCAGAGGTAGTGGTCGAGAGCGCGGTCGGCGGCTTCGTGGAGTTTTTTTGAATCGAGGGATTCGTAGGGGAGGTGGGGTCGGTTTCGGGTGGGTTGGGTGTGGGTTTGATCATGGTAAAGCTCCTTGAGAAGTGGAGCCGTCAGCCTTCGCTGCTAAACGAAGAGGGTGGCGGCTTTACGCGGGTTAGCAGACCAGGCTCAAGGATCCCGGCGCACCGAAGTGCCCCACGCAAGCCGCCATAAAAGAGAGGCGGAGCCAGCGTGCCTTGAAAATTTGTCGGGCTGCTAAACCCGGTCACTGAACATTCAGCGACCGCACCACAATAGAACCCGCCCCCAAGGCGCACAAGCCGGCGGATTCTGGCTTGGCTGTAGGCAATGGCGCAAGGATTTGTAGTCTTGAGACCGTGTCAGCAGGTGTCTTTTAAACAGCTTCGTTTAACTCGAAGGATCGTGCTTCCTGATGGCCTCCTCGCGAGCAGGCTCCCACATTTGACCGCATTCCAAATGTAGTACCGAGCTTGCTAAGAGGATGGTCAATGTGAACAGCGAATAGCTACGACTCTCTGCATCACCGCGGCAAATCCAGATTATCCAGAGCCTGATTTGCTGCTCAGATAAATAAATGCATCCATTTTTCTCAGCGACTGAACCAACAGATGAGAGCGCAAAGTTCACGATTCAACAACCAGAGTGTCATTCAACAACATTTCGGGCTACCGTATATCATGGCGTTCATTGTGCGACATGAAAACGACTTCGATAGGTCTGAGCCTTACCACTTTATAATTAACGGATAAAGTGCGGTCATAATTCTCTCCGATTGTTTAATCAATCCCTGTTACAACCATAACTTGTCGATGCTGAGTTGATTCGGGTACGATAATTTTTATGAAATTATTGTTGCTAAATCGTGTTGCCCACGCTCCACCTGGAGGGAAGGCAATTGTTGGCCCCCACGAGTCGGTCATGGGTTGAGGTATATGTGTTCTGAGTAGATAATAAAGATGGTCTGTGTCAAACGTATATCTGTCTGGTATCGACCTCATCCACGCTTCCGCTGCATCAACATTATAAGCCCCGGCAGGAGAGACAATTAGTTGATAGACGCCGGAGCAAGTTACGTCATATGAGACTGTCGCACCAAGCTTATCGGTAGCCGTTATGGTGGTAGTTTTAACCCTCGTACAGTTCGATTTCGTAATTGGTCCATTGGTTGTGGCAACTCGGGTGTCTGAAGATGAATAAGTGTACGGGGGCATACCCCCTTGAGCTTCTCTTTTGGCGAAACTACCTTGGGCGTCAACGCCATTTTTTGCCCAGCCCGCGTATCTGATATCAAGTCCATTTAGAATCATGGTTTTTTGATCGATCGATAACTCTTGGTTCACTGTAAAAATAAATGGAGGATCTGATACTGGACTGCTGCCATACAGTGCCTTGGCAGTAAAGCTGTGCGCCGCAACACTTAACGCAGAAACGAGCAAGGTCCAGATGCCTGTTACCGGGTCGGCGGTCGGTTGACCTTTTGAAGTAGTGCCATCCAGCACATCGACTTTCTGACCTTTGGCGGCAACACCGCTCAGCGTCACGGCGGTCTCGACGGTGGTGCTGCCGTTGGGAATGTCGGCGCCACTGGGTGAGCCTTTTGCCGAAGTGATAGTGGGCGCAGTGGCAGCCGTCACGGTCAACTTCCAGACCACAGAGGTTTGTCCCGAACCATACAAAGCTTTGGCGGTGAAATTGTGCTCGGCAGCCGTCAGTGCAGAAATGAGCAATGTCCAGATGCCCGTTATCGGGTCGGCGGTCGGCTGACCTTTTGACGTGGTGCCGTCCAGCACATCGACTTTCTGCCCTTTGGCAGCGACACCGCTGAGCGTTATTTCAGTTTCGACGGTGGTGCCGCCGTTGGGAATGTCGGCGCCACTGGGTGAGCCTTTTGCCGAAGCGATCGTGGGTGCAGTAGCAGCCGTCACGGTCAACTTCCAGGCCGTAGAGGTTTGTCCTTGGCCATACAAGGCTTTGGCGGTAAAACTGTGCTCGGCAGCCGTCAGCGCAGATACGCGCAAGGTCCAGATGCCTGTTACCGGGTCGGCGGTCGGTTGACCTTTTGAAGTAGTGCCGTCCAGCACATCGCCTTTCTGCCATTGGGCAGCGACACCGCTGAGCGTTATTTCAGTTTCGACGGTGGTGCCGCCGTTGGGAATGTCGGCGCCACTGGGTGAGCCTTTTGCCGAAGCGATCGTGGGTGCAGTAGCAGCCGTCACGGTCAGCTTCCATGTGGCAGAGTCATGTGCTTGGACGTACCAAGCTTTGGCGGTGAAATTGTGCTCGGCAGCCGTCAGTGCAGAAACGAGCAATGTCCAGATGCCCGTTATCGGGTCGGCGGTCGGCTGACCTTTTGACGTGGTGCCGTCCAGCACATCGACTTTCTGCCCTTTGGCAGCGACACCGCTGAGCGTTACGTCAGTTTCGACGGTGGTGCTGCCGTTGGGAATGTCGGCGCCACTGGGTGAGCCTTTTGCCGAAGCGATCGTGGGTGCAGTAGCAGCCGTCACGGTCAACTTCCAGGCCGTAGAGGTTTGTCCTTGGCCATACAAGGCTTTGGCGGTAAAACTGTGCTCGGCAGCCGTCAGCGCAGATACGCGCAAGGTCCAGATGCCTGTTACCGGGTCGGCGGTCGGTTGACCTTTTGAAGTAGTGCCATCCAGCACATCGACTTTCTGTCCTTTGGCAGCGACACCGCTGAGCTTTATTTCAGTTTCGACGGTGGTGCTGCCGTTGGGAATGTCGGCGCCACTGGGTGAGCCATTCGCCGAAGTGATAGTGGGCGCAGTAGCAGCCGCCACGGTCAACTTCCATGTTGCAGAGGTTTGTCCTTGGCCATACAAAGCTTTGGCGGTGAAATTGTGCTCGGCAGCCGTCAGCGCAGAAACGAGCAATGTCCAGATGCCCGTTACCGGGTCGGCTGTCGGTTGACCTTTTGAAGTGGTGCCGTCCAGCACATCGACTTTCTGCCCTTTGGCAGCGACACCGCTGAGCGTTACGTCAGTTTCGACGGTGGTGCTGCCGTTGGGAATGTCGGCGCCACTGGGTGAGCCTTTTGCCGAAGCGATCGTGGGTGCAGTAGCAGCCGTCACGGTCAACTTCCAGGCCGTAGAGGTTTGTCCTTGGCCATACAAGGCTTTGGCGGTAAAACTGTGCTCGGCAGCCGTCAGCGCAGATACGCGCAAGGTCCAGATGCCTGTTACCGGGTCGGCGGTCGGTTGACCTTTTGAAGTAGTGCCATCCAGCACATCGACTTTCTGTCCTTTGGCAGCGACACCGCTGAGCTTTATTTCAGTTTCGACGGTGGTGCTGCCGTTGGGAATGTCGGCGCCACTGGGTGAGCCTTTCGCGTAAGTGATAGTGGGCGCAGTAGCAGCCGCCACGGTCAACTTCCATGTTGCAGAGGTTTGTCCTTGGCCATACAAAGCTTTGGCGGTGAAATTGTGCTCGGCAGCCGTCAGTGCAGAAATGAGCAATGTCCAGATGCCCGTTATCGGGTCGGCGGTCGGCTGACCTTTTGACGTGGTGCCGTCCAGCACATCGACTTTCTGCCCTTTGGCAGCGACACCGCTGAGCGTTACGTCAGTTTCGACGGTGGTGCTGCCGTTGGGAATGTCGGCGCCACTGGGTGAGCCTTTTGCCGAAGCGATCGTGGGTGCAGTAGCAGCCGTCACGGTCAACTTCCAGGCCGTAGAGGTTTGTCCTTGGCCATACAAGGCTTTGGCGGTAAAACTGTGCTCGGCAGCCGTCAGCGCAGATACGCGCAAGGTCCAGATGCCTGTTACCGGGTCGGCGGTCGGTTGACCTTTTGAAGTAGTGCCATCCAGCACATCGACTTTCTGTCCTTTGGCAGCGATACCGGTGATCGTTACTTCAGTTTCGACGGTGATGCCGCCGTTGGAAATATCGTCGCCACTGGGTGAGCCGGTAATTTTTGAGATGACGGGCTTGTCATCTGCGACGTTCCCGACGACCGTGGCAGAGGCGGCTCTCGATTGTCCAATGACCTCCTCATCCCTAATGAGCACAAAGGAAACTTGCAATCGGCTCCCCGATACAACTCGTGAATTAGGAACCTCGACAATACAAGGGAACAAAGTATTGAACCGCTCCTCAATCGTACCCTCATACTCTTCCTCTGCATCAGGATTAGTAGAGCGATAAGTTACTTTCACTTTATCGCCCTTCTGATAAACAGGGGCGTGCGGGATGATTACTACGAAAAGCGGCCCGCCGTTAAGCTTGTCGCGGTCAACGATTGTAGGATCATCCGTGTCTTCGTCTTGATCTTCGCGCAAGATCGGCATTTCCAGAAACACCCGCTCAAGATCAATATTCGCGTAAATAACCTTCGACCAACGATGGTTATGGGTGAAGTTACCAAGTTGATCGCGAACCCTGTATCTGAACGGGCAGTTGTCCAGGCTGCCGACCCACTCGAACATGGTCCGGTCAATCAGTGCGGAGAATGATGCGCCGACATCGTCGGGGTCTAACTTGACAGTGAATTGCTCGCCGTTGATGTCCAGGGTGATCGTGTCGTAGGCCTTCATGTGCGAATAGGTGTAAGTGGCAAGGACACCGGCCTCGACCTCGTCTTTGCCGATCAGTGCCGGATTACCCAGTTCGGTCGGCAGGCTCAACTGTAGCCCAGGGTGCGCACCGGTGCCCGGCACGTCATTGCCGCCGGGCAGCGTTTTGCTGCACAGGACCCATAGCGCGGTTGACGGCGTCTCGTTGCCACCGGGACGACGGGTTTTGTAGAGAATTTCGTTGGTGACGGTGTCCAGCAGGTCGTCCAGGAATACGTTGAAGAACCACACGTCGTCGCGGTTGGCGGGATTGATTGCCACGCCTTCCATTCGGTTGCCATTGAGCCACCAGGAAACTTCGTCTATGTCATTAGGATGATCGGCATCGGCGGGTATCGAATCGATACGCAGGGTGACCGCGCCAGCGAGCACGCCCTGCCTGTTGGTCACAGGTTTGAAAAGGCTGAGAGGTATGCCTTGCACCGGTACTTCTGGTGGCTTTGGGACCTTCTCGCTGATCACATTTGCGGTTGCCGCGGCGATGCGAGGGGGATAGAACGCACGCGTGCTTTTGGATGGGCGTGGCTTGCGCTGTTTTGCCATGGGACACCTTCCTGATGGGCCGGCCAAGAGGGTGCTGACCGCGTGGAGATATCAGATACCCAGCGAGAGGAACTGCCTACTGTCAGATCTGACAGTTGACGGTGGTTTTACGACGAACGGTAGGGCGCAGTGGGTGACAACTCCAGCGGAGAGCTGCTCGCGACTGCAATCAAGTCGACATCTCGGTGACTGACCCACCGCTTTCGCGAGCAGGCTCGCTCCCACAAGTGTTGTGTTTTTTCTGGCAACTCAAACCAAAAGATCGCAGCCTTCGGCAGCTCCTACAAATCGGGGTAGGAGCTGCGGGAGGCTGCGATCTTTTGATCTTGTGCGCCTCAGACCCGCAAACGAATCTGCCGTCCGAGCACATCCATCACGTCACAACCATCGCGCAGCAGCATCGCGGCGGCGTGGGCCAGTTGTTGTACGTCGGCGCCTTTGGCTGAGGCGATGTCCAGGCTGGCGAGGCTTTCCATCATTTGCGTGACGGCGAGGAAGCGGCTGGCGGCGCTGCTGTGCAGGACGTCCAGTGGCGCTTCGGTGGAGACCAGCATGACGGGGATACTGTGTTCGTTGTGGGTCATGGAAATGTGCGAATTCATGCGTCACCCCTCGCGTTAACGACATGCTGACCGGCGATGGCTGCGTGGATCAGGGCGCGGGCGTTGGCGAGCATTTGCTGGCTGGCCCAGCGCAGTGAGCTGCTGTGTTCCGGGCGGATCGCTGTGGGGGCTTGATGGGCGAGGGACTCGGCGCAGTTGAGGTACACGGCCGCGTGTTCGAGGGCGTCGAGGAGCGGGATGTCGGGGCGGACGGTGAAAGGGTGGTGAGGGGTTTGGTCGGGGGGATTGGGCTTTGTGGTTGGATCGGTCATGACGCAGCTCCTTAGACATTTGAAAAAACAATGCACACCTTGGAGGATTGCCGAGCCGTCAAACCCGGTCACGAATGAGTCGTGACAGGGCGCGAGGATAGGGAGTGAGCGTAGGGCAGTCAACCGCTGCGGTTTAGCCGAGTTTGCCGAGATTTCCTGTAGGTGTTTGCCTGCTTGGGATGGCGATCCGGCAGACTGAATTTCGTTGCCCGGATCAATGCTTTCGCGAGCAGGCTCGCTCCCACAGGGGGCACGACTGGCTAGACGCTGTCGTATACCAGTCTGAGCGCCATTGTGGGCTGCTCGGTCTCTCCTAGGTCGCGGTGCAGTTCATAGCTGATTTCGTACTCGGTGTTTATCTCCAGCAGGTTCTGCGAGATGTAAAACAGGAACTGCTTGTTGCGGTTAGCCTTGGTGATTTTGGTGGAGTCTATTTCCTTGCCATCGATTATCAAGGCGACTTGAACGTAATCGTCGCTGTCTTGCACGATGGGGGGATCGACGCAATAAATGATGGCGATTACCTCGATACCGTCTGCGTTGGTCACCTTTTTGAAATGGCTTGGTAAAACCTTTTGCGTCGCCGGTGCGCTCGGCGACCACAACGGGTCTTTAGGGGTGACGTCGATTGCGCCTTCGATTTTGCCGGGGTAATGCTGCGATGGTGCGATTTTACTGGGCATGGAACACCTTCCTGGTGGGATGGCCAGTGAGGGCTGGCCGGGTAAGGAAGATCAGACACCGGTTGTGGGAGTCTGGCTACTGTCAAACCTGACAGGTCTGGGCAGGTTTGCGACGGACGGTAATGGTTTGTTGTGGAGATTGCCCCGAATCCCTGTGGGAGCTGGCTTGCCAGCGATAAGGTCGGCACATCCACAATCTGCGTTGGCTGACCCGGCGCTATCGCTGGCAAGCCAGCTCCCACAGGGTTATCTGCCGAACCAAAGTGTTTCGGGCCAAGAAACCCATGTGGGAGTGCATCTTTGTTGGCGTGGGTGGTTCAGAAACCCAGCGGGTACTGGATGACCACGTAAATCCGGTCAATATCATCGCCAGCCTGTGCTTCGTTGGCGCGGTGGGTGACGTGCGACAGTTGCACCGACAGATCCTTCGCGGCGCCGGACTGGACGACATATTTCAGGTCGATATCGCGTTCCCAGTGTTTGCCGCCGCTGCCCTGTTGCGGTTGATAGTCGCCGCTGTCGGCGTCGAACGGGTTGTAGGCGCCGCCCCTCGGCGCGTGCGTGCCGTCGATGTGGTTGCCGCTGACGTAGCGGGTCATGAAGTTCAGGCCGGGGATGCCGAAGGCGCCGAGGTCGAGGTCGTAGCGGGCTTGCCAGGAGCGTTCGTTGGCGCCGTTGAAATCGGCGTATTTGATCGAGTTGGCGAGGTAGATCGAGTCGCCGCCGACGAAATCGAACGGTGTGTCGCCATTGATCCGTTGCCAGCCGAGCATCACCGCGTGCGCGCCGAAGTTGTATTTGCCGGACAGGCTGAAGGCGCTGTTGTCAATCTCGCCGGCCAGTGCGCGGCCGGTGTCGCGGGTGTGGTAGAGGTTGGCGTCGAGCAGCACGCCGGACTGTTTGAAGTGCAGGTTGCCGTAGTACTGGTGCCAGGTGTCGCTCAGGTCCGAGGCGTAGAGTGCGCCGCCGATGGGGCTTGAGCTGAACAGGTCGGCACCGACGAAGCTGATGCCACCCGCTTCGGTGTTGGCGCCGTAACCGTAGAAATCGCCTTGGCCGGAGGAGCTGTCCTGGTTCTTGAATGCAGTGAAATGCCCGGCGAGCAGATTGACGTTGTCGAGCTCGGCGCTGTTGAGCAAAAAGTCTGTAGCGTATTCCGGTTGCAGGCGTTTGTCGGAGGTGTCGAAGACCGGGGTTTCTACGGTCATTTCTCCGAAGGCGAGGGTGGTTCGCGAGACCTTGAGCTTGAACGCACCGCCAGCGCTGGAATAGTTGTTTTCACTGCGACCATCGCTGTCGACCGGTAACAGACCGGTGCCGGAATGGCCCTTGCCGCCGTCGAGTTTCAGGCCGGCGAAAGCGTGCGCGTCGATGCCGAAACCGACTGTGCCCTCGGTGAAACCGGATGAGAAGTTGCCGATAAAGCCTTGTGCCCACTCCTGTTTGTAGTTTTTCCCGGAGGGCGTGGGCGAGCGGTAGTCGTTGCTGAGGTAGAAGTTGCGCAGCAAGACATCGCTTTTGGCGTCGTCGAAAAAGCCGCTGGCGTGGGCGGTGCCGGTCAGACCGCAGAGCATGGCGAGCAGGGTGAGGCGGGAGGGGGCGCGGTTGATCATGGTCAGGGCCGGTGGTCATCAGGATGGCGCTGATGATCGGCGGATTGGCCTGGCAAGGATTGGGCCGGTGTGCTGAGTTGGCAGCCTTCACACCAAACCCTGTGGGAGCGAGCCTGCTCGCGAATGCGGAGTGTCAGTTAACAAAAATGCTGACTGACACAGCGCTTTCGCGAGCAGGCTCGCTCCCACAGTTTGAGTCGGGGTAGTCAGGTAGAACTGTGGCGGCTGTCAGGCCGCCATCGCTGGCAAGCCAGCTCCCACAGGGTTTGTGGGAGCTGACACAGTGCATTAAGCCAGCGGCGGTGTACGCGGTGGGATCTGGCGTTTGCTGCCGGTGGATTCGAAGGCGGCGGCGAAGCGCAGCAGGTTCGAGTCGTCGTACGCGCGGCCGGCGAAGGTCAGGCCGACGGGCATGCCGATGTCGGCCATCACGCCCATCGGCACGGTGACGGTTGGCACGCCGAGGTGGCGGATCGCGAGGTTGCCGTTGGCCACCCAGACGCCGTTGCTCCAGGCGATGTCGGCCGAAGCTGGATTGACATCGGCATCCGCCGGGCCGACGTCGGCGACGGTGGGGAACAGCACGGCGTCGAGGCCGAGGCTGTCCATCCAGTCTTCAAGGTCGATGCGTCGGGTCTGCTCCAGACCACGCAAGCCATCAGGCACGGTTGGGATTTCATTCCACGGCGTGATGCCGCGTTCGGCCATGCGCACGTATTCGTCCATGCCGGCGGCCAGATCGCCTTCTCGGTTAGGCAGCGTGCCGGGGTCGTGCGGGAAGATCTTCGGCCCGTCGACGTCAACCAGACGATTAAGCTTCGGATCGCCGTTGGCTTGCAGGAAGTCGTCGAGCGCCCAGGCTGTCAGATCCCACAATTCATGGTGGAGAAATTCTTTCGACACCAGGCCACGGGTGAATACGGTTGGCGCGCCAGGGCGGTCGCCCTCGCAGTTGGAGACCAGCGGGAAATCGGTTTCGACGACTTCAGCGCCAGCGGCTTCCAGGGCCTGACGCGCTTGTTTCCACAAATCGATCACGGACGCGCGGGTGTTGATGCGCTGACCGGTCGGGCCGCCAATGCCGGGAGCTTCGCTGGTGCCGGCGTCAGGGTCGGCGTTGATGTACATGCGCGGGATGGCGAAGCGTCTGCCGGCCAGGGCTTTGGCGTCGGCGGCCAGTTCGCTGTACGCAGCCGGGCGCACTTCGCTGACACGCGGGATCGGCACCCAAGGTTGCAGGCGCCAGAGGTCGCCACGGGTATCGGTATCTTCGGCGACGACCACATCGAGCACTTCGAGCAGGTCGGCCATGGTCCGCGCGAACGGCACGACGACGTCCATGGTCGGGGTCAACGGCCAGTTGCCGCGCACCGAGATTACGCCGCGCGACGGGGTGTAGGCGCACAGGCCGTTGTTCGACGCAGGGCCGCGACCGCTCGACCAGGTTTCCTCGGCCAGGCCGAACGCAGCGAAACTCGCAGCGGTCGCGGTGCCGGCGCCGTTGGACGAGCCGGAGGCGAACGGTGCGGTGAGGTAAGCGGCGTTGTACGGGCTTTCAGCGCGGCCATAGACGCCGCGTTGCATGCCACCATTGGCCATCGGCGGCATGTTGGTCTTG
Organism: Pseudomonas sp. Marseille-Q5117; assembly: GCF_946901175.1. NCBI lineage: Bacteria > Pseudomonadati > Pseudomonadota > Gammaproteobacteria > Pseudomonadales > Pseudomonadaceae > Pseudomonas > Pseudomonas sp. Marseille-Q5117. Next base: position 45,843 of record NZ_CAMPPP010000005.1, on the reverse strand, counting down.
CCCAGGCAGATCGCCCCGGCAGCGCGCAGGCGTTCGATGGTGAAGGCGTCGCGATGGGCGACCAGATCGGCGAACGCCGGACTGCCGGAAGCGGCGGTCAGGCCCTTGACCAGATAGCTGTCCTTGGCGGTGTAGGGGATGCCATCGAGCGGGCCGAGGGTTTCACCGTTGGCGCGGCGGGCATCGGAGGCGCGGGCTTCGTTCAGCGCTTCGGGGTTGCGCACGACGACGGCGTTGAGTGCCGTCGGGGTGTCGGCGCCATCGTAGGCATCAATGCGCGCCAGATAGGCCTGCACCAGTTCCACGGCAGTGGTCTGGCCGGATTCGAGGGCGGCGCGCAGTTGGGCGATGGAGACTTCGGTGACTTCGATCATCGGGTCACCTGTTGAGCGTGGATGTTCTGGGCAGGGGTTTTCATAGCGGTTCTCGTGGCACGGCTTGAAGCGACAAGGTCGGGACTGGCGCCTATTTAACACCATGCGGCGGGCGGAGTAATCGGTGGGGTGATGGTTTTGTTGGTAGATGGCCTGAGCATCCGTGCTGCCTGACCTTGCGCTTTCGCGAGCAGGCTCGCTCCCACACTGGATTTGTGGGCGGGTTGAGATTGAGGATTAACGCAAAGCCCGGTGGGAGCGAGCCTGCTCGCGAAGGCGCCGGCAGATTCAAAAGGGTCTTGGCCCTGAAATACTGCTTTCGCGAGCAGGCTCGCTCCCACAGTGTGTTGTGTAAACCGATAATCCCGCGCCCCACAGGAAGACCGGCGCAACATGTTCTAGGCTCAGCGCATCCCGAATGCTGCACCGCTCAGGAATGTTGCCATGGAAGATAAGCCGCTGATTGCCTTCAACAGTTCCAAAGCCTTGCTAGACGTACTGATCCGCGCCGGGTTGATCGCGACCCTGGTGCTGTTCTGCTACGACATTTTCCATCCGTTTCTCAATGTGATGCTGTGGGCGCTGATCCTCGCGGTCACGCTGTATCCGCTGAACCAGAAACTCGGCGCCAAACTCGGCAACCGCTACGGTTGGGCGGCGATTGTGCTGGTATTGCTGGGGCTGGTGATCCTGATGGTGCCGCTGAGTCTGCTCGGCGCATCCGTGGCCGATTCGGTGAAGGTGGGCATGCAAACCGTGGAAGCGGGGCAGTTCGAGATTCCGCCGCCACCCGCCAATGTCGCCGACTGGCCGCTGATCGGCGCGCCGTTGTATGGCATCTGGATGCACGCTTCGCAGGACCTGAGCTGGGTGTTCAAGGAACTGGCGCCGCACCTGACCAGTTGGGGCCGGGTGCTGTTGCATCAGGCCGCCGGCGTTGGCGCAGGCATCGTGGTGTTTGTCGCCGCGCTGATCGTCGCCGGACTGATCATGACCCACGGCGAACGCGGCCATCGCACAGCGGTGGCGATCACCACGCGGATTTCCGGCCCGGTGCGTGGCCCGCAGATCGCGCAACTGTGCACCTCGACCATTCGCGCGGTGGCGCAGGGCGTGGTCGGTATCGCTTTTATCCAGATGATCTTGATCGGTGTGGCACTGGTAATCATGGGCGTGCCCGCTGCCGGTGTGCTGGCGTTGATGGTGTTGCTGCTGGGCATCATGCAACTGCCGGTGCTGCTGGTTACCGTGCCGGTGGTGGTGTTCGTCTTTGCCCATGATGGCGTCGGCCCCGGCACGATCATTTTCGCCGTGTGGATGGTGATCGCCGGGCTTTCCGACAACGTGCTCAAACCGATGTTGCTCGGCCGTGGCGTGGCCGTGCCGATGCCGGTGGTGCTGATCGGCGCGCTGGGCGGCATGGTCACCAGCGGCATCATCGGCCTGTTCACCGGGCCGGTGATCCTGGCGGTCGGTTATGAATTGTTCATCGGCTGGGTCTATCAGCCGGCCGACGTCAGCGAAGTGCTGGACGAAACCTCTCACAACAATCAGCCATAAGGAACGGCGCATGCGTAACAGGCTGATGGTGCTGGCGATGCTGCTGGCTGCAACACTGTGGTCCGGGCTCGGCCAGGCACTGGAAGACACCACGACAGCAACGGACGAAGCGGTAGAACTGAAAGTGGCCAACCGCAGCATCATGCTGTTTCGCGCAACCATTCTTGGCGAGGCGCCGGCGTCACGGGTCAAGCGGGCGAAGCGGGTGATCAGTGAAGCGCTGGAGGAAGACCCGGAGCTGAAAATCAGCACTGATTCGATCCAGAACAGTTACATGGTGCTGATCGGCAATACCCGTGCGTTTATCGTTGCGCCCAAGGATGTCGACAGCCTGGCGTATTCCTCGGTGCAGGAAGCCGCCGAGGGCGCAGCGGAAAAACTGCGCCAGGTGGTCAACGAGACCCGTGAGGCGCGCAACGTGCAGATGATTGTGCGTTCGCTGGCGCTGGCGGCGGTGGCCACGCTGATCTATCTGACACTGCTGTGGTGCCTGTCATGGCTGCGCCACAAGCTGTTGGCGAAACTGCCGGCGCTGATGGACCGGCACACCAAGGCGCTGAAGGTCGGGCGGGTGCAACTGATCGATTCGAATTTTCTCTACCCGTTGGTCAGCCGCTGTCTGTTGTTCCTGCGCTGGTTGCTGATCCTGCTGCTGACCTACGAATGGCTGGGCTTTGTCCTGTCACGCTTCCCGTATACGCGGCCGTGGGGCGAAAGCCTCAACAACTATCTGGTGGAACTGGCCGGTTATCTGTTGCAGAGCATCGTCGATGCGATACCGGGGCTGGGCGTGGCGCTGGCGATTTTCTTTATCGCCCGGGGCGTGACCGCATTTACCCGACGCATCCTGCGCCGGATGGCCGCGCCGGGGACGTTCAGCTGGCTCAACCATGAAACCCTGCAACCGACGCAACGCCTGACCGCACTGGCAGTCTGGCTGTTTGCGCTGGCGATGGCTTATCCCTATCTGCCGGGCGCCGGGACCGATGCGTTCAAAGGCTTGTCGGTGCTGATCGGCCTGATGATATCCCTCGGCGCCACCAGCGTCGTCGGGCAAGCGGCGGCCGGGTTGATCCTGACCTACACGCGGACTTTGCGCCCCGGCGAGTTTGTCAGGATCGGCGAGTACGAAGGCACCGTCACCGAGCTGGGCATGTTCACCACGCGGATTCGCACCGGCCTCGGTGAAGTGCTGACGCTGCCCAACTCGATGATCACCGGCACCGTGACCAAGAACTACTCGCGCACCGTGCAAGGCCCGGGCTACGTGGTCGACACGGTAGTGACCATCGGCTATGACACGCCGTGGCGCCAGGTCGAAGCGATGTTGCTGGAGGCGGCGAAACGCACGCCGGGCGTGCTCGAAGACCCGCCGGCGCAGGTGTTCCAGACCGCGCTGTCGGACTTCTATCCCGAGTATCGACTGGTGGCCCAGGCCATCCCCAGTCAGCCACGTCCGCGCGCGGTGTTGCTGAGCATGCTCCACGCCAATATTCAGGACGTATTCAACGAATACGGCGTGCAGATCATGTCGCCGCATTACCTGGGCGATCCGCAGCAGGAAAAGCGCGTGCCGCCGGAGCAGTGGTTCACCGCACCGGCGCAGGCGCCGAAGGATGAGTGATCCCTAGAATCGCCAGACCACGCCGCCGCCCAGCACATGCAGGGCGGCGTTTTTGTATTCGCCGGAAACCGAGCCGCCGGAGCGCGCTTTGGTCTGTTGCACGTCCATGTCGCCGAGGTAGATCAGTGTGTAGCTCATGTGCACATCGACATCGTCCTGCAATGCATAGCTGACCCCGGTCGCCAGGCGCCACGCTTCGTTCATCGGGTTGTCGACCGTGCGATCCTTGTCATCCACTGCCGAGGAGTCGTAACCGAGGCCGACGTTCCAGCGCAGTTTCGGGTTGATCTGGTGCTGCGCGCCGATCGAGGCATGCCAGGTGTCCTTGTATTGCCGCTGCGCAGTTCTGGAAGTCGAGCCCAGGTCGGTATCGACTTCCACGCCGACCTTGCCGAAATCGCTCCAGTCCTGCCAGCCGAGGCTGCCGAGCAGCGTCCACTGCGGATCGAGCTGGTAGGACACGCTGGTGGTGACGGTCTGCGGCACGTTCATGTCGACGTTCAGCTGATCGGCGTCAAGACGGTTGAGCGCCAGACGCAGCAGCGGATTGGTGATTTTCTTCAGCTCGGGTTTGTCTTCGAATTTGAGCTTGATCTTGCTGGTCCAGGCCAGCCCGAGTCTGGTCCGCTCGTTGAGGTTGTAGAGTACGCCGACGTTGGCGCCCGTGCCCCAGTCGGTGTCCTTGTAGCGCAACTGACCATCCTCGGCGTTGCCCAGACCGAGCACGTTATTGTTGACCGCCACTTCGGTGCGGAAGTAGCCAAGCATGAAGCGTGGGCCGAGGCCGACGGACAGGTCGTCGGTGATCTTGTAGGCATAGGTGGGCTGGAATGACACACCGATAATGGCCGACTCCTGAGCGAAATAGCGCCCGGCCCAGTCATCGTCGTAGTCCAGCGCCAGACCGAAATTGCCGTACATGCCGAAGCCGATCGAGGAGCGCTCATCGAGTTGATGGCTGATGAAGAAGCTGGAGCCGGGCAGGTACTTCAAGGCGTTGCCACCTTCGTTGCCGCCGAAGGTATTGGCGTTGTCGCGGGAGAAGCTGACGTCGCCGAGGATCAACTGCGCGTTGAAGTTGATCTGAGTGCCCGCCAGTTGGCTGATGCCCGCCGGGTTGGTCATCAGAATGCTCGGGTCGCTGGCCATGACCGCAGAGCCGGCGTTGGCCAGCCCGGTGCCTTCGTGGCCGGCCTCGTAAATCATGATGCCGCCGGCTTCGGCCTGGAGGCTGGCGAAGAGCAATCCGCCAGCGACCGAACTTTTCATCAGCTTGAACATGTGAACTCCTTGAATGGCATGCGATCCGGTTTCAAGGCTAGCTCAAGCTCGGCGCGGCGTCGGACCGATTGCCGACGCCGCACTGATCAGTCGATGCGCGGATGCTGGAGCGCCAGTTCCTTGCGCTTGGCTTCCAGCGCGGCGATTTCGGCATCGATGTCTTCGATTTTCTGCTCGATGTTGTCGTGGTGTTCCTGCAACAACTCTTTGGCCTCTTCGAGGTCGGAAGCCGCCGGGGCCGCGCCGCGCAAGGGCTTGTTGGCGGTTTCCTTCATCGTCACGCCAGTGACCAGACCGACCACGGCGATGACCATCAGGTAGTAGGCGGGCATGTACAGATCGTTGGTGCTTTCCACCAGCCAGGCCACGGCAGTCGGGGTCAGACCGGCGATCAGCACCGAGACGTTGAAGGCACTGGCCAGCGCGCTGTAGCGGATGTGCGTGGGAAACATCGCCGGCAGGGTCGAGGCCATCACGCCGATGAAGAAATTGAGCAGCACCGCGAGGATCAGCAGGCCGGAGAAGATCAGACCGATGCTGCCGCTGTTGATCAGCATGAATGCCGGAATGGCGAAAATGAACAGGCCAATGCTGCCGACGACGATGAAGGGCTTGCGGCCGATCTTGTCGCTGATGAAACCGATCAGCGGCTGCACGAAGAGCATGCCGACCATGATCGCGATGATGATCAGCACGCCGTGGTTTTCGCTGTAGTGCAGGTTGTGCGTCAGGTAACTCGGCATATAGGTGAGCAGCATGTAATAGGTGACGTTGGTCGCCGCCACCACGCCGATGCAGGTCATCAGGCTGCGCCAGTGTTTGGTCGCAACTTCCTTGAACGACACCTTCGGGCCACCGGCGAGTCCTTCGCGGTCGCCTTGTTCGAGTTTTTCCACGTGCTGCTGGAACGCCGGAGTCTCTTCCAGGGCGTGACGCAGATACAGGCCAATCATGCCCAGCGGCAGGGCGAGGAAGAATGGAATTCGCCAGCCCCATTCTTCGAAGCGCTGTTCACCGAGAATCGTCGAGATCAGCACCACTACACCGGCGCCGAAGACAAACCCGGCGATCGAGCCGAAATCCAGCCAACTGCCGAGGAAGCCGCGCTTACGGTCGGGCGCGTATTCAGCGACGAAGATCGAGGCGCCGGTGTATTCGCCACCGACCGAGAAACCCTGGGCCATTTTCGCCAGCAACAGCAGGATCGGCGCCCAGATGCCGATCGAGGCATAAGACGGAATCAGGCCGATGGCAAAGGTGCTCAGGGACATTATGACGATGGTCGCGGCGAGGACTTTCTGCCGTCCGTATTTATCGCCGAGCGCACCGAAGAACAAACCGCCAAGCGGACGGATGAGGAAGGGCACGGAGAAGGTCGCCAGCGCGGCGATCATTTGCACGCCGGGATCGGCGCCGGGGAAGAAGACCTTGCCGAGCACATAAGCGACAAAGCCGTAGACGCCAAAGTCGAACCATTCCATGGCGTTGCCCAGTGCGGCGGCGGTGATCGCCTTGCGCATCTTGGCGTCGTCGACAATGGTGATGTCTTTCAAACCGATCGGTTTGACGGTGTTCTTGCGTGATTTCATTGCGCTGTTCCCGCTTGCTGATCCAGATTACCGCTGCGATGCCATCTCCATGATGGCGCCGGCTCTTCTGGCTCAGATACATGCGGACACGAAATAATTCACCGATGGCAGAATTAATTTCCCGCCCGCCGCAAATCCTCCGTACCCCCCGTGGGAGCGAGCCTGCTCGCGAAGGCGGCGCTACATTCAACATCGCAGTCGCCTGACCCGACGCTTTCGCGAGCAAGCTCGCTCCCACAGTGGATCTGTGTTGTGCCGGGATTTTTTGCACGCCGCCGAATCTTGTGGGAGTGAGCTTGCTCGCGAAGAGGGCATTACATTCACCGCGAGGCTTAAAGCGCAGCCTTCACCTGCAAACCCACCACCAGCGCATTATCGATGTCCTGCCCGGAAAACGCCCCCGGTTCGATGATGTATTGCAGGTTCGGGCGCAGGGTCAGCCATGGGGTGGCCTGATAGCCATAGCCCAACTCAATCAACTGTTCGGCACTGTCGAGATTCGGCAACGCAGCACCATTGGCCAGCGCGGCATCCTGCTGCACATCACGGCTGCGCGGGTTCGGCACGGCGCGGCCGTAGCCCAGCGCCAAGGTGTCACGCGGGCGGCCTTCGAACGGTTTGTACAACACCACGCCGGTGCCGTACCACTTGCTGAACGGCGAGGCGGCTTCACTGGCCGCCGAATACTGACCGAAAGCATGCAGGCTGCGGCCCTCGGAGGTCGGCGAACGCCATACGGCCTGATCGATCAGCAAATAATGCCCGCCACGCCCGGACACTTCGTCGTCGCTGCCAATGCGTTTGACGTCGGAGCTGTCGTAGTAATAGCCGAGCTTGTACTCACCCGGCAGCTCGCCGGCGTGCTTGTACACCAGCTCGATCGGCACGACGGTGCCGGTGGTGTGCTTAGGCCCCAGATGCCAGGCTCGGCTGGAATTGCCGTTGCTTTCTGGATCGACGTTGAACGCCGCCACACGCAGCTGCCAGGACGGCGACAGGTCGTATTTGACCCGCACGCCCAGACGCGCGTTGGGGTAGTTGGTCCAGCCGCTGCCGCCGGACATGTTCAGCGGATGGCCGCAGAAACCGGCGTTCATGAAGTTGCACAGAATGCCGCTGTCGAGACCGCCGAGGTCGTTGCCCATGGCCATGTAGCCGAGCTTCACGTTCAGCGCCGGGGTGAACAGGCTGCGCTCGTAACTCAGTTCAGTCAGGCGCGTGTACAGGCCGCCGTAGTTTTCCTGAATCGGCAGGCGGTTGCCGACCAGCTCTTCCGACGCGCTGTTACCGCGCCGGTCGTTGATGGTCAGTTGCACTTTGCCGGCGTTGTCGACGCCGTAGAGTTTGCTCAGATCAAACTGCACGCCGAGTTTGATGTTCTGCGAGTAGCGCGCCGAGCGGTGCAGGCCGCCGTCGGCGTTGTAAGCGGTTTCGCCGCTGTAATCGCCAGTGAATTTGATGCCGTCTTCATCGAGTTGATGACGCAAGCCGCCCCAGTCACCGGTCAAGGTGCTGCGGGTCAGCAGATCGGAATCGCTGGCGGCCAGCGCGGGGAGGGCAGTGGCGCAGCTCAGACCCAGCAACAGGCCAGTGGAAAGCTTGGTACGAGAAAAGCGAACAGCCGATGACATGTGAATCCTTCCTGCTGAAATCTTTAACGCAATAAAACGGCGACGCGGTGCTTTGGGGCACCGCGCGCTTGGAGGAGGTTGGTGGTGCGGCAGCGAGTTACGGCAGGGCGTAAGCCATCACGTAATCGCCACGATCGGTCGACTGGCGTGCGCCGCCAGCGGTGACGACGATGTACTGCTTGCCGGTCTTCGGCGAAACGTAGGTCATCGGGCCGCCCTGGCTGCCGACCGGCAGACGGGCTTTCCAGACTTCTTCGCCGTTGCCGCTGTTGAAGGCGCGCAGGTAGAAGTCCTGGGTGCCGGCAATGAAGATCAGGCCGCCCTGGGTCGACAGGGTGCCGCCGAGGGTTGGCAGACCGATCTTGATCGGCAGGTGCATGCGGATGCCCAGGGGACCGGTGTCTTCAACGGTGCCGACCGGAACCTGCCATGCGACTTTCTGGGTCTTCATGTCGATCGCGGTCAAGGTGCCGAACGGCGGCGCCTGGCACGGAATGCCGGCCACCGACAGGAAGCGGTTCTTGTTCACCGCGTACGGCGTACCTTTGAGCGGAACAGCGCCCATGCCGGTGTTCAGCGCTTCGCCACCGCCAGCGGCCTGGCCTTTGTTCTGCGACGGGATCATCTGGATCCACAGACCCAGGCGCATGTCGTTGACGAAGATGAAACCGTGCACCGGGTCAGTGGAGATGCTGCCCCAGTTCATGCCGCCCAGCGAACCCGGGAAACTCAGCGATTTGTCGGTACCCGGTGCGGTGTACAGGCCGTCGTAGCGCATGCTCTTGAAGTCGATGCGGCAGAGCAACTGGTCGTACGGCGTGGCGCCCCACATGTCCGATTCGGTCAGGTGCTGCGCGCCGATCTGCGGCATGCCCACGGATTTCGGCTGAGTCGGCGAGTACGGCTCGTTGGGGATATTCGCGGCTTTCACCGGTACTTCCTTGACTTCGGTCAACGGCTTGCCAGTGGCGCGGTCGAGCACATAGATCTGCCCGGCCTTGGTACCGATGACCAGCGCCGGAACGCTTTGACCGTCCTTGTCGAAGTCGATCAGGCTCGGCTGCATCGGCAGGTCGAAGTCCCACAGATCGTTGTGCACGGTCTGGAACACCCAGCGTTCTTCACCGGTGCTGGCGTCCAGCGCGAGGATCGAGGCGCCGTACTTGTGGTCCAGTTCGCTGCGCTCGACACCATAAATGTCGGTGGACGAGCTGCCCATCGGCAGGAACACCGTGTTGGTCGCCGCGTCGTAGGACATCGGCGCCCAGCTGTTCGGCGTGCTGCGCACGTAGGTTTTGCCGTCGGCCGGTGCGTTGCGATCCTGCGGGTTGCCCGGGTCGAACGCCCAGCGCATGGTGCCGGTGATCACGTCAAAACCACGGATCACACCGCCCGGCATGTCGCTTTGCACGTTGTCGGCAACACGACCGCCAACCACCACGGTGGTACCTGCCATCAACGGCGCGGACGACAACTGATAGTAGCTGTCCGGCACATCACCCAGGCCGGCCTTCAGATCGACCTGGCCGTTGTTGCCGAAACCCTGGCAGAACTCGCCGGTGTCAGCATCGACCGCGATGAGGCGGGCATCGATGGTGTTGGTCAGCAGACGACGCTGGCAGTTGGCAGCCGGCGCCGGTTTGGCTTCGATGATCGAAGAGTTGCTCGGCTGAGCGATGGTGGCGGTGGCGTCGAAATAGGCCATGCCACGGCAGCGCTGCCAGACTTTCGACTGGGCGTTGATCTGGTTTTTCCAGATCTCCTTGCCGGTGTCGGCATCGAGGGCGATCAGGTTGTTGTGCGGGGTGCAGCTGAACACCTTGTTGCCGACCTGCAGCGGGGTGAGCTGGTCTTCGGCACCGTTGCCATCGCTCTCGGCGACGTCACCGGTGTGGTAGGTCCACGCGACTTTCAATTTGTCGACGTTGTTGCGGTTGATCTGATCGAGCGCGGCGAAGCGGCTGCCACCTTCGGTGTTGCCGTAGTGCGCCCAGTCTTTCTGCGCCTTGGCCGGCTCGACCGGAGTCAGGCCAGGGCCAGTGCCAGTGGCGGCAACGGTTGGATGAGCGACAAACATGTTGCCGGCGGCAACCGCGACACCGACCGCGAGCACAGCGGCCACGGCATACGCGCCACGACCGGCGACGCGGCCATTAGCGCGCGCCAGCAGCGGGTAGACCAGAGCGACGACCATGCCGATGGCGCTGAACATGAACAGCCGTGAGAACACCGGCCAGAACACCAGCCCGGCGTCAGCCACGGCCCAGATCGCGGTGGCCACGAGAAATGCGGCGAACAGCCAGGCGCCTGCAGTTTTCTTCAGTGCGATCAGCACGCCGGAAACGGTCATCGCCAGACCGCCGACCAGGAAGTACCAGGAACCGCCCAGGCTGACCAGCTTCACACCGCCGACCGCGAGCGCCAGACCGAGCAGGGCGATGATCACGCCAAGGCCGACCAGAATGAACGTTGAAACGCCTGAGACGCGTTGACTGTGGTTCACATTGAAAGTCCCGTTTGAATGAAGCGCGGGATTATAGCGGTAACTAACCATTCAGTTAACCGCAGTTTTGCCATGAAAACGTGCACTTCTGTGAATCAAGCGTGGTGCAGGTTGGGGAAAACGCAAGGCGAGAGGTTTTTTCAATGTGTCAGCAGGAGGGGCAACTTGGGCTTGCTATTGCAATGCACATGGCCAAATACCGCGGTGAATTCACCCCTCATCGGAACGCCGCCCGCCCAGCCCTCTCCCGGGGAGAGGGAGCCGATTGGTGGCTTTTCAGAACTTGTGTTCACCTCGGTATTGCAGGTTGGAATCACTCCATCAAACAACTCGGTCAGTTCCTTCTCCCTCCGGGAGAGGGCTAGGGTGAGGGGCTTTTGAGGTTGGCCGCGATGGCAACCTTGCCCTTGGCCCGACCTTGTTCAACGTAGTGCAAGGCGTCGCCTGTCTGATCGAACGGAAAAATACGATCAACCACCGGTTTGATCACTCCTGCCTCAATCAACGCAGTGATTTTTTGCAACTGAACGCCATCGGCACGCATAAACAGAAACGAATAATCCACCCCACGCTTGCGCGCCTTGCGCCGAATACTACTGCTGAGCAGACGCATCACCAGCCCGAGCAGCCACGACAAACCCTGCTCCCGAGCGAACTGCGCAGTCGGCGGCCCTGACAGGGAAATCAGCTGCCCCCCAGGTTTCAACACCTGCAACGATTTTTCCAGGACATCGCCGCCGAGGCTGTTGAGCACTACGTCGTAGTCGCGCAGCTCAATAGCGAAATCCTGTTGCTTGTAATCGATCACCACATCAGCGCCCAACGCCTTGACCCAATCGACATTCGCCGTGCTGGTAGTGGTCGCAACGAAAACGCCGAGGTGTTTGGCCAGTTGAATGGCGACCGTGCCAACGCCACCGGAGCCAGCGTGAATCAGCACCTTCTGGCCTTTTTGCACGTTGACGACTTCGACCAGTGCCTGCCACGCCGTCAACGCCACCAGCGGCATGCAAGCCGCCTCGGTCATGGCGAGATTGGCGGGTTTTAACGCGATCGCTTGTTCGTCGACAGCGATGCGTTCGGCAAACGTGCCAATCCTGTTTTCAGGCGCACGCGCATAAACCTCATCGCCCGGCTTGAAACGCTTGACCGCCGCACCGGTGCTGAGCACCACGCCGGCGACATCGTTGCCCAATATCAAAGGCATTTGATAGGGCAGGATCATCTTGAATTCGCCGCTGCGAATCTTCAGGTCCAGCGGGTTGACGCTGCTGGCGCGCACTTCGATCAGCACGTCGTGGGCGCCAACCAGCGGTTCGGGCAGGTCGCCAATCCGGCTGTTCTGCTTGCCGTAGCGCTCGATGAAAAATGCCTTCATTGCAGATGCTCTTGTCGATAGAAACCCGCCGACATAGCGGCGGGTCTGGATGAGGTCAGGCCTGAGTCAGATAACGTTGCGCAACAGCCGACTGGCGAATCTGCCCCAACAGGCCTTGCCGCGCGGCTTGCAGGGCATCCCAGCGCTCGCCTTCGTGCAGCGGCGGGATGGTCACGACTTCGCGACGGTCGAAACCGACCAGCGCGGCGTCGACCATGTCGCCGACTTCCATGATGTCGGTGAGGGTGTTGATGTCGATACCGGCGCGGTCCCAGATTTCCGTGCGAGTGGCCGCAGGCAGCACGGCTTGCACGTACACGCCCTGTGGCGACAGTTCCAGGCTCAGGCCTTGGGAGAGGAACAGCACGAACGCCTTGGTCGCGCCATACACCGACATGCCGAACTCCGGCGCCAGGCCCACCACCGAGCCGATGTTGATGATCGCGCCGTCGCCGGCCTTGGCCAGGCGCGGGGCGATGGCACTGGCCAAACGTACCAGCGCCGTGGTGTTCAGCGCGACCAGTTGCGCCACGCTGTCGGTGCTCTGCTCGATGAAGGTACCGGACTGCGCCGCGCCGGCATTGTTGACGAGGATGCCGATGCGCGCGTCGTCACGCAGACGCGCCTCGACGGTTTGCAGGTCGCTCAGTTGCGTCAGGTCGGCCTGTAGCACTTCGACATTGACGTTGTGTTCAGCGCGCAAACCGGCAGCAAGGCTGTCCAGGCGCGACTGGTCACGGGCGACCAGCACCAGATCGTGCCCGCGTTGGGCGAAACGTGCGGCGTAAACCGCGCCGATGCCGGAGGAGGCGCCAGTGATCAGAACAGTAGGGCGAGCAGTCATGGTGTGGGCTCTTTTTCAGAAAAAGTTTGTTTGCGGGCCTTTAAGATGATGATCAAACTCTAAACTGTCAATGGTTTTGATTATGGCCAACATCTATGTATCATCGGCGCATGATTTTTCAGCGCTGGAGGTATTCAACATGCGCGTATCCAAAGCTCAGGCTCAGGCCAATCGCGAGCACATTGTCGAAACCGCTTCAGTGATGTTCCGCGAACGCGGTTATGACGGGGTCGGCGTGGCGGACCTGATGGCGGCCGCCGGTTTTACTCACGGCGGTTTCTACAAGCACTTCGGCTCCAAAGCCGACCTGATGGCCGAAGCCTCGGCCAACAGCCTGGCGCAGTCCACGGCCGCCGCCGAAAGCATGAGCGTGCAGGATTTCATTGATGTGTACGTGTCGCGCGACCATCGCGATGGCCGTTCCACCGGTTGCACCATGGCAGCGCTGTGCGGCGATGCGGCGCGGCAGTCCGGGGACGTGAAAGCGGCGTTCGCTGAAGGCATTGAGCGCACGTTGCAGACGCTCGGCGAGAAATACCCGACGGCAGCGGATGCACCGCAAGGTGAGGGCCGAACCCGGATGATCGACCTGCTGGCCCGCGCCGTCGGGGCGATCATGCTGTCGCGGGCCTGCCCGGATGATTCGGCGCTGGCCGATGAGATTCTGGCGGTGTGTCACGCTTCGATGACTGCGTCGCTGGCCGCGATCGAAACTGCGGAAGAAGCCACGCAGGACAGCTGAAGCGATCAGTGCTGGCGGTGCAGGGCCTTGTCGAGTGCCGCCAGCAAAACCTCTTCTTCGAAGGGTTTGCACAGGCATTCAAACGCCTGGTAATGCCCGGACTCAGCCAGCGCCGCCTCGTCCCAATGGGCGGACATGCAGATCACCGGAAACTGTCGCGGCAGTTGGCGCATCACGTCGACGCCGGACAGGCCGGGCATGCGCAGATCCAGCAGCAGGCAGGCGATTTCGGCGAAGTCGGCTTCGGCGAGAAACGCTTCGCCACTGGCATAAACCTGCGCGCGATACCCGACCGAACGCAGCAGATTCGACAGGCTTTTACGCACCGACGCGTCGTCATCGACGATGCAGACAATCGTCGGTCGGGTGTTCTCGATTGCCGTCGGGCGACCCGCCGGGGCGCTCACGACAGGCTCGATGGGCCAGGCGAAGGCGCAGCGCTGATCAGTCCGTAGAGTTCGACGAGGTTGACCAGCGAGCGGGTCTGCATCTTCGCCATGATGTGTTTGCGATGAACCTTGGCGGTCACTTCACTGGTGCCCAACTGGTTGGCGATCTGTTTGTTCGACAGACCGCCGACGATCAGCGGCAGCACCTCGCGCTCACGCGGTGTCAGCTGCGCCGCCAATTGCCGCACGTGCTGAACCCGTTGCCATTGATTGAACGCCGTCGCGGCGTGTTGACGGGTGCTGCGCAGAATGCCGAGCAGTTCATCGTCATCGAATGGTTTGGTCAGGAACTCCACCGCGCCGGCCTTCATCGCCTGCACCGACATCGGAATCGTGCCGTGGCCGGTCATGAAGATCACCGGCCACGGCAAGCCGCGCTCGTTCAGCGCTGCCTGCAATTGCAGGCCTGTGGTTTCGGGCAGGCTGACGTCGAGCAGCAGGCACGCCGGGCCATTGGCGATGTCGGCCTCGAGCAGTTCTTCGGCGGACTGGAAAATCCGGTGCTCGATGCCTTCGGCGCGCAACAAGCGGCTCAATGCACTGCGCACGCAGGCCTCATCGTCAACGATGAACACCGGCACCGATTGCGTATCGACCAACGGCGGCTGCGCCACCATCGGCGCCGAGGCCAGGGCGTTGAACACGGGCAGTTTGGGTTCGCGGTCTTTCAATAATCGGTAACCTCGACGGGCAACCGTCTGGATGATTTCTTTTTCCCCGAGCAGTTTACGCAGCGAGGAAATCTGCACTTGCAGATTGTTCTCTTCGACGACGATGTCCGGCCACACCTGATTGATCAGCTCGTCCTTGCTGACGATGCGCCCATCGGCCTGCATCAGTACCGAAAGTATTTCGAACGCCCGCCCGCCCATGCGCAAGGGCCGGCCATCGAGAAAGGCTTCGCGCCGTTCCAAAGAAATCGTGGCTTGGCCGAGTCGGATCATGCGGGCCTCTGCGTTGCGGTGAGAAGGACAGGGCGCGGGCGCCGGGTTATCAGGTTCGTACGCTAGGGGACGGCCTGGCATAAAGCAATTATCCCGAGGGATAAGACGTGCGCTTCTATAGCGCAAGAAACAGCGGCGCAAGGCTCTGGACGGCCATCTTGAGGCTGCAGACGGACATCAGCGCAGCGGCTGGCCCTCTGGCAAAAAAACGCTGGGTATACTTCGCCACCAGCCTGAATCCCATTTCCAGCGGTGAATGCGTATGCCCGGCCAGCCATCTTCATCTGCAATTTCCCGCGCGGCCGATGCGCCGATGCTCGATGAAGCATGGCTGGAGAACTGTCGGTTCAGTCTGCTGCGCCGTGACCATGAACTGACCTGGTTCAGCCTTCAAGACGGCCGCTCGGGCCAGAGCTGGTTCGCTGTGCGTGCGCCGATCCAGCGTCCGGCGCTGTGCCAGCGGCTGGAGCGCGATTTCCATTTGCAGTTGCCTTCGCAGTGGGCGCTCAACCCGCTGGCGCTGATTCGCTCGGCGGACGGGCCGGTGTTGGTCTACCCGCAATGGGGCGCGCCGCTGACTGGACTGATCGACGCCGCCGGCTTACCACTCGGACGGCGGACGGGTGCTGAATATCGCCGTCGCCGCTGCCAGGTCCACTCTCGCCATCCGGAAACAGCGCAAAACCCTGTGGGAGCGAGCCTGCTCGCGAAAGCGTCATTCCAGCCGACATCACCCCTGACTGACCCACCGCTTTCGCGAGCAGGCTCGCTCCCACAGGGTTCTTTATTGCCTTGGCATCTGCTGGTCGATGCGGACGACAGCGTCAGGCTGATGGGCTTTCACACCCACGCGCAGGAAACGCCGGCGACCGAACTGCCGAGCCTGGAACACTGGCCTTATCTGGCGCCGGAACAGCTGCAGCGCGACGGCGTCGATTCCGATGAGCGCAGCGACGTCTATGCGCTGTCGGCAATCATCTACGAGGCGCTGACCGGGCGCCCGCCGCTGATCGCTCGCGACGCCTCGCAATGGTTGCATGTGCACGCCGCCGTCCAGCCATTGTCGCCAGCGCAATATCAACCCGACCTGCCGCAAGGCATTTGCCATGTGCTGCTCAAGGGCCTGGCCAAGGAGCCGGACGCGCGCTATCAATGCATCGAATCGCTGGCCGCCGATCTGATCTGGTGCCTGCGGCAATGGCAGAAAAAAGGCCAGATCGAAGCGTTTCGCCTCGGTGCTTTCGATGCTCGCGCAACGGCCACGCGCGGCGATGTGCTGTTTGGTCGTGATGACGAACGTCAGCAGCTGCTTGAACAGATCCGGCGCGTGCGCAGCGACGGCATCGCTCGCGTGCTGCTGGTTGCCGGCGCACCGGGAGCGGGGAAGTCGACGCTGATCCAGCAAGTCCTGCGTAGCCAGGCACCCGGTTATTGGGCCAGCGGCAAGATCGAACTGCTGAACAATGACCGCCCCTTCGCGCCGCTGGCGCAGATTTTTCAGTCTCTGATCAGCCAAGTGTTGACCAAGCCCACGCTGGCCTTGCAGGCCTTGGCCGAGCAACTGCGCGAAACCCTCAAAGGCCGTGGCCGCTTGCTGCTGGACCTGGCGCCGGAAGCCGAACTGCTGATTGGCGCCACCGCCGAACTGCCGAACATGCCGGCGCGCCACGCCCTGGATCGAGTCAATCGGGCGCTGCTCGATGTGCTCGAAGTCTTTGCGCAACCGGGGCATCCGCTGCTGCTGTTTATCGACGACTTGCAGTGGGCTGACGACTCGACGCAGGCGTTTCTCAAAGCCTTTATCGCCCGACCGACGCGGCATCTGCTGCTGGTTCTGGCGTATCGCGAGGGCGAGTTGACGGAGCATCTGGGCGGCTGGCTCGATGAGATGCGCAGAGCACCCGCGCTGCCAGTCAGTGACCTTCGACTAGGGCCGCTGTCGGTGCAGGCCGTTGCGCAACTGATGGCGGTCGAACTCGATGCTGACGTCGACAACCTCGAGGCGCTGGCCCGCGTCGTGCACTTCAAAACCGCCGGCAATCCGTTGTTCGTCAGCCAGGTGGCGCGCGCGCTGGTGGACGAGCGTCTGCTGCGTTTCGACGCGACGACGCGGCGCTGGGTGTGGAATCAGGCCGAAGTGAACGGCTATCGCTACGCCGACAACGTGGCCGAATTGATGGTGCAACGCTTGCAGCGTCTGCCGGCCAGTGCCCGTGAAGTGTTGCGCACCGCGGGTTATGTCGGTGGCCGCTGTGACGAAACGCTGTTGGGCGATTTGCTGGGCGACGATCCGGCGCAATTGCTGCGTGACGTGGATTATCTGGTCAGCGCCGGATTTCTTCTGCGCGAGCCAAGCCAACTGGTGTTTCCCCACGATCGGGTGTTGGAAGCCGCCGCTGCGCTGACCGCACCGGCCGGGCGTTCGGCTGAGCATGCGCGCATCGCGGCCGCCATGCTCGATCAATGCGGCGAGCAGCGGCAGGCGCGCGTCTTCGACATCGCCAGTCAGATTCAGCGCAGCGCCGGCAATGCGCTGCAAGCGCCTCGACGCGCTGAATTCATCCAGTTATTGCTCGAAGCTGCCGAGCGCGCCCGCGATAGTGCCGCTGTCGAGCAGGCCGTGGATTATCTGCGCAGCGCCGAGGTGTTACTCGGCGACAACGGCTGGACGCAGCTCTACCCGCAAGCCTTCGCGGCGCGCTGGCTGGCAGCCGACTGCGCGATGTTGCTGGCGGATCTGCCCGGCGCGCAACAGCGTCTTGACGATTGCCTGGAACACGCTGCCACCGTGCTGGACCGGGCGAAAACCTACCGCCTGCGCGCCAGCCTGCTCACCTTGCATTCCGATTACCACGGCGCGATCGGCGAAGCTCTGGCCGGTCTTGCGTTGCTCGACATCGACCTGCAGCGACAACCCTCGAAGGCGCAACTGGGCGAAGCGTTCGAACGGGTTCGGCAATTGGTCGGTGCGCGACGGATCGCTGAGTTGACGGCGTTGCCCAAAGCCAATGAGCCGCGAATCGAAATGGCCATGGAACTGCTGAGCACGCTGATCGCCTCGTTCTTCGTGCAGGACGACATTGCTTTTCTGCACTTGGCGAAGATGGTCGAACTGACTTTGCTCCATGGCACCACGCCGAGCAGCGGCTACGGTTTCGCCTGGTACGGCGTGATGATCGCCGACCGTTATGGCGAATATCTGGATGGTGTTGCTTTCGCCGAACTGGCGCTGGAACTGACTGATCTGCACGGCTATGAGGCGGGGCGCACCGGCACGCTGGTGGCGCTGGATCAGGTCAGCGCGTGGACCCGGCCGATGGCCTACGCGCGGCAGAAGGCTTTCGCCGCGTTTGAGTGCGGTCAGGCCGGCGGCGATCTGGGCATGTCGTGTTACGCCTGCAACCACATCGGCTCCGATCTGCTGTTCATGGGCGAACCGCTGCCAAACGTGTTGAACGAGCTGGACGTCGGCCTGAGTTGGGTACGGCAGTTTCACTACATCGACATCGAGCGCATTCTGCTGGCGCAACAGGCGTTTGCCAGCGATTTGCGCAATGGGCCTGAGCCTCGTTCGATCGCAATGCTGGAGGCTTTGGAACATGACCGTTTCGGCCCGCTGCATCGCGACCGCGTTTCACAGCCGACGCTGTTGTGGATGTGGTTGTATTCGGGCATGTCGGCGTTCTATTTCGGTGAAGTGCGTTACGCGTTGCGCCGTTTCGAAGACGCCGAGGCGTTGACCTGGTCGCTGCCGGCGCACATTGATCTGGCGCATTACTACCTGTTCTACAGCTTGGCACTGGCCAGTCCCGAGGCGCTGGGCTCTGTTGCCGAAAAACTGCAGAAGCTGGAGCAGCAACGGCAGCGTTTTCTGCCGTGGGTCGAGCTCAATCCTTCGACCTTCAGCAACAAACTGCTGCTGATCGAAGGCGCGATGGCCCGTGTGCGCGGGGAAGGGCTGGCCGCCATTCGCTGCTTCGACCAAGCGCAAATCGCGGCGGCCGCTGCCGGATTTATCCATGAGCAAGCACTGGCACATGAACAACTGGCCGAGGTCTGCCTGGCCAACGGCCTAGTCTCCGGCACGCATCATCACCTGCGTGTTGCGCGCGACTGCTATGTGCTGTGGGGCGCTGAAGCCAAGGCGCGCCAGCTCGAAGCCCAGCATCCGTTTCTCGCCCACGAGCATTCCCTGGAAGCGGGAACACCGGTGACGCGGGTGCGCCTTGATCTGGAAGTCGGCATTGAAGCGGCACGCGCGGTCTCGCAAGAGGTGTTGCTTGATCGGCTGGTGGAGACCTTGATGAATCACTTGATGATTCAGGCCGGTGCCGATCGCGGCGCGCTGCTGTTGGTCGCCGAGGGTGAGTTGCAATTGGCCGCTGCCGCGCATGTCGAGGCGGGCAACGTGCGGGTCAGTCAGGACGACGATCGCACGCTGGAGCAGATTGCGCCGGTTTCAGTACTCAATTCGACCATGCGCACGCGCACGCCGCTGGTGCTCGACGATGCCCGCGTCGACTGCCCGCAAGCCTACAGCGCTGATCTGCAGCAACGGCAGACGCGCTCGCTGATGTGCCTGCCGTTGCTCAAGCAGGGCGCGCTGATCGGTCTGGTGTATCTGGAAAACAGCCTGGTACCGAAGCTGTTCAGCGCCGAACGCCTGACCATGCTGGAAATCCTCGCCTCGCAGGCAGCGGTGTCGCTGCAGACCGCGCGGCTCTACGCGCAACTGGTCGAAGACAACCGCTTGCGCGCGCAGATGGAAGCCGATTTGCGCAGCTCGCGGGCGGAACTGGCGCGCAACTCGCACCTGAAAATGATGGGCGAACTGTCGGCCTCGATCGCCCACGAAATCAGCCAGCCGCTGCTGGGCATTTCATCGAACGCCTCGGCCACTCTGCGCTGGCTCAAGCGCGACACGCCTGATCTCGACGAGGCTATTCAGGGACTGGAAGACATCCGCTCCGACAGCGCCCGTGCCACCGAGATCGTCCAGGCCTTGCGCGCATTGGCCAGGCAGGCGCCGTTGCAACGATTGCCGGTGTCGATTGACGCGTTGATCGGTGAGGTCGTGCAACTGACGGCGAGCGATTTGCACAATCGCGGGGTGAGCTTGCACACGCAACTCAACGCTGCTGACCCGGTGCTGGGGGATCGGGTGCAGATCCAGCAGGTGATCTACAACCTGATCGTCAACGCGCTGGAAGCGATGGCTGGGCAGGGCGTGACTGAAGGGCGCCTGGTGATTGAGTCGACGCTGTCCGATGAGCAGGTCTGCGTGGCTTTTCAAGACAACGGGCCGGGGATCGCCGAGCATCAGCGTGAAGAAATTTTCGATGCGTTCTTCACCACCAAGGGCAGCGGCATGGGCATGGGCCTGGCGATTTGCCGAACGGTGATAGGCGCCCATGGCGGGACGTTGCGCGTGGAAGACAGCGAAGAGGGCGCGCGGATCTGTTTCAGACTGCCGCTTGCGCCGGACGCGAGGATGAAAAGCCCCTCACCCTAACCCTCTCCCGGAGGGAGAGGGGACTGACCGGGGTGTTTGGGGGAGATACGCCGACGTGAAAGTCCGAGTTGAACTCAGGATTGGAAAAGCACACAAATCGGCTCCCTCTCCTCGGGGAGAGGGCTGGGCGGGCGGCGTTCCGATGAGGGGTGAATTCACCGCCACTCCAAAGCCGAACGCCGGTGCACCGTTCAAAAAAAAGCCGCGAAAAATCGCGGCCAAAAGGGAGGAGTGAACAAAACCCTTTGAAATCCGACTCAGGGCCGCAGTTCCGTCAAGCGCTGGCCCATCGTCGAATTCAGCAACCCATCGCTGAGCCGCCAGACATCCGCATCCACCAGCGTCACCCGCGCTCCGCACATCAGTTGGCGCCAGACCTTCGGCGGCATGCCCACCATGCGCCCGAAGGTGCGGGTGAAGTGCGAGTGATCGGAAAATCCGCATTCATAAACAATCTCGGTAATCGCCATCGAGGTCAGCAACAGCCCTTTGGCTTTGTCGATCTTCATCTTCAGCATCCATTCCTGAGGCGAGCAGCCGGTGACGATCTTGAACGCCCGGGAAAAGTGGCTGCGTGAAAGATTGCAATGTTCGGCAATCTCGCTGACGCGCAGGCTGCGGCTCAGATCGTGCAGCATGTAGGCCTTGGCGCGGCGTTCCTGCCAGCCGGACAGTGCGCCCAGTGGGCGAGCCAGGTGGCAGGAAGGGTCTGACTTCACCGATTGCGGGTTCATGGCGGCTCTCCTGATCGATGGGCAAAGTCTGGCCGCAGGCATTATTTAAAGTCCTTAAACAAACCTTAAAAGTTATGAAGCCCAAGCCTCAGGCGTGAAACGGATAATCGACGTAACCACGCTGATCGCCGCCAAAGAAACTGCTCGGATCCGGCGTGTTCAGTTCAAGCCCGTCGTGCAGCCGACGCGGCAGATCCGGGTTGGCCAAAAATGGCCGGCCAAAGGCAATGATGTCGGCGCGATCGGCGTTCAGCGCCTGTTCAGCGGACTCGGCGTCGTAACCGCCAGCGAGGATCAGCACGCCGTTCCAGGTCTGGCGCAACTGGGCGATGATCGCGTCCCAGCGCGGGTCGAAGTTTTCGTCCTTGACCGTGCCGACCATGGCCGGCTCGACCAGGTGCAGGTAGGCCAGATTCCACTGGTTGAGCGCCTCGACCAGATAACCGAAGGTCGCTTCAGGCGTGTCATCGCCCATGCCCATGAAGCGGCCCATCGGCGTCAGACGCACGCCGACGCGCTCGGCGCCGACTTCATCAGCGACGGCGGCGACCACTTCGAGCAGAAACCGCGCACGGTTTTCCACACTGCCGCCATAGGCGTCATCACGCTGGTTGCTGTTGCTGTTGAGGAACTGATCGAGCAGATAACCGTTGCCGGCATGGATCTCCACGCCGTCCATGCCAGCGTTCAACGCGTTGCGCGCAGCGCGGCGATAGTCTTCGACGATGTCGGCGATCTCCGCCGTTTCGAGGGCGCGCGGCACTGGCACATCACCCCATACGCCGTTGCCTTGTTCATCGACGATAAAAGTCTTGCCCGGCACAGGCAGGGCGCTCGGCGCCACCGGCAAACCGGCGTCCGGCTGAAAGCTTGGATGCGAGACCCGGCCGACGTGCCACAGCTGCATGAAGATCAGACCGTCGGCCGCGTGCACCGCGGTGCTGACTTCGCGCCAGGCCTGCACTTGCGCATCGGTGTAGATCCCCGGCGTCCACGCATAGCCCTGGCCCTGTTGGGAGATCTGCGTGGCCTCGGTGATGATCAGCGCGGCACTGGCGCGTTGGCGGTAGTACTCGGCGTTCATCGTGGTCGGAACGTCGCCCGGCTGGCCAGCGCGCGAGCGGGTCAGGGGCGCCATCGCCACGCGATGGGCAAGGGTGTAAGGGCCGAGTGCGATGGGTTGAAACAGGCGACGGGTCATGGGTAGCTCCGGATTTTGATGAGTAGGGTTCAAGTGCGGCAGTCAGGTGCCGCGCGCTGTGCAGGTAACTTAACCGGGGGTGGCGGGGCTGATAATCCGTGGCCGGCGCTACGCAGTTTTGCGCGCAACGCAACGGCACCCGCGCTCATCGCTGATGAACGCGGGCGTGGTTCAGGCGGGTTGGCTCGAGCGAGTCAGCGGCAGATTCAGCCAGCGCCGGCCGGTGGCATTGCTGACCGCGTTGCCGAGGGCGGCTGCCATTGGCCCTTGGACGATTTCGGCAGCACCGAGGAAGGGTTCGCCCGGTTGATCAAGCAAATGCACGTCGACTTTTTTTGGCAATTGCGTAAAGCGCAGAATCGGGTAGCCGCTCCAGTCGTAGCTGCGAATGCCGCCGGCGTCGTAGGCGACTTTTTCGTAGAGCGTCCAGCTGGCCGACTGGACGATGCCGCCCTCGACCTGATTGCGCAGGCCATCGGGGCTGACGATCTGGCCAACGTCGACCGCCGTGACCACATGATCGACACGGATCTCGCCAGTCTGCGGATGCACCCGCAGTTTCACCGCGAGGGCGCAGTAACCCATGATGTTTTTGTAGCGGGCGAAGGCAAAACCGATCCCTGCGCCGGGTTCGCTGCTCTTGTGGGGCCAGCCGATTTCGTCACGCACGCGCTCAATCACAGCCCGGGCACGTGGGTCGCTCAGATGCGCCAGGCGTAACGCCAGCGGATCGAGCCCGGCCCTGATCGCCAGCTCATCAATACCTGCCTCGATGGCGAAGATGTTGATGTGCGCACCCAGCGAGCGCATGGCCGAAGTGCGGAACGGCATGGTGGTGACGAAGTTCATGTTGATCCGCGTCGCGCCCAGCTCGTACAGCGGCACCGCGTTGCGATCGCCATCACCTTCGGGCTGAGCGATCGGCACCGACGGCGCCGAGGCGAAGGGTTTCGCCAACAGGCGTGCCGGCAGCAGGCGCCCGGCATTGACGATGCGTTCGTTGTGCGGGGTGGTCCACAGCTCGTAGTTCCAGTTCTGCAAACGGCCCTGACTGAGGCCGGCATCGATTTCGGTGACCATCGCCGAACTGTACGGCTCCCAGAGATTTTCCTGCTCGCGCATCCATTGCACCCTGACCGGCGAGCCCGGCAGGCGCATGGCGATCAGCGCGGCATCGGCGGCGGCATCATCGGCGCCGTTGTGGCCGTAGCAACCCGAGCCTTCGGTATGAATGCAGCGCACACGCTCCGGCGGCAGACGCAGCATTTCGGCGATGCCTGCACGCAGCGGATAGACGCCCTGAGTGTGGGTCCACACCGTGAGCAAGCCGTCGTTGAACCAGGCCACCGCACAGGACGGGCCGATCGAGCCGTGCATCAAATATTGCTTGGTCACCCGCGCCTTGAAGCGCGTTTCGGTCGCGCCGCCGGGATTGCCGTTGTTGCTGATTGGATAGCGCTTGGAGGGCAATTGCTTGAGCAAATCGTGAATCCCGGCGGCTTCGGGAATCGCCTCGCCACCACTCCACTTGGCACTTTCCATGCCGGCGCGCATGGCCTTGATCGCTTGCCACTCATCACCGGCGACCACGGCCAGATAGTTGCCGTCGCGAATCACTTTGACCACGCCGTTCAACGCCTCGATGGACGCGGCATCGAACGCCTGAAGCGTGCAGCCGGGACGCGGCGGGCGGATGACACGCGCATGCAGCATGCCCGGCAAGCGCATGTCCTGCACAAATGCCGCGCCACCGCTGACCTTGGCCGGAATGTCCAGGCGCGGGAGGTTGTGGCCGATCAGTTTGAAGTCGGCCGCCGCCATCGCCGGTGATTGCGCCTTCGCGTACTGGTGCACGTCGACATGCTTGACCGCGTCGGCATATGCCATGCGCTGACCATTCGGCCCTTCGATGATGCCGTCGCGAGTGCTCAGTTGCGCAGCATCGACTTGCCAACTGCGCGCGGCGGCATCGACGAGCATTTCCCGGACTTGCGCGGCAGCGTTGTACAGCGCGGTGCCGCTGTCGAAAATACTGTGGCTGCCGGCGGTGTAGCCTTCGTTGGGCGTTAGCGCGGTGTCGGCGGTGAGCAAGTTGATTGCGCTGGCCGGCACCTGCAAACGCTCGGCGGCAATTTGCAGCAACGCGGTTTTCACCCCGGTGCCCAGTTCGACCTTGCCGGTGTACACGGTGATGCCGTCGGCGCCGATGCGAATCCACGCGTCCAGGTAAGGGTTGGTGCGCAGGCTGCCGGGCAGGTCGGGGGCCAGCACCACGGTGCCGAGAGTATCGACTTCGGTGTCGGCCAAGGCACGCCGCGCTACCGGCATCAGCGTAAAAGCCATCAGTAGTGCGCCGCCACGCAGGAAGGCCCGGCGGCTGGGGTTCAAGCCGTTTGCTTCGCTCATGTCAGGCTCCCGTTGTGCCCAGCCACCTGTTTGATCGCCTCGATAATGCGCAAGTGCGTGCCGCAACGGCACAGATTGCCGGCCATGTGTTCGCGGATGGTTTGTTCGTCCGGGTGCGGATCGCGTTCGAGCAACGCCTGCGCGCGCATCAGCATGCCGGCGATGCAGTAACCGCATTGCGCGGCCTGCTTGTCGATGAATGCCGCTTGCAACGGGCCGGGTTTGTCTGCGCTGCCGAGGCTTTCCACGGTGCGGATTTTTTTCCCTTCAAGGCCTGCGCACGGCGTGAGGCAGGCGAACACCGGTTGGTCGTCGACAATCACCGTGCACGCGCCGCACTGGCCCAGGCCACAGCCGTACTTGGCGCCGTTGAGGTTCAAGTGATTGCGCAGCGCATACAGCAGCGGCATGTCCGGTTCCAGATTAAGCGCTTGGGCGGCTCCATTGACGGTGAGAGTAATCTGGCTCATTTCGTCTCCTGACGTAACGCTTCAATAGTGGAAGAAAGGTCGGTCCATGGCTGCTCGGGGCGGGCTTGCTCGCGCAGATACGCGGCGAGGGCGCCCAGCTGGGCGTTGTCGAGGCTGGCGGCGAACGGCGGCATCACCGGGCCGGGGGCGCCAGGAATGGCGGGCACGCCTTCGAGCACAGTCTTGAGAAAGTTGCGCGAGCTGGCCGCTTGCAGCGCCGAAGTGCTTTGCAGGCCGGGGCGGCCGTCGATTTCGCGCATTGGCGCGGCGGGTGCGTGACATCCGGCGCAGGCGCTGCTGAAGAGCAGGGCGCCGATGCTGTGATCCGCTGGACTGCTAGGCGGCCTTTGCGCGGTGATTTCGCTCACCGCGTGCGGGTTTTGCAGGCTCAGCAGGTAGTCGGCAATCGCCTCGGCTTCACTGGCCGGCAAGCGCGCCAGACTCAGGCTGACCGGGCGCATCGGGCCGGCGGGTGTGCCGGGGCCATCGACCACGTCGGCGCGCAAGTAGCCGACCAATTGCTCGCGATTCCACGGATTGGCGCGTTGGCCGAGGCCGACCAGGGCCGGCGCTTCCCAGCCATCGACGCTGCCGCCCTGAAGGTATTGCGAGGATTTCTCCGCGCCGATCAGGTTCAGCGGCGAATGGCAGCCGGCGCAGTGGCCCGGGCCGTCGACCAGATAGCGTCCGCGATTCCATGCCGCGCTGTGTTCGGCCAGCGGCGTCAGTGGCTCGCCATGCAGAAACAGCAGGTTCCAGAACGACACCAGCGGGCGGATGTTCATCGGGAAATTCATCTGGTTCTGCCGCGCAGGGGCGTGTACGGCGGGGCCGCTCATCAAGTAGGCATAGGCGTCGGCGATGTCTTCGGAGCTCATGCGCCGGTAGTGCACGTAAGGAAACGCCGGGTAGAGAAAGTGGCCGTCGCGGGCAATGCCTTCGCGCATCGCCCGCTCGAAGGCCGGCAGTGACCATTCGCCGATGCCGGTCTGCGCATCCGGGGTGATGTTGGTGCTGTACAGCGTGCCGAACGGCGTCACCAGCGGCAGCCCGCCGGCCAGGTATTCGCCGCCGGGGCGGGTATGGCACACCGCGCAGTCGCCGGCCTCGACCACCCGTGCGCCGCGTTGCAACTGCGCAGTATCGAATGACGTCGGCCGTTTGATTGGTGCGATCGCCGGGCGCCACATCAGCGCGACGGCGACGATCAGACCGAGCACCGCGAGCACGGCGACGCTGATCCACAGGGTTCTGGATTTGAGCAAATGGCTGTTCATGGTCGGCAGAAAAACGCGGCGGACAGTGGCAGGACGAGTGCAGTGCGGGTCATGGAAACGCTCCTTGTAGCAGCCGGAGAAGGGCGCCGATGCGGACGTCAGCGCCAGGGCCAAAGCGTAGAGAAGACCCTTGCAGCGGAGAATCACCGGCCCGCGCAACAGCGCGTTGCGCCACAAGCAACGTTGCGCGCCACGCATCAGTGCGTTGCCAGTGGCACGGATTCTCGCCCCCGCCGGCTGACCGTAGCCTTGGCACAACTTTCCCGAACTCAACGAGGTGTCACCATGCTTACGGGCAACCCTGCCGTTGCGGCCCCGGCCGAACAGCCTGCTTCACTCTCCGGCCTGATGGTCGCGTTTCTGGCCTTCTGCTGCGGCGCGGTCGTCGCCAACCTGTATTACGCGCAGCCCATCGTCGAACTGATCGCGCCGCAGATCGGCCTGTCCAGCGCCAATGCCAGCCTGATCGTCTCGCTGACGCAGTTCGGTTACGCGCTGGGTTTGTTGCTGCTGGTGCCGCTGGCTGACCTGATGGAGAACCGTCGTCTGGTGGTCGGCTTCACCCTCGCTGCGAGTGTCACGCTGCTGTGCGCTGGCCTGACTCATTCGCCGTCGCTGTTCCTGCTGCTCTCTTTGCTGATCGGCCTGACCTCGGTAGCGGTGCAGATCCTCGTGCCACTGGCCGCGCATTTGGCGCCGGAAGCCAGCCGGGGGCGCGTGGTCGGCAATATCATGAGCGGCCTGCTCTTGGGGATTTTGCTGTCGCGGCCGCTGTCGAGTCTGTTGGTTGAAGTGTTCGGCTGGCGCGGGGTGTTTTACAGCGCGGCGGCACTGATGGCGGTGATCGCGTTGATTACCGCTGTGGCATTGCCGCGCCGGGTGCCGACGCACAAAGCCACTTATGTCGCGTTGATCGGTTCGGTGTTTGCCCTGGCCCGGCGCTTTCCTGTGTTGCGCCAGCGTTCGCTGTATCAGGGTTTGCTGTTCGCCAGTTTCAGCCTGTTCTGGACCCTCGCGCCAATTGAGCTGATGCGTCACCATGGTTTCAGCCAGGCGCAGGTGGCGATCTTTGCCCTGGTCGGCGCGGTGGGTGCGATTGCCGCGCCGATTGCCGGGCGTCTGGCCGATGCCGGGCACGGTCGTCGCGGTACCTTGGTGGCGTTGCTGCTGGCGCCGCTGTCACTGTTGATCGCCGCGCTGCCGGGCAGTGGTTACGTATGGCTGGTGGTGTGTGCGGTGCTGCTGGACTTTGCCGTGCAATTGAACATGGTCCTCGGCCAGCGTGAGGTCTACGCCCTCGACCCGCACAGCCGCGCACGCCTGAATGCGGTGTACATGACCAGCATCTTCGTCGGTGGCGCCCTCGGCTCACTGGTCGCCAGCCCGCTGTACGAACACTTCGGCTGGAACCTCTCGGCCGTCGCCGTGGCGGTGTTGCCGGCATTGGCGCTGGCATTGTTCCTGAGCCGCAAGGCTGATGGCTGAGGTCGC
The DNA here is from genome assembly GCF_946901175.1 of Pseudomonas sp. Marseille-Q5117. Taxonomy (NCBI): domain Bacteria; kingdom Pseudomonadati; phylum Pseudomonadota; class Gammaproteobacteria; order Pseudomonadales; family Pseudomonadaceae; genus Pseudomonas; species Pseudomonas sp. Marseille-Q5117. The sequence goes on along the minus strand of NZ_CAMPPP010000005.1, from coordinate 17,833 downwards.
GATGAGGCCCGGCAAGCACGACGATACAAGACGTGTGGCGAGCGCTGATGCACAATCAGCGGCGTTCCCTCACCACCGGACCCCGCTTATGGACAAGTTGCTGGCCTTGAAGATGTTTGTTGAAACCGTGCGCTGCGGGGGCTATTCCTCAGCGGCGCGCAAGCTTGGGATTTCGACGTCTTCGGTGACACGGCAAGTGGCGGGGCTGGAAAACGAGTTGGGCGCCAGCCTGCTCAATCGCACCACCCGCAACACCAGCGTGACCGTCGCCGGCCAGACCTATTTCGAGAAGGCCGTGGCGATTCTCGATGCCATCGACGAAGCCGACGCGGTGGTCGCCGATCGTGGCAGTGATGCCCAGGGCCGCTTGCGCATCAGCGTGCCGGTGGAGTTTGGCCGGCGACTGATTGCGCCGCACCTGAGCCGCTTGCTTGAACGCCATCCCGGGCTGGAGATCAGTCTGTCGCTGAGCGATCAGGTCAGCGATTTGCTCAGCGAGCAGATCGACGTTTCAGTGCGGCTCGGCTCGACGGTCGTCAGTGAGGACATCGTCAGCAAACGCGTCGGCCACTTTCAGCGTTGGATTGTCGCCAGCCCGGATTATCTGGCGCGCAGCGGCGTGCTGGAGCATCCGCGGGATCTGCTCGAGCACCAGTGCCTGCGCTTCGACTACGGCGGCAGCCATCACCACTGGACCTTTCAGGGCGACGAAGAGCCGATTCAGCTCAACGTTGCGGGTCGCCTGCAAAGCAACAACGCCGACATCCTGCGCGAAGCGGCGATTGGCGGTGGCGGTGTGGCGCTGCTCGCCGACTGGCTGGTGCGTGACGACGTCACCGCCGGGCGCCTGACGCGCTTGCTTGAGCACTACGAGGTCAATCCTGGCAGCGCCAGCAGTTGCATCAACGCGTTGTACCTGCCCAACCACCGTGGTTCGAGCCGGATCAACGTGTTCATCGATTTTCTCGTGGAAATCCTCAAACCCGCTGCTTAGCACTGCACACTCTGTTGCTGCAGCCGCTGCACACTGCTTGTATGCTTGCGCCCCGGAACACGTGGCCGCCGTGAGTGCCGACGTTCGAATGATGGCTGGAATGGATACCGGACTTCCTTAAGGTACTGACGTGAAGCGTGATACTCGCCTTGTAATGCTCCTGCTGCTGGTGATCGGTTGTTCCCTGACTTCGCTGACGATCTGGAAAGTCTGGTCTTCGCGCGAGCGTGCGCTGGCGGAAGTCGACGTGCATGGCCTGAACCTGACCCAGGCGCTCAACACCTACACCGAAGGCATCGTCCGGCAAAGCTCGCTGCTCTTGCTCGGGCTGGTCGAACGTCTGGAAACCGAGGGCAACGGCCCGGCGCAGATTCAGCGCATCCAGAGCCTGATCGACCGCCAGCAGGCGTTGATGCCCCAGCTCAGCGGCATCATCATCTATGACCGGAACGGGCATTGGCTGATGTCCTCCAACCGGCCGATTCCGGAGGGCGCCAACAGTAGCGACCGCGCCTATTTCATTCACCACCGTGACAGCCCGAGCCGCGAGCCGTTCATTGGCCCGCCGATCCAGAGCCGTGCCAATCACGAATGGGTGGTGACTATCAGTCGGCGCTTCAACGACGACGGCGGGCAGTTCGCTGGCGTGGTAGCGGTGACGCTGGGGGTGGAAAACTTCCTGCGCGTGTTCGGCAAACTCGACGTTGGCCAGGACGGCGCGATCGGTCTGTCTTACACCGATGGCACGCTGCTGGTGCGCTACCCGTTCCGCGAGCAGGACATGGGCCGCAACTTCTCCAAATCGCCGATCTACGCCAAATACCTCGTCGACCGTTCTGTCGGCACTGCCTCCTACACCTCCAGCCTCGACGGCGTCGAGCGGCTGTACGCGTTCCGCAAAAGCGAAACGCTGCCGCTGATCACCACCGTGGCCCTGGGCAAGGATGAAGCGCTGGCGGCGTGGCGCATCGAAGCGGCGTTGTCGGCGGTGGTGGTGATCGGACTGTTGGGGCTGACCGGATTGATCGGCTGGTTCCTGATTCTCGATATCCGCCGCCGCACCGAGGCCGAAGAAGCCTTGCGCGATGCCCAGCAGCAGTTGCTTGCGTCCAATCGGCAGCTGGAATTGCTGGCGCTGAAGGACGCGCTGACCGGCCTGGCCAACCGCCGCTGTTTCGATGAAACGCTGACGGTGGAAGCGCGGCGCGCGCAGCGTGACGGCACCTCGCTGGCCTTGCTGATGATCGATATCGACCACTTCAAATTGTTCAACGATGCCTTGGGCCACGTCGCCGGCGATACCTGCCTGCAAGCGGTCAGCAAGATTCTTGAAGGCTGCGTGCGACGCCCCTCGGATCTGGTCGCGCGCTACGGTGGCGAGGAAATGGCGGTGATCATGCCGGCCACCGACAGCGCCGGTGCGACCGTGGTGGCGCAACTGATGCTCGAGCGTTTGCAGCAAGCGGACATCGCCCACCCGGGCAGTCCGTTTGCTCGGATTACGGTGAGTATCGGTATGGCGGTGGGGACGGGCGCGCAGCTGGATTCGCTGCCGGCGTTGATCCAGACCGCCGATCAGGCGCTGTACCGGGCGAAAGCGGCGGGGCGCAACGGGATGGCCGGGCAGGCCTGAGGCGCACTAGAAAGCTTCGCCGTTATCCAGTTTCGCCAACAGCATTTGTCCGCGTTGCCACAGTGCATCCTGCTTGGCCAGCGGCATGCGGTCGAGGTTCTTGTACATCATGCCCATGCGCTGATTGCCGCGCAGGATATCGCCGTGGCGCATGAGGAAATGCCAGTACAGCGCGTTGAACGGGCAGGCATCGTCCGCGCTGCTTTCCTTGACCTTGTAGGCGCAGTCGCCGCAGTAATCCGACATCCGATTGATGTACTGGCCGCTGGCGCAGTAAGGCTTGGAGCCGAGATAACCGCCATCGGCGTGCATGACCATGCCGAGGGTATTGGGCAGTTCGACCCAGTCGAAGGCGTCCATGTAGATCGCCAGATACCACTCACAGATTTCCTTCGGCGCAATCCCGGCGAGCAAGGCAAAGTTACCGGTGACCATCAGCCGCTGAATGTGGTGGGCGTAGGCATGTTGCAGGCTTTGGCCGATGGCCTGGCGCATGCAGTTCATCTGTGTCTGCCCGGTCCAGTAGAACTCCGGCAGCGGACGCGAGTTGCCAAACACGTTGCCCTCGGCGTAGTCCGGCATCTTCAGCCAGTACACACCGCGCACGTATTCACGCCAGCCGATCAGCTGCCGAATGAAGCCTTCGGCAGCGTTGAGGCCGATGCTCCCCGACCAGTACGCCGCCTCGACATCGCTGCACAGCTGGCGCAAATCGAGCAGGCCGATGTTCAGCGCGGCACTGATCCGCGCGTGAAACAGGAACGGTCACCGGGTAATTGAAGTCATCCAGCGTGCCGTAATGGCTGGCGAAGCGCTCGCCGACCAATACCAGCACCTCTTGGGTGATTGCGTCATTGGCGAAACGCGCCGGGTAGGGCGGTTTGGCGTGTTTGGGCAGCGCCTTGCGATTCTCCGCATCGAAATTCCACGCACCGCCGACCGGCGTGCCGTCGCCATTGAGCAGCAGCCGACTCTTGCGCCGCATCTCGCGGTAGAAAAACTCCATGCGCAGCTGCTTCTTGCCGCTGGCCCAATTGGAGAACTCTTCGCGGGAGCAGAGGAAACGGCGGTCTGAGTGCCAATGCACGGGCAAGCCCGAATCTTTGATTGACTGCTCAAGACGCCAGTCGCCGCATTCGGTGATATGAATCTCTTCGGCGCCGGTGAGGGTTTGCCAGCGCTGTAGTTCGCCGGGAATTGAGCCGCTGTTGTCCGGGTCATCGAGGGTGACGTACTGGACGCGGTAGCCTTTATCGCGCAACGCCTCGGCAAAGTGGCGCATGGCGCTGAAGATCAGGGCGATCTTTTGCGGATGATGGGCGACGTGAGTCGCTTCCTCCATGACCTCGACCATCAGCAGCAGGTCGTGCTGGGGATCGAGTGGCTGCAGGGAGGCCAGGTCGAAAGACAGCTGGTCGCCGAGGATCAGGAGCAAGCGGTGGGCAGGGGGCATGGAGCGAAATCCGGTCAGCGATTCGAACTCCAATAGTTATACAGATTGTTTGTTATGTATAGGTTTTGGCAGCAACTGACATCCTATTGTGGGAGCGAGCCTGCTCGCGAAAGCGTCCTGTCAGTCAATACAAGTGCTGACTGACACACCGCCTTCGCGAGCAGGCTCGCTCCCACAGGGATTTGGGTGGGGTTCTTAAGCGGGGTAGGTCGGATAGTCGATATAACCCTCGGCACCGCCGCCATACACCGTCGCCGGATTCAATTGGTTCAACGGCCAGTCATTGGCAATCCGCGCCGGCAGGTCCGGGTTGGCCATGAACGGTCGGCCAAACGCGACGAGATCGGCCAGCCCCGACTCAAGCAATTGCGCGCCGGTTTTGGCGGTGTAGCGGCCGGCATAAATGATCGCGCCGCTGAAGGTTTCACGTACGGCCTGGCGAAAGGTCTGCGGCATCGCTGGCGCGTTGTCCCAGTCGGCTTCGGCGATCGACAGGTAGGCGATGCCCACGTCTTCAAGAATCTTGATCGCCGCAATGTAAGTTGTGTGCGGATCTTCCTCGACCAGGCCCAGGTATGTCCGCGCTTCATCGGTGGTAGTGAACAACGGCGCGAAACGCACACCGACCTTGTCCTTGCCAATGCATTCGGCGACGCCGGCCACCACTTCGCGCAAGAAGCGCAAGCGATTGTCCTGCGAGCCGCCGTACTGGTCGGTGCGCAGGTTGCTGTGGGCGGAGATGAACTGGTTGACCAGATAACCGTTGGCGCAATGCAGTTCGATGCCGTCGAAACCCGCCTCCATCGCGTTGCGCGCGGCCTGGATGTACAGCTGAATCAGTTCCTGCACTTCATCGGTGCTCAGCGCGCGCGGCGCGGACGGCGGCACCAGTTCACCGACACCGGGCGCGGTTTCGATGAACACGCTGACGCGATCCGTGGCGACCGCAGAGGCCGACACCGGCGCATCACCATTGGGCTGCAACGCCGTGTGCGAGACCCGACCGACATGCCAGAGCTGGGCGAAGATCACGCCATCCACGGCGTGCACCGCCTCGGTGACTTTGCGCCAACCGGCGATCTGCTCCGGCGTGTGAATGCCCGGCGTCCACGCATAACCTTGGCCGCGCGGTTCGATCTGCGTGCCTTCGGTGACCAGCAAACCGGCACCGGCGCGCTGCTGGTAATACTCGGCCATCAACTCGTTGGCGACATTGCCCGGCTGCGTGCTGCGCTGGCGGGTGAGAGGCGGCAGGACGATGCGGTTTTTCAGGGTGTGGTTGCCCAATTTAGCGGGCGTGAAAAAAGCGTTATTCATGGAGTAAGCCTTGAATCTGATTAGACCAGTCGACTAGTGACTGGGCAAAAAAACAACGCCGGGCTGTACGCACGCGGCGTTGATCGGGTTGGAGCGCTGGATTCAGCCGAGCATCTTCAACAGCTTTTCGGCAACGGCGGCGGAGCTGGCCGGGTTCTGGCCGGTGACCAGTTGACCGTCACCCACCACGTGAACCTGCCAGTCGGCGACTTTCGAGTAACGCCCGCCGAGACGCTGGAACTCGTCTTCGATGAGGAACGGCACCACGTCAGTCAGGCCGACCGCCGCTTCTTCGGCATTGGTGAAGCCGGTGACATCACGGCCCTTGACGATTGGCTGGCCGTCAGCGCGCACCACATGACGCAACACGCCGGGTGCGTGGCAGACAAAACCGTGGGGCTTGTTGGCGCGGTCGAAGGCTTCGATCAGCGCGATCGAGGCCTTGTCTTCGGCCAGATCCCACAGCGGGCCGTGGCCACCTGGGTAGAACACTGCGTGGAAATCTTCGGCCTTCACATCAGCCAGACGGCCAGTAGTGGCCAGTGCTTGTTGTGCGGCCGGATCGGCGCGGAAGCGGTCGGTTTCGGCAGTCTGCGCGCTTGGCTCATCGCTTTTCGGATCGAGCGGAGGCTGGCCGCCGGCAGGCGATACCAGGGTGACGTCGGCGCCGGCGTCCTTGAAGGCAAAGTAGGGCGCGGCGAACTCTTCCAGCCAGAAACCGGTTTTCTTGCCAGTGTTGCCGAGTTGATCGTGGGAAGTCAGAACCATCAAGATTTTCATAGAGCACCCTTGGGTTGGTCTGGCATCGGCAGAAGGCGAGGGATTCGCTTGTTGTCGGTGCCGCATGAATTTGTGTGTCGGGGCGCAGCATAGTTTCCAATTAGACCAGTCGTCTAGTAATTTTTTCAGAAAATGTTTTTGCCCGTCGGTTATGGCAAACTTCCAGTCCTGAAAACTATACGACTGGTCTATTGTCTGGAATTTTGCGCACCATGAAGCCGACCTTTGACGACACCCGCCAACACTTGCTCGACACCGGCCACCGGATGATGGCCGAGAAGGGCTTCACCAGCGTCGGCCTCAACGAGATCCTGCAGACCGCCGGCGTGCCCAAGGGCTCGTTCTATCACTACTTCAAATCCAAGGAGTTGTATGGCCAGGCGCTGCTCGAGGATTACTTCGTCGACTACCTCGCCGACATGGAGCGCCGCTTGACGCTGCCGGGGCTGACTGCCTTCGAGCGTTTGATGGATTACTGGCAGGGCTGGCAGAACCGCTGCACCCTCGAAGGCCACGGCGATGAATGCCTGGTGGTGAAACTCAGCGCCGAAGTCGCCGACCTGTCCGAATCAATGCGCCTGACCTTGCGCGACGGCGCCGAACGCATCGTCGCGCGGATCACCGAATGCATCGAACAAGGCCAAAATGACAAAAGCCTGCCCGAGGGCGATGCGCGCAAGTTGGCAGAGACGCTGTATCAGCTCTGGCTCGGCGCGAGTCTGCTGAACAAACTGCAGCGCACCGGGCAGTCGCTGGAAACCTCGATGGCGATGACCCGGCAGTTGTTGCAAGTCTGAGCCTCGCCGCTGGTTCCTGTAGGAGTGAGCCTGCTCGCGAAGACGGCGGCACATCCAACATCTTCTTTAACTGACCCAATGCATTCGCGAGCAGGCTCGCTCCCACAGGTTTTAGCGGCGTGTGCCAAATCCCGGCGACACGCAAAATCCACTGTGGGAGCGAGCCTGCTCGCGAAGACGGCGGCACATTCAACATCTTCATTGCCTGACCCAATGCATTCGCGAGCAGGCTCGCTCCCACAGGTTTTAGCGGCGTGTGCCAAATCCCGGCGACATGCAAAACCCAGTGTGGGAGCGAGCCTGCTCGCGATGGCGTCGTATCAGTCAGCGAACTATTCAACTGACACGCCGCAATCGCGAGCAGGCTCACTCCTATACTGTTTTGGGCCGAACCATCGATCCTCATTCAATCCCCAATCCTGTGGGAGCGAGCCTGCTCGCGAAGACCGCGGCACATTCAACATCTTCATTGCCTGACCCAACGCCTTCGCGAGCAGGCTCGCTCCCACAGGAGATCTGTGTTGATTGGTGGGATTGGAGATCAGCAGGCCATTCGAAACTCAGGCAGGTCCGCCGTTCTTGTCCGGCAGTTGGGCAAACCACTGCGCATACGGTGTATTGCTCACTTTGAATCGGTTGTAATCCGGGCTGCCGTCATCCCACCACACCGGCCCGCGCTCACCCAAGGCGACTTTGGCCGCATCCACCCGAGCTCTGGCTGACTTCAACGCCTGTGCATCCTCCGCACGCTTCGCCTCTTTGACCGCACGTCGCGCTGACATGAGTTCGGCTACAAACGTCTCACGCTTGGCGGCTGGCAGTGATGGATTGCTGCAACGCCACAGCTGTTGCTTGACCACAAAATAGCGGCCATCGGGGGTGGTGGGGTACATGGGCGATATCCTGCGTGATCCAGTCTCAGACCGGGTAGGACAACTCGCCGATGAGTTTATCCAGCGTAATCGGATAATCGCGCACCCGTACGCCACAGGCGTTATAGATCGCGTTGGCGATGGCCGCCGCGGCGCCGCTGATACCCAGCTCGCCAACGCCTTTGGCCTTCAACGGGGTGGCATACGGGTCGACTTCATCGAGAAAGATCACTTCCTGATGGGGAATGTCGGCGTGCACCGGCACCTCGTATCCGGCCAGATCGTGATTGACGAAAAAGCCGATTCGATGATCCACCGCCAGCTCTTCCATCAATGCCGCACCAGCGCCCATGGTCATGCCGCCGATGATCTGGCTGCGCGCGGTTTTCGGGTTGAGGATGCGCCCGGCGGCGCACACGGCAAGTTGCCGGCGCGCATTTCGCCGAGGTCGCCGCATTGACCGCGACCTCGGCGAAATGCGCGCCGAAGGTCTGCTGGGCGAAGCGCTGGGCAAGGTCGCCGTATTCCATGCGGTCCCCCCCCGCCAGCTCGCCATTGGCTGCGGCCTGAGCCAAGCCAACCCGCTGCGAGCCTGCGCGAATTTGCCCGTCGACAAACTCGGCTTGCTGCGGGTCAAACCCGACGGCGTGAGCGGCGGCTTCACGCAGTTTCACGCACGCGGCATATACGCCGGCAGTGGAGGAGGCGGCGCCCCACTGGCCGCCGGAGCCCGACGATTCCGGAAACCGCGAATCGCCCAAGTGCACGACGACACGGTCCAGCGGCACGCCCATCATTTCGGCAGCGGTCTGGGCGATGATGGTGTAACTGCCGGTGCCGATGTCGGTCATGTCGGTTTCCACGGTGATGACGCCTTGACGATCGAGACGCACCCGCGCCGCCGAAGCGGTCGTCGGTGCGCCGCGAATCGCCGAGGCCAGCCCGATGCCGACCCGCCAACCGCCCCCACGGCGCTGACCGGGTTGAGGGTTGCGCTGACGCCAGCCAAAGCGTTCGGCCCCAGTGTTCAGGCATTCCACCAACTGCCGTTTGGAGAACGGCCGCGACGGTTGCTCCGGATCGACCTGCGAATCGTTGAGGATGCGCAACTGCAGCGGATCCATCTGCAGCTTTTCCGCCAGTTCATCCATGGCGATTTCCAGCGCCATCATCCCCGGTGCCTCGCCCGGCGCGCGCATCGCCGAACCCTCGGCGAGATCGAGCACGGCGAGATTCAAACGGGTCATGCGATTGGCCCCGGCGTAAAGCAAGCGGGTTGACGCGGTAGCCGCTTCGGCGCGTCCGCCGCGCAGATTGCCCGACCAGCTCTCGTGGCCGATCGCCGTGATCACGCCGTCACGGTTGGCACCGATGCGCAGGCGCTGAAGCGTCGCCGGACGATGGGTCAGGTTGTTGAACATCAGCGGCCGCGGCAGCGCGACTTTCACCGGTCGCCCGGCATGTCGAGCGGCCAGGGATGCCAACACTGCGTCGCAAAGAATCGTGCCCTTACCGCCGAAACCCCCGCCGATATACGGCGAGATCAGGCGCACATCTTCCTTGGCGATGCCGAGGGTTTTCGCCAGATCGCGCACGCCCCAGTTGATCTGTTGGATCGATGTCCACAAGGTCAACTGCGTGCCACTCCAGCGGGCAATGGTTGCGTGCGGTTCCATCATCGCGTGGGCCTGGTCAGGCGTGCTGTAGTGCTGATCGATTTGCACGGGCGCAGCGTTGAAGGCGCCTTCGAAGTCACCGACGCTGGTCTGCGGCGGCGGGCCGAAGCCGGCCGGTGGCGGTGGGGTAGCGGAGTCTTTCGCCGCCGCCAGATCGAAGGAACCTGGTTCGGCCACGTAGCGGATGTCGAGCAAGCCGGCGGCCGCGCGGGCCTGTTCAAAGGTGTCCGCGACGACAATCGCCACGGCCTGGTGATAGTGATCGACCTGCGGCCCGGCCAAGGCTCTGGCTACGTAAAACTCGCCTTTGGCCAATGGCCCGGCGTTTTCGTAAGTGACGATGGCAATCACCCCGGACGCCTCCCGCGCTTGCGTCGAATCGATCGAGGCAATGCGCCCCTTGCCGATCCCGGCGCCGACGATATAGCCATAGGCGGCGTCCGGCACCGCTGCGTTTTGCTCGTAGGCGTAGGGGGCGGTGCCGGTGGTTTTCAGCTTGCCGTCGATGCGGTCGGCAGGTTGGCCGATGACGTTCAGCTGGTCGATCGAATTGGAGCCGGCCGGGGTGTCGAATTTCATCTGCAAATTCCTTTCAGACAGGCTGGCGGCGCCCACGTAGCGCGGCGCAGCCATCGATTGACGTCGGATCTCTACGAGCCTAGGCCATCGACGCGCTGCTGATAATGCGCGGTTTCAGGATGGAGTGATGAATCCCGCTCACCAATCCTGATCAACATGACAAATAAGAATACGTTTCAATTACTAATGCGACCGTATACCATGCGCCGCGTTTTCATTGGCGGTTTTGCCCTTCGTTCTGGCCTATTCGTAAAGGTTTTCACCTCATGCGTCGAACTCTGCTTTCCATTTGTGTGCTGCAGGCGTTGTCTTCTTCCTCGTGGGCTGAGTCAGCCGAACCGACTTCTTCAACGCTTGAGCTGGAAGCCACCGATGTGGTCGGCACAGCGGATTACGAACGGGCAGACGGCCCGGTTCAAGGCTACCGCGCGACGCGTTCGGCCAGCGCCACGCGCACCGACACTTCGATTCATGAAACCCCGCAGTCGATCAGTGTGGTCACCAAGGATGCCGTCGAAGACCTCGGCGCCACGCGTTTGCAGGATGCGCTGGATTACGCTGGCGGCGTGGGTCGGGCGAACAATTTCGGTGGGCAGGGCCTGACCACGTTCACCGTGCGCGGCTTCACCACGGGTGAGTTCTACCGCAACGGTTTCCCGATCAACCGTGGCTACCCGAACATGCCCGACGCCAATACCATCGAGCGTCTGGAAGTGCTGCGCGGTCCGGCGACCATGCTCTATGGCCGTGGCGATCCCGGCGGTACCTTCAACGTGGTGTCGAAACAGCCGTTGCCCGAGCGCACCGTCACTCTGGGCAGCCAATTGAACGACCAAGGCATGAAGCGCGGCACCCTCGACGCTTCCGGGCCGCTGGATGAAGAAGGGCGTCTGGCCTATCGCTTGAATGTGGTGGGCGAGGGCGGCGACACCTTCCGCGATCATGTCGAGACCGAGCGCTACGGCATTACGCCGGTGCTGACCTGGCAGGCCACCGACGCGACCAAGCTGATTTTCGAAGGCGATTTCATGCGCAACAACGCGCCGCTCGATCGTGGCGTGACCCGCTACCCGGCGCAGATCGGCACCGCCTCGCGCGATACCTTCTTTGGCGAGAAGGACGTCGGCAAGCTGCACAACGACAACAACATGGCGCAACTGCGTTTCGAACACATGCTCAACGACGACTGGACCCTGGGCGGTGGTTTCCAGTGGCTAGACGGCTCGCTCCAGGGCAACGCGATCGAGGCCAACGGCATTGCCGCTGACGGCCGCACGCTGGGACGCAACTTCAACTACCGCAAGCTGGAATGGACCGACAAGGACACCCAGCTCAACCTCACCGGGCATTTCGACACTGGCGGTCTGCAGCACACCTTGCTCACCGGCATCGAGTACGAAGATTACGATTACAAGTCGATCATCCAGCGCTCCAGCGGCGCGGTCAGTGCCTACCCGATCGACATCTTCAATCCGGTTTACGGCCAGCCACGCCCGGCGCTGACCCGCACACCGACCCACGATAAAGAGAACCTCAAGACCTACGCCGCGTTCGTGCAGGATCAGGTCGCCCTGACCGACAAACTGAAAGTGCTGGCCGGCGCACGTTTCGAGCGCTTCGAGCACGATTACGAAACCTACGTGCCCGGCGGGAAGAGCTGGCAGGCCAGCGACAACGCGGTCACCCCGCGTATCGGCGTGACCTACGATTTGACCGAAACCCTGGCGGTGTACGCCAACACCGCGCGCTCGTTCAAGCCCAACACCGGCGCCAGCCGCGAAGGCGGCGGCTTCGCTCCGGAAAAAGGCAAGTCCTACGAGATGGGCGTGAAGTGGGAAGCGCTGGATCAGCAGTTGAGCGTCGACGCAGCGATCTACCAGATCGAAAAACGCAACGTGCTGACCACCGATCCTGTGGATTCGACCTTCAGCGTCGCCGCCGGTGAAGTACGCAGCCGTGGTTTCGACGTCAATGTCACCGGCAATCTCACCCCCGAGTGGCGAGTGGTCGGCGGTTACGCTTACGTTGACGCCGAGGTGACCAAGGACAACACGCTGCGCTCCGGCACGCGCCTGCTGAACATACCGAAGAACAGCTTCAGCCTGCTTAACATGTACGAGTTCCAGGACGGCACGCTCAAAGGCCTTGGCCTTGGCACCGGCCTGAAATACGTCGACGAGCGCGCCGGGCAGACGTCCAACACCGCGTTTTCCATGGGCAGTTACACCGTGGTCGACCTGCTGAGCTTCTACAAGATCAACGACAAGGTGCGGCTCAATCTCGATGTGAAAAACATCTTCGATCGCGACTACGAAGAAGGCGCCTTCGGCAACGTCTACGCCTACCCGGGCGCGCCGCGAACCGTGCAGGTGGGGATTTCCTACACGCTGTAAATCTCCGCAGCGGTTGCCGCCGACCCATGCTGGCCTGAGAGTGGCATGTCGAAATCAGACATCGGCATGCCGCACTCAGGCTAGTTGCGCGGCGGTCGGGCCACGTAAGGTGAAGCATCATTTCGTCGGCAAAGCGTCTGCGTCGCAGCTTTCGCCTGATGCCGACACCGGAAATGATGATCGCCTGACGCTCAGTCAGTGGCCCAAACGTCGATCATGAGAACAATAAGAACCCATGACTAGCCTGAACCCCAAGGACTCCAACGGTCAGTTGGCGCAAGGTTTCAAACCGCGTCACGTCACCATGCTTTCCATTGCCGGCATCATCGGCGCAGGACTTTTCGTTGGCTCAGGCCACGCCATCGCCGCCGCAGGACCTGCGGTGCTGCTCGCTTATCTGTTCTCCGGTCTGCTGGTCGTGCTGGTCATGCGCATGCTCGGCGAAATGGCCGTGGCGCATCCCGACACCGGCTCGTTTTCCACCTACGCCGATCAAGCCATTGGCCGCTGGGCCGGGTTCACCATCGGCTGGCTCTACTGGTGGTTCTGGGTGCTGGTAATTCCCATCGAAGCCTTGGCCGCCGGGCACGTGCTCAATCAGTGGTTTCCCCAGGTCGATGCGTGGTTGTTCGCCTTGCTGTCGATCGTCCTGCTGGTGATTACCAACCTGTTCAGCGTGTCGAAATACGGCGAGTTCGAATTCTGGTTCGCCATGGCCAAGGTCATCGCGATCATCGGTTTCATCGGCCTGGGTTTTGCGGTGCTGATGGGCTGGATTCCCGAGCGTGAAGCCAGTGGCTTGAGCACGCTGATGGCCGAGCACGGCGGCTTTGCGCCCAACGGCATGTCGGCGGTGGTCGGCGCGTTCATCACCATCATGTTCAGTTTCATCGGCACCGAAGCGGTGACTATCGCCGCTGCAGAATCGAACAATCCGGCGCAGAACATCGCCAAGGCCACGCGCTCGGTGATCTGGCGCATCGGCATTTTCTATCTGCTGTCGATCTTCGTGGTGATTTCCGTGGTGCCATGGAACGACCCGCAACTTGCCTCGGTCGGTTCCTACCAGCGCGCACTGGAACTGATGAACATCCCCAACGCCAAATTTCTCGTCGACGTTGTGGTGTTGATCGCGGTGGCCAGTTGCATGAACTCGTCGATCTACATTTCCTCGCGCATGCTCTATTCGCTGGGCCGACGCGGCGATGCGCCGCCGGCATTGAAGGTGACTTCGGCGGCTGGCGTGCCACGCGCGGCGGTCATTGCCAGCACGGTGATCGGCGCGGGTGTGACGTTACTCAGCTATTTCATGCCGGCCGGGCTGTTCCAGTTCCTGCTCGCCAGCTCCGGCGCAATTGCCTTGCTGGTGTATCTGGTGATCGCCATTTCGCAGTTGCGCATGCGCCGCCGACTGGAACGGGAAAAGGTCGAAATGACCTTGCGCATGTGGCTGTTTCCCTGGCTCACCTGGCTGGTTATCGCCTTTATCTGCGCGGCTTTGGCGGTGATGATGATCACCCCAGAACATCGCCTGGAAGTGACTTCGACCATTGGCCTGGCGCTGCTGATCTCGTTCATTGGCCTGGTCACCAGCCGCCAGCACCGGCCGGCGGGCAGGGTGGCGGCTGTTAGCAAAGCCTAAGCAAACAACGCCTTGAGCCCACGGGAAAACCAGCCGTTCGGGCTCGAAGGCAGATGCTCACGTTGATTGAATGAGCCCGTCAACGCGCAGGTTTCACCGGCGAGTGAACCCATCAGTTGCGGCAGTAAAAAACTGCGTTCGCATTCACTGGCGGACAGTCCGGTTTTCTCTTGCGGCCAAACCACGTTGGTTTCTGCATACGGCTTCATGGCGCACCTCCTCAACATTCAAACGTCCAGCACCAGGGTTTCGCTGCCCTGCGCCGGGGCGGCGCAGCAGATCAGCACTTCGTCGTCCGCCAGGCGCATGGCCGGCGGGGTGAGGTAATGCACCTGACCGCTGGTAAGGCGGGTTTTGCAGGTGCCGCACGAGCCGCCGCGACAGCTGAACTCCGGATTCAAGCCACGTGCCTCGGCCAGTTCCAGCAAGGTGCCGCTGCCCGGTTCCCAGCGTGCTTCCTTGCCGGACGTGGCAAACAACACCTTCACCGGCTCTTCCGCGACCGGCACTTGCGGCGGCGCCGGGGTACTGATTTCGACATCGCGGATCAGCGTCGACGGGCCGAAGGTTTCGGCGTGGATGCGATCATCGGGAATACGCATTTTGCGCAAGCCGTCGTACAGCGCCTGAGTGAAGCTGCCCGGGCCGCACAGGTAGAAATCGTAGTCATCCAGCGGCAGCTGGCTCTTCAGCAAGGCGATGTCGATGCGCCCGGCGTGATCGTAACCCTGCGCTGTTGCTTCCAGCGGCGGCTGGCTGACCACGCGCAGCACCTTGACCTTGTCACCGGCGCGCGCAGCCAAGGCATCGATTTCTTCGCGAAAGGCCAGATCCTCGACCGTGCGACTGCTTTGCACCACCCAGGTCGGGCGCATGCGGCTGATACGTTTGCCCTGATAGACCACCTCGCGCAGCATCGACAGCAACGGCGTCACCCCAACCCCTGCGGCCAACAGCACCAGTGGCCGGCGTTCGGTGGCGTCGACGGTGAAGTCGCCTTGCGGCGCGCGGGCTTCGATCAAGTCCAATGCCTGAACCCGATCATGCAGATGCGAGGATACCGAGCCATCGCGTTTGACGCTGATGCGCAGAAACTCGTCCGACGGCGCGCTGGACACGCTGTAGGTGCGGATCGACGCGGCATCCTGACCGTCGAGCAAGACCTTGATCGGCAAGTGCTGGCCCGGTTCGAAGCGCGGCAGGCCGAAGCCGTCGTTGGCTTGCAGGTAAAAGGAGCGGATCTGCGGACTCTCATCGACCACCCGCGTGACGTGCAGCGCGCGCCATTGATTGCGCAGCGCCTCGGCCTGCAAACGCTCGCGGGTCTGTTCCCAGCTGCCGGTCATTTGCGAATTGGGCGAATCGCCTTCCGGCTGCTCGGCCCAGCGCAGTGGCAGCGCGGCCTGACGGTAAACGATGCGCTGCGGCTTGAAGCGCCACAGGCGCTCGGCGCCCTGGAACGCGGCGATCTGCGGATCGTCGAGCAGCACTTCTGCGCTGCCGGTCATCTGCAACAGATCGCCGCTTTCGAAATCGATAAAGGTCAGCCCGGCGCGCGGGTTGAGCAGAATGTTGCCCAAGGTGTTGAAGAACAGATTGCCGGAGAAATCCGGGATGGTCAGGGTGCCGTCTTCGTCCATGTGCACGAAGCCGGATTTGCCGCCGCGATGGGACACATCGACTTGGCGCTCACCGTCGCGCACCACATAAGTGGCCACGTAGAACGAGTCGGCGGCGGTGATCATGTCGCGCACCAAGGGTTCGCTGACCGGCAAGTCGAGCGCGTTGTCGGTGGTCTCATCGACGAAGGCGTAATGGCGCAGGTTGATATAGCGCGGGCAGTTGCCGTAAGCCTGGGTCACGCTGATCTCGAGGCTGTCGTCCTTGCGGCGGCTGATATTGCCGTTCATGCGATTGCGCCGACGGGTGTGCAGCTCGATGCCGAGCATGCCGATCGCGTCGCCGGGCTGCAGGCCTTGATTGGCCGGGTCATTGGGCTGGGCGTCGAGTTTGATCTTCAGCACCTGCGGCGACGGCGAATCCATGAACCCCGGTTGACCGGTGCGCAGCGTTGCCCACGGGTCGCCCTGGCCATCGACAGCGCCGAGTACGACGAAGGGCAGTTGCGCATAGAACTCGCGGTGCTGGTCCGGCATCCAGTCGCGGGCCAGTTGCCGCTGACCGACACCGACCATCATCTCCACCGCGCCGACGGCACGTTGCAGGGTCAGCTCACCTTCGTGCCAGGGCGAGGGCTGCGGTTTCGACGCTGTGTCCATTTCGATTCTCCTCGGGTGCAAACGGGCCGGTGAGCCGCCAGGGGCTGAAGCTCAAGTGGGCTCATGTTCGCCCTCGGCCGGTTGCGAGGGAATGGTCAGAAACTGCAATCCACTGTTTCACTCGGTGAAATGATCCCTGCGCGCGCCTAAGGAGGCGGGTGATTATTTCACTGGCTGAAATGCTCGATTGTATTTGCTGAGGATTCCGCGATTTGCGGCAGGGGAGCAGGATGAGCCCCATCGACACGATCAGCGGGTCGACCTCAAATAATCCAGGAGCACGTCATGTCCCAGTCAGCCGTCAAACTGTACCGCCATCCGTTGTCCGGCCACTCGCATCGCGTCGAGTTGATGTTGTCCCTGCTGGATGTGCCGACCGAACTGGTGTTCGTCGACCTGATGAAGGGCGCACACAAAACCCCTGAATTCCTCGCCCTCAACCGTTTCGGTCAGGTGCCGGTGATTGATGACAACGGCACGGTGCTCGCGGATTCCAACGGCATTCTGGTTTATCTGGCGAGCAAATACGGCAACGGCCAGTGGCTGCCGAACGATCCGGTCGAGCAAGCCAAGGTGCAGCGCTGGTTATCGGTGGCCGCCGGGCAGATCAGCTCCGGCCCGGCCACGGCGCGCTTGATCACGGTGTTCGGCGCCGGTTACGACGCGGCTGATGCGATCAAGCGTTCCCACGCTTTATTGCAAGTGATGGAAGACGAGTTGGCCAACAGCGCATTCCTTGCCGGCGACAAGGCAACCGTTGCCGATGTGGCCGCCTACACTTACGTCGCCCACGCACCGGAAGGCAATGTCTCGCTGGAAGAATATCCAAATGTGCGGGCATGGCTTGCGCGGGTCGAGGCGCTGCCGAAATTCGTCGGCATGCAGCGTACAGCGGTGGGCCTGCAAAGCGCTTGATTCACAACGATGCACATCCCCTGTGGGAGCGAGCCTGCTTGCGAAAGCGGTGTGTCATGCAACGGTGATGTTGACTGACAGAAAGCCTTCGCGAGCAGGCTCGCTCCCACGGGTTTGGCGTCAGCTATGCCGTCCATGCATTGGAAGAAAATGTATCGCTGGAGGAATATCCGAATGTGCGGGCGTACTGGCGGGAGTTGAAGCATTGCCCAAATTTAACTGTGTACACCAACCCCTGTGGGAGCGAGCCTGCTCGCGAAAGCGGTGTGTCATTCAACGATGATGTTGACTGACAGAATGCCTTCGCGAGCAGGCTCGCTCCCACGGGTTTGGCGTCAGCCGTCCCATCCATGCAATGGAAGACACTGTCTCGCTCGAGGAATATCCGAATGTGCGGGCGTACTGGCGGGAGTTGAAGCATTGCCCAAATTTAACTGTGTACACCAACCCCTGTGGGAGCGAGCCTGCTCGCGAAAGCGGTGTGTCATTCAACGATGATGTTG